>JAFAWX010000057.1 GCA_019241535.1 Acidobacteriota bacterium | reverse complement strand
ACTTTCTTGGCGTTTTCAGCCAGCTGCCGGGCTTGCGGCAACAGGTCAAGCGCTTTGAGAACCTCAGGATCCGTCTCAGCCTTCACCTTCAAGCCTTCATCCTGCCCGAAGGCGTCAACGAAGATTTCGCTCTTGATGTTCGAGTGAATCCACTCGTTGTTTTGGGCGAGCTCGGCCTCGGTATAGGGCACTTTGTCGGCGTCGAGCGACTTGCGGAACTCCTGCATTAAGGTGTCATCCACTTCAAAGTTCTTGCTGACCCGGTGAGTGACGACGTAATGCTTAGCAAAATTGAAGAAGGCGTAATGCTGCAGCAGGGTATCCTGAAAGTGGTTGGTCTTTACGGGATCGATTCTTACGTCGGGCGTAATCCCGCCACCACCATAAACCGTGCGCCCGCTGTCGGTAAGTTTAATTTCCTTATTGGCAGTATCGTTGATGCTGTCGCGATCGAAGTAGTAGTCATACAGGGACACGTTGCTGTAGTCGCGTTGTATGAGGCGCCCGCTGGGTGTGTAGTATTTGGCGGTGGTCAGAGCCAGTCCGGTATCGTTCGATAACGGATAAACGGTCTGCACCAGCCCTTTGCCGAATGTGGTCTCACCCAGAATAAGGCCGCGATCGTGGTCCTGAATGGCGCCGGCAACGATTTCGGCCGCCGAAGCAGTCCCGCGATTTACCAGTACCACCAGCGGATAGTCCCGTCCACCGTTGCCGTGCGTGGCCGTATAGCGGCGTTCCGGTGAAGATCTGCCGTGGTGGGACACTATGAGCTGCCCTTTGTGCAGGAACTTGTCCGCAACCCCTACACCTTCGTTAAGCAGGCCCCCGGGATTCTGTCGCAGGTCGAGGACGAGGCCCTTCAGGTCGGAGAAGGAGTCGAGCGCCTCCTGAACCTCCTTTTCCGTGGTCTCGTTGAACCCTGAAACATGCATGTAGCCGATTCCCGGGCGGATCAAGAAGTGCAGATCGACGCTATAGCGTGGAATCTCGTCCCGAACCACGGTGAACTCAAGCGGTTTTTCCGAGCCCTCGCGAAGGATGGTGATATGGACGGTTGTTCCTTTCGGACCTTTCAACAGGTCGGCCACGTCGCTGGTACTCATGTTGTCGGTGGATTTGCCATCTACGGCTGCGATGATGTCCCCGGGATGAATGCCCGCGCGATATGCCGGAGTCCCTGCGAATGGGGCGATGACGATAACCTTATTATTTCTGGGTCCGACGGTCATCCCCACGCCGTAGTATTTTCCGCGCTGGTCCTCGCGCAGCAGCGAGTATGACTTGGGATCGAAGAAATTTGAGTGCGGGTCGAGCACATGCAGCATGCCCGGGATGGCCCCGTTATAAATGGCTTTGTCCGGGTTTACCGGTTCGGCATAATTCTGCTCGACGATGTCAAAAACCTGGGTGAACTGCTGCAGACTCTGGCTGACATCGGAGTCGCTGTCATGGGCGGTTGCCGGGTTCTTCTGGGCAAAGAGCATTCCCAGAAATCCGCAAAGCGCCAGGAATGAGACGATCAGAACGGAAGCTCGCTGAGAACTACGGGCCATCTTGAATTTTCCCTCGGGCTGGGCGATGGGCGCCCGCCCAGACAACCTGATTTTACGAAGTATAACACGCGAAAAACCAAAAACTTACGGCGCTGGGGCACCGAAGGTCACCGCCGCTCGCTTGCCCAATAGGATGCTTGAAGCAGAAGAAATGATGCGTTTACCCAACCCTCGATTCCCGCCCGTCGAACTCCTCCCGGAGGATCCAACTGCTGCCGCGGCAGTGGCCGCCGGCGCGGTCAGATCGCCAATTTCTTAAGGAATTCCTGCTCATCAAGCCGATACTTGAAGGCCTTGCGGCCGTCAATGAAGACGACCGGCACCTCATCCCGGAACTCGCGCTTCAGCGCGCTATCGGCTTCGACATCAATTTCGCGCCAGCGAAAGCCGCCCCTTCGCTCAAGCTTCGCGAGCTGTTCCTTTATGATCTCGCAGAGATGGCATCCCCGACGGGAATACACAATCACTTCGTGCGGCAGTGACATCGCCCGGGAGTCTAGCAAACCGCCACTGGCTATTTCCAGGGGAACTTACGTCACGTGGTACATCGCCTTGCATTATCGTTTGCAGCCGCATTGTCCGCCTGTGCCCACTTCCCACCTCGGGCCGTAAGGAGGGACACGGTACAATCCTTAGTCCATGGCAGAGCAGGAGGCAAAGCCGCTCGGCGGCAAAAAAGCCCTCATCAGCGGAGGAGGCAAGCGCCTGGGCAGGGCTATGGCCGTGGCCCTGGCACGAGCGGGAGCCGATACCGCCATAACCTTCTTTAAGTCGCGGGACAAAGCTCAGGAAACGCTCAAAGAGTTGCAGGCCAGCCGAGTGCATGCCCTGGCGCTCGAATGCGATGTCCGCGACGCGGAAAGCGTACGTGCCGCCGTTAATGCCGCGGCCAGCGGCCTCGGCGGTCTCGATATCCTTATCAATAATGCCGCAACCTATGAGACGGTGCGGTTTGAAACGTTGACAATTAGCGAGTGGGACCAAATGTTTGCCACAAATGTCCGTGGGCCTTTTCTCCTGTCCAAGGAAGCTGTACCGCATCTGCGCGAGAGGAGGGGCCGAATCATTCATCTGGGATCATTAGGCGGCGTTCGACCCTGGGCTAATCATGCCCATTACTGCTCATCGAAGGCCGCCCTCCATATGCTGACGAAAGTCATGGCCAAGGCATTGGCGCCGGAAATTGCGGTCAACTGCGTGGCGCCGGGGATGATTGATCTCGGCGAAGAGTCGGTCCGCCCCTTCATGGAGCGCATGGCGAGGCAGACGCCCATGCGCCGCAACGGGACCGCAGGCGACGTCACCGCAGCTGTGATCTCGTTTGCCACCATGCCTCACTTTGTGACCGGTCAGGTGCTGATCGTCGACGGAGGGTTGGGGCTTTAGTGGACAGAGTTGCCGCAAATCAAGGAGTAAATGCGGTGGCGAAGGCGATTTTTGCGGCAATACTGCTCTCGAGCATTGCCCATGCCCAGGCAAACCAGACGCGGTCAGCGAGCGAGGCCGGCATCACCTCTGAGCCCTATGCGATCCCACTCTGGGATCGGGGCGCGCCGGGGGCGCTCGGGAGGGAGCCTCGCGACGTGCCTGCGGTCACCGTTTACCGGCCCGTCGATCCCCGGCGCACGGCCACGGCGGTGATCATAGCTCCAGGAGGAGGCTACCGGCTCCTGGCCAGCAATCACGAGGGCCGCCAGGTCGCAGACTGGCTCAATGCTCTTGGAGTAACGGCATTCGTTTTAAGTTATCGGCTCGGTCCTCGCTACCATCACCCGATCGAGTTGGGCGATGCCAAGCGGGCCGTCCGGCTGGTTCGCTCGCGTGCCAGCCAGCTGGGATTCGCACCCGACCGGGTCGGCATGATGGGCTTTTCGGCTGGCGGCCACTTAGCGGCCACTCTCGGCACGCACTTCGATCGCGGGGACTCCCACGCAGCTGACCCTATTGAGCGTTTCAGTTCCCGGCCGGACTTCCTGATTCTTGCTTACCCGGTAATATCTTTTACCGCCCCGTATGCGCATGCAGCGTCCCGGACCAATCTCCTCGGCGACAACCCGAGCATGGCACTACGCGAGGAGCTCTCTGACGAGCTCCACGTGAATGCGGATACTCCTCCGACCTTCCTTTTCAGCACGGCTGCCGATCGAGTAGTTCCCTCGGAAAACAGCGTGTCTTTCTACTTGGCGCTGCATAAGGCCGGTGTTCCGGCCGAGCTGCACATTTTTGAAAAAGGCCCCCACGGAGTCGGATTGGCTCTTGGGAATCCGGTTCTCGGGGAATGGCCGAGGCTGCTCGCGAACTGGTTGCACGACCGGGGACTTTTGGAAAAGCGATGAAGCCCGAGTCTCGCCCCTCATTTGCCAAAACGCAACCTGCAGTTCTGCTTATGCTTACGACCGTTCTCGCCGGGAGCATGTGTGCGCAGTCGGCGCCGGAAAAGGGGGGAACCGAAATCCAGCTGTGGACATCGGGCGGCCATTCCGTTCCGGGTGGCCGGGGCGACACCGGCATCTGGAATATGGGCCTGCGTTACGGCTGGATACTGACGGACGCGCGTGGGCCCGCACTTCTTAGAGGCCGGTTTGAATATGCCGTCGACGCGGTGCCGGCCTATCTTCTATTTCAGCCCGTCAATACTGCTTACGGAGTCGGGCTCAACCCGCTGAATTTGCGATGGAATCTTGACCAGCGTGGGCGGCTGCTCCCGTACCTTGAGCTGAGCGGAGGGGTGCTTTTCACCACCCATTCGGTGCCCCCGCACACCTCGGCAGTAAATTTCACCCCTGCAGCCGCATTCGGGGTATACGTGCTGCGAGAAAAATGCGCCTTGGCTCTTGAAGCGCGGTATCTGCACATTTCCGATGCCGGGCTCAGCCGTTTGAATCCGGGAATCAATACGCTTGAGGTGAGACTGGGCTTTGGAAAATTCCATGGAGGCAGATAGCGAGGACCGTTTTGATCAGAACGCAAAAAAAAGACGAGTGCACTTTACCTGCTCTTCTTAACAGGGTATTGCGGTGGATCCTGGTTGTTTACAATGGCTGCATTGGCTTGGAAGCCCTATGCATCGTCGAGGCAGCGTGCAGATCGGCTAAAGTGCCG
>JAFAWX010000052.1 GCA_019241535.1 Acidobacteriota bacterium | reverse complement strand
CCTCTATCTGGGGGCTGGTTGCTTGACTCAACTCGGACAGCGGGTACGTGCCATGGAATGGACCGCTCGCGCTCTGGCGGCCGACCCAGAAGATTCGGGCGTGCTTTATAACGTGGCCTGTTCGTTCAGCCTTATGGAAGAGACTGAAAAAGCACTCGGGTGCCTGGAAAAAGCTGTAGCTTGTGGCTTCGGTCACAAAGAGTGGCTGGAGCACGACTCTGACCTCAATGCGGTGCGCGGCGATTCTCGTTTTCAAGCACTCATGAAGAAACTCCTGTGATTTTGCGGAATTGAGTGTCGTGTGATACTGGCTAGCAAAACACATCCACGCGAACAACCCTCAAGTTAAAGACGGTGTATGAAACTGCTCTCAGCGCTCGCGCTCGACCTACAATCGCGCACGGGCGACGTAGGGTCGACCTCACCACTGAAGACGGCCCGCATGAGAGAACGATTGACAAGCGGCAACAACAAGGAAATGCATAGGTGAGTGTCAGAAGACGGAAAACGATAGAATCCGGCGGCGTTTCACGGGCAGCTGAGCTTCGCGAGTCCCGATACAGCGACAGACATACAACCCATGTTGGAACTCGGAGGGCACGAATTCGCGGATGCAATGGCGGTGATAGTTACAAGACCTGAGGCCCCGGTCCGGCATTGCGCGACGCCACTCTGGCTGACGCCTGCGACGTTCGGATCAGAAATAAGCCAGCTTCCAGGGTAGGGAGCGACGAACGTCACCGGTGCTGGAGACGGAGGCTGGCTAAATATGCCGGTCGCAGTGAATTGTACCTGGCCGTTAGGAAAATTTTGGGCGTCGGCGATTGCAGGCGTTACGGTTATCGATTGTAGAACGCGGCTGGGATTTGCGGTGCCGCATCCCGCAGTTTGGATCGCGCATACTACAGCTGCAGGAATACAAATGCCAAGGCGAACACGTTTTTGCCTGGTGCTCCAACCCCGAGTTTCTGGAGAAACGGCCCGATAGCGTCCGACGTGTCGTTCTGAGCGTGTCACTCTATCATCCAACAAAGTCTGATGGGCTCTGGTACTTTACACAGCAACTTGTCGTGAAGCGTAGCACACGGGGATAATCGAGTTGTCACGCGCACCGGAATCTTGATCGAGGGCAAGCAGGTGACGCATCGAACGCAGTGTCAATCGGCAAATCTTGTTCGTTCTCTTCAGAACAGACTTCCTGACGCGAGGCGAGACATTCATGCTTTCGCTACTGCCGCTTGCCTGACCACTCATTGCAGAGCCGGATCCGGCGCATTCGAAAGTCCTCAGATCTGGCGAAACTTCAAGCTTGTGGTTTATGCTTTCGCTGCATTCTGCCTACTGCATGCGGATCAACCGCGAGGCCCGAAAGCCTTTGATTCGCGTGCCGGACATAGAAGTCGGATCGCTCTCGTGAATGGGAAGGAGGCAGGTGAGAAGCCCCACTCGACCCCGGGTTTTGGCATCACGGCGTAAGTTCTTGGCCCAGGCGGCCACCTCCGCCCTGGGCTTCACGATCGCTCCGCGCGGAATCCTGGGAGGCTCCGGTTATGTTTCACCAGGCAATAAGATCAACATGGCTTTCATAGGCGTCGGATCACAGGGAATGCGCGTCATGCTTCGGTTCTTGCGCGAAGCGGACGTCCAAGCGGTGGCCGTCTGCGATCCCAACCAGAGTGGTGCGGGACACCCGCAATGGGACCGGCACGAGTTCTGCAACTCCGTGCGCAAATTGTTGCGGGTGGACTCGGGCTGGGACTGGCTCAGCCCGGATGATCCCATTCAACTGACGCATTCCCTGCAGGTGACCAGCGGCGTTGCCGGGCGCGAGCCCGCGCAAAAAATCGTGGAAGCCTACTATGGTGCGCAGAGACGCTCAGGCGAGTACCGTGGCTGCGCGAGTTACGTGGACTTCCGCGACCTGCTCGACAAAGAAAAGGATCTCGACGCGGTGGTTGTATGCACCACCGACAACCTGCACGCCGCTATCTCTGCCAGCGCCATGAAGAAAGGCAAGCACGTTTTTTGTCAGAAACCGCTAACCCACACGATCTATGAGGCACGAAGGATCGCCGAGATTGCCCGGGAAAGCGGCGTTGCTACTCAGATTGCTGTCGCCAACCAGGCATCGGAGGATACCCGTTTGCTTTGCGAGTGGATCTGGGACGGAGCAATCGGCCCCGTGCGCCAGGTCGTGAACTGGTCCAGCCGCCCCTTCTGGATGCAGGCAGTAGAACGGCCTAAAGATGCCGAGCCCGTGCCCGCGACTCTGGATTGGGATTTGTGGCTGGGACCGGCACCCGAACGTCCCTACAATCGCGCCTATGCTCCCTTTGTCTGGCGCGGCTGGACCGATTTCGGCTGCGGCGCCCTGGGCGACATGGGGTCCTACAGTTTTGATACTCTCTTTCGCGTGTTGAAGCTCGAAGCACCATTACAGGTTGAGGCCAGCTCCAGCGATTCCTATCGAGAAACGTACCCGCTTGCTTCGATTGTTCATTACGAGTTCCCGTCACGTGGCAACATGCCTCCGGTGCAATTCTCCTGGTATGACGGAGGGTTAAAGCCACTTCGCCCCGCAGAACTGGAAAAAAATCGTCCTTTTAAAGGGGAAGGTGAAGAGACTGACGAAGGGCTACTATTTATTGGGGACCACGGGAAAATCCTGTCCGCCTTCAATGGTGCCCACCCCAGGTTGATTCCCGAGAGCCGCATGAATGCCTACAGACCGCCGCCCAAGACCCTGCCCAGATCGCCCGGGAACGAGCGTGAATGGCTGAACGCCTGCAAGGGGAGCAAGGAAAAACCGGGTGGGAATTTCGAATATGAGGGTGCCGTCACCGAGGCATTGCTTCTCGGCAATGTTGCCATTCGTGCGCGAGAAAAACTTGGTTGGGATCCACACAATTTGAAGGTCGACTCAGAATCCGCGCAAAACTATGTCCAACCAGAACGCCGCAAGGGATGGGAACTGTAGTGCCCACTCCGACCATGCTGCCGGATCTTAAGCCGCCCAGGAGTGATTGCATGCCTACAATTTCGAGACGAGAATTCGTGAGGGTTTCAGGAATATACACGGCTGCGGGGTTTCTCTCGGCGGCAATAGTTGAGCTTCGCGCCGACCCGCTCGATCTTCCCATTGGATGTCAGATCTGGCCGGTCAGGCGAATGGTGGCGAAGGACTTTCCAGGCACGATCAAGCAGCTGGCCTATGCCGGCTTTCAAACCGTCGAGCTGTGTTCGCCAGTGGGTTACTCCGATTCGGGTTTCGCCGGACTTGCGAAATACAAGGGAGCCGAACTACGCAGTATTCTCCGCGATGCCGGCCTCAGCTGCGTGAGTTCGCATTTCACAATCGCAGAGCTGCGAAATAACCAGGAGGACCGTATTGCCTGGGCAAAAGATGTTGGTCTGACACAAATGATTGTGCCTAGCCTGGACGGCCCCGCGAAACCGACCATGGATGATGTCAAGCGTGCCGCGGAGGAATATAACAAGTTCGGTGAACGCGCCGCCAAGGCTGGTATCCAGCAGGGGCTTCACAATGAAGATTTTGAGCTCACGATGGTCGATGGCAAACGGACCTATGATTTGCTTTTCGACCTCCTCGATCCGGCGCTCGTCAAATTTCAGTTTCAGATCTCAACCATCAGCCGTGGCTATGACGCCGCAGCCTATTTCACCAAATATCCAGGTCGATTTATTTCCATGCATGTGCAAGGTTGGTCGCGAAAGACCCGGAAAATAATGGCCGTCGGACGGGACACGTTAGACTGGAAGAAAATATTCGCTACTGCGAGGACCGGCGGCATAAAGAATTATTTCGTTGAAATGGATCTTGACCTGATGAAGGCTAGCGTCCCTTATCTCCGCAGCCTTCATGTCTGACGCGCCTTCCGGAACGCCCGAAGTTCTGACCTGATGGCCCACCGATAACTGCCTCCCAGGTTATATCTCTCTACATTTAGAACATTTTTGACGCCGAGTGCCTGTCGAATCGGGTCAATCACTGGTCGCGGTACCCTTTCTGCTCCAGCACAGAGCGCCTGGGCCGCGGCATTGGCAGATTGCCTTTGCGATCACGCCATAGGATCTTGTTCAGGACGGCGGC
Source organism: Acidobacteriota bacterium (assembly GCA_019241535.1). Taxonomy (GTDB): domain Bacteria; phylum Acidobacteriota; class Terriglobia; order Terriglobales; family Acidobacteriaceae; genus Gp1-AA145. The sequence continues at coordinate 4,014 of JAFAWX010000052.1, read as the reverse complement.
ATCGACGGCGTCGGGGCGATCAAAGTTCATTTTCGCCGATTGCCTGGCACCCTGGCCTCGGGGAGGGTTCATTTGATAGATGAGGCCGCTGTCCCGGTTTCGCCAATCGGCGGTGAAAGGGGCATGATCACCTTGGCCGGAAAACAAGGCCGCCATTACCGAGGCATAGGCATCGTTCTGGTTCATGGGGGGCAACCCCAGAAGGCTTTCGATCGTATGCAACATGTTCACGGTGGTATAGAAACGGCTGTCCACAAACGGATGCTCCCCGGAGCTGGGCGAGTACTTGCTGATCTCGAAGGCGATCGAGCGGTGGGCATCCACGTGGTCGGCGCCGTCCTGGGCGTCGTCCTCGATGATGAATATCGCAGTATCTTCCCAGTAGGGACTGTGGGATACGGCATCAACCACTCGCCCCACCGCCAAGTCGTTATCGGCCACCGATGCCGCCGGGCGAGGTTTGCCGGGCGTAGTGCCGTGGGTGTGATCGTTAGGCAAATAGAGCAGGGTAAAAGCAGGTAATTCGCCGCCCTGATGTTCTCGGCGCGCGCGCACAAACCCGTCGAACTCATTTAGAAATTCATCGACCCGCAGCTGGTCGGGATATTCGGTGTTGAAATCAGGAAACATCGGGTCGAAGTGGTCACGCTCAGAGGCCAATGTCGGCTTTGTCCGCTTAAATAGCGGTACCGGCCAGGGCCATGGGCTGGCTGAGCCATGAGGCGTGCCCACGGAGGAAGGCAGCGGCTCCCCTTTTGAAACTGCGGATCGCTCGCAGGATGCGCTGAACGGTGCCGGCGTGCCTTCGGTCGGTGACATTCCCGGCTTTCTTTCAGGCCGGCACCAGATGGTAGCGACGAGCTCGCCGTAATCGCGGTAGGTCATGGAATGGCTGGCGAGACTGTCCCAGATATAACCTGTCGCGGGAGCATCAACGTTCGGTTCTCCCAGCTCGAGAGGAATCTCGTCAGCCACCATGCCGCCGTAGTCGTAGGTATGCTCATGGCCACGATAGGTGATCTGCCAGGTCTTTTCGTTGTAGTCGCTGGTGATCGCGGCATTCGACCAGACATGCCCATCTCCGGAGACCTCGCCACTGTCGTAGAAGTTGTCGAGCACGCCGAACTCACGAGCTAATTTGTGTTCGTTGGGAGTTATATCCTCGCCATATATGGTAAGCCCCGGATCGCCATTTCCCACCTTTGCGCCTTTCAGCGTGAGATCCCCAAGAATCTGATCGTAGGTGCGATTCTCTTTCAAAATATAGAGCACGTGGTGAATGGGATTATGACCGGCATGAAAGTCGATGTCGCCGGGCTGGGAGCCGAATAGATTGCTTTCCTCAACCTGGCGCGTCAGGCGAGGCAGCTCCTTTTCGGCAGCGCCAAAATCTAGCCGGGCGATCGAACCGTACAACAGACTGCCGATATAGGGATGCCCGCGGTGCTTACCCTGATTTCTCAGGTGGCTGATTCCATTGTTTGCGGACGTTCCTTGTCCCTTCGCAGCCGCCACCACGAGGTGATTGCCCGAGACCGCCACCGCACTTGGATACCAGTCGGTTGGAATAAACCCTAGTGCTTCTGTGGCCTCCGCAGAGGGTGTAGTATGCCGTGCCAGAGTCTCGCCATCAAAGACCGCAACCGCGTTCAACGAAGCGTCCGCAACGAATACCCGCTTGCCGTCTCTGGATTGAGCCAAAGCATCGGGGTAGCTTCCGCCATACTTCTGCCCAGCAGGCTTGGTCGATGCCAGGTGAACCACTTCCCCCGTCCCAGCTCTGACGACGGCCACGGTGTCGACGTTTGACAATGCGACATACAACCACTGTTCGTCCGGACTGAGTAGCAGGGCACTGGGATGCGATCCGGCCAGGGTCGGTGATTGTGGTTCGAGCAGCGGTATCCAGCGCGTTACGCGTCCCGAGACAAGGTCGAGCTCTGCAACCTTCGATGCATTCCACAGACTGCACCAGGCGTGTCGACCGTCGCGCGTGGCGACCACGGTGTACGGAAACGAAGCCGGAACTGTGTCGCGGGTGCTGAGATCGAATTTTTCGAGAACAGCGCCATTTTCGGAATCAAGTAAGAGGACGTTGTCGGAAAGATCATTGGCGACGAGTAACCGGTCATGCCCCTGAATGGAGACCATGGCGAGACCCGCAGGGTAAGGAATCCCGTTGCCTGCCGTTGCCCCACTCAATGCAGAAGGAACTCGCTTACCACTTTCAAGCTTTTGCGGTTGAATTTGGATGAAGCGCTCGGGCGTGAGGACGCCCTTATCAAATCGATAGACCGCCAGCCCGTTTCCCGTCGCACCATTCCTGCTTCCTGTCGGATCTGTAATCGATGCGACTGATGCGTAAAGATAGCGCCCATCGGAGCCGAAGGCGAGTCCGAGAAAATAACTCTGGTGAGCCTTGGCCATGAGACGCGAGTCGGGAAAATCTCGGAGCCGATTGGAAGCGAGATTTAGAATTGTGATCGATTGCCGTCCCTGGCTTTTCTCTGTTCCATAACCATCGTTCAATATCGCGGCATATTGCCCGTCGGGGTTCAAGGCGATAGCTGCCGGGAAACTGTTCACCGGGCCAATGCGCCCCAGCACCGGGGTGCTCAGCAACTTGCTCGTAGGCAAGTGAAGCTGCCGAGCATTCTGGGCAAACAACGATAAAGGAAAAAGGCAGGCGATCAGAGTCGTCTTGCAAGCGCATATTAGTTTCAAAGTCGGGCCTCACCACAATTTTATTAGACTGACGGCTCGGATATTGAGGTTACAGTCTCGAAATGCTTTGTCCGCTCCGGGTTTTTTCTGCTACTTGCGAACGCCTTATGCTTTTCCCGCCACTCAGAAACCTCCCGGGACTGAGATTTCCCCTGACGGTCTGTCGGCCTAAAGCAACGGCAATTTCCGTCGGCTCAGAACTGGGCAGGCCTCCTTGATGAGTTTTGGACCTCAATTACCGCAGCGCGGATCGGCACGGCAACTTAGGCAGACTGGGAAAAACGGGCTGAATATCTCTGGTAAGCCGCTGACAGGCCCAAACGAGAACTACCCGACAGCCTACCGTTCGGGATTTGCTCGTGAACACCCAGCGCATTTGAGCGCATATTGTATCCATCAGCCAGGACGTAGGTATACGCCGCTGACGGGACAGCCTCTTTTTGTAATTGTTTTGAAGGCTGGGATTCAGCGGTTTCGGGGCGGGACGAGAAGCATTAAGGTATAACGCATGAATACTCCTTGGCCCAATCCTTGTAATAGCCGGCATCTACATCGCCTGGTTTCGTCCCATTTGGCAGCGGCAAACATTTCATCGGTGATGATCCCGGCCGGGCATTGTTGCGCACGCGACTGTTTCGGTCCATTGCTGCTTCTACTTCGTCATGACCGGGTTGGTTTTTTGCAGCTCCGGCGAATTCGGCGCTGATCAGTGGATTTTGTATGTCATCTGCCGCGGCCTCGGCCGTCGCAGAAGTACTTGCTTCACTTCCTGATGTCTTTGTTTGTCTCATCTTGGACAAAGTGGGTTTCTTGCGTCCATTTATGTTTTTCGAAGGAACAACGGCGGGAGTACTCGTGCTGACCGGAGGCCTTGCGTTCTTCTGTTGAATATAATCTTTGATTCCGAGAGATATTGCCCCGACAGCGACAAGTCCAGTGATCGCGAGCAGTAAACCTTTCATTTCTGTTGCTCTCCCCCGAAAGCGCCATGATTCTATCAGTCAAACTTCAGCGAGGGCAAGAGGGATAAACACGTCAAGACCCGTCCAAACTCCCGCGCAAGTGCTTTATAATCTGCTACTTACGCCGCAGGGAGAGGCCGCGTCTCTCCGCTCGATGAGTTCGGTGTTGTTCGATCTTGTTTCCGGGTTAGATGTTTCAGCTGCACTCCGGGTTCTAAACGCGACAGGACTCGGCACAGCACGCTGCGCGTCATGCAATTTGTTCCACGCTATGGCACATTATCGAACACTGAATTCCGCTCAGACAACTTTCTAGCCGCGGCAGTAG
>JAFAWX010000282.1 GCA_019241535.1 Acidobacteriota bacterium | reverse complement strand
CGCTTGGCGCAGGAGTGGTCAAACTCGCGGGTATATATTGACCACGGCCGCCCGTCAGTGCTGGCTGCTGGCACGCGTTGGCAATGAACTCCTGCGGGGCAAGGAAGGCATTTCCTAAAACCGGTCGCGAGAAAGCCAGGGGCGGCTTCCGATAAGGCGGCTCCGTCAATTTTGTGCAACTCCGTGCACCTTGACAGAAGGCGGCTCAAGGCGTGAAACTAAGGGCTTATGCAGTGGACTGAACCGCAATTCGAAGAAATCTCGCTCGGTTGCGAGATCAATTCCTACGCCTGCGCCGAAATCTAGCGCGCCGGATGCGAGTAGAAATCCTGGGCACCGCGGCAGGAGGCGGGTTCCCGCAGTGGAATTGCGCATGCCGCAACTGCAGCCTTGCGCGTGCCGGCACCTTTCCCACAAGATCGCGTACTCAGCTACAAGTTGCGCTCAGCTCTGACGAAAAGTCCTGGTTCCTGCTGAACGCGTCGCCGGATGTAACCCGACAGATCGAATCCAGCTCCTTTCTGCATCCTTCTGGCGGCACCCGACATTCGCCGATTTCCGGCGTCCTGCTGACGAGCGCCGAGCTTGATCAGTCGCTCGGATTATTGCTGCTGCGGGAATATCAGCCATTACAGGTCTTCGCGACCGCTTCGGTCCGCAGGATCCTTCGCGAAGATAACAGCATGTTTTCGATGCTCGAGCGTAGCGAAGATCAAGCCCGGTGGCATGACGTCGTCCCTGGCACGCCGTTTAACCTTTGTTCGCAGACCGGAGGACAAGCCGGGATTGAGTGCCTTCCGCTGTCCGTTGCTCGACGCTATCCGAGCTATGTCCCCACGCAGCGTACGGCTGAGCTTTGCGCGTGCGAGGCCGTGCTTGGCGTAATCCTGAGTTCCGGGAAGCGGCTAGGTTATTTCCCTTCTATTGGGAAGATCGATGATTCGCTTCTCGAGCAGCTGAATTCGCTTGACGTCTTGCTATTTGACGGGACCTTCTGGACTGACGACGAGCTGATCCGTCTTCAGATTGGAACCCGTACGGCGCGCGAAATGGGGCACATCCCGGTTTCTTCACCGGACGGCAGCCTGGATTTATTATCAGGACTGCGGTGTCCAAAAAAGATGTTCGTGCATATCAATAATACGAACCCAATGCTGGATGCCACCGGCCCAGCTTGGCAGAAAGTACGCGATTCGGGCTGGGAGATCGCGGAGGAAGGATGTCATCTGGAGCTCTAGAACCGGCCCTCGATCGCCCTCTCACAATCGAGGAGTTGCGGGCGCGTTTGCGTCGAGTCGGGGAAGAGCGTTACCACCACCAGCATCCTTTTCATCTGCTGATGCACGAAGGGAAATTGAGCCGAGGTCAACTGCAAGCCTGGGCCCTTAACCGCTACTACTATCAGAGCCGGATTCCAATTAAAGACGCCATCATAATGTCTCGAAGCGATGATCCTGGTTTTCGGCGCGCATGGCGCAAACGCATTGTCGACCACGACGGTGACGCCAATCGAGAGGCGGGAATCGAGCGCTGGCTACGATTGGCCGAAGCCACCGGTTTGGCTCGAGAGCGCGTCATCAGCTGCAACGAGGTGCTTCCCGGGGTACGTTACGCGGTCGAAGCTTATATCGAGCTGGTGAAGAACCGATCTTTCCTTGAGGCTGTCGCCTCATCTTTGACCGAGCTTTTCTCCCGTGACTTGATTGCTCTGCGTATGGAGGCGCTTTGCCGTCACTATCCATGGCTCTCCGGCGGACTCGATTATTTTGCTGCCCGCCTCGATCAGGCCCCGGCGGACGCCGAGTTCGCACTTGAATTTGTTACCGAACATGCCCGGACTTACAGCGATCAAGAAAACGCGATCCTCGCATTGCGCGACAAGTGCGACATTTTGTGGGCGCAGCTCGATGCCCTCTATTATGCGTATGTAAAGCCGGGGTGGCCTCCACCCGGCGCCTTTCGTCTCGAGGAGTAAGCCCGTTGGAGCTTGAAAGTAGCAGTCAGCCTCGCCTGGCCGCGGGTTGCCGCTGGGCAGGCGAAGGCGAGAATCGTACTATTGTGTTCCCTGAAGGCGCACTCCGCCTCGAGCAAACCGCCCGCGTAGTGCTTGAGCTCTGCGACGGCAAGCGTACTTTCGACGAGATTGTCCGAGAACTCGAACGAGCGTACGACAAATCCGATCCGGCCACAATTCGTCGGGATGCGGCGCGATTTCTCGAGCGTTTGTGGCAGAAAAAAGTCGTGGAGTTCTGATGCAGGACCTCCCGCTGGCGCTGATCGCAGAGATCACGCACCGGTGTCCTCTGCATTGCGTCTACTGCTCAAACCCTCTCGCAATGGCCTCAGCTCACGCCGAGCTAAGCACGGAAGAATGGCAAGGCGTCTTTGAACAGGCGGCAAAACTTGGAGTGTTACACCTCCATTTAACCGGCGGGGAACCCCTCGCACGAGAGGACGCAGCTCAGTTGGTGAGCTTTGCCCACGCCTGCGGGCTTTACACCAACCTGATCACCTCGGGAATCGGGCTTTCTGAACGCCGATGGCATGACCTTGTTGCCTCCGGTTTGGACCACATCCAGCTCAGTTTTCAGGATTCTCGCGAAACAAGCGCTAACTGGATAGCCGGTACCCGCGCGCATGCCCTGAAACTCTCAATCGCAGCCATGATTCGCCAATCGAAGGTGGCGTTTACCGTCAACATGGTGGTGCATCGCCAGAATATTGAGCGCCTCGACGAGATGATTGCGCTTGCCGAGTCCCTTCAACCGCAGAGGCTCGAGATTGCCCATGTTCAGTACTACGGCTGGGCCTGGAAGAACAAGCAGGCGTTGCTTCCCACCAGGGAACAAGTAGCGGAATCTCTCGACAAAATCAGCGCTGCTCAGAAACGGCTTATGGGGATAATCCGCATCGACAGCGTTGTGCCTGACTACTATGCTCGCTTTCCGAAAGCCTGCATGGGCGGCTGGGGACGCCGCGAATTGCTGGTCGACCCTTCAGGAAAGGCGTTGCCGTGCCATGCCGCAACTGTCATTCCCAGGCTCGAGTTCGAGAATGTTCGTCAGCGATCTTTGGAATGGATTTGGCTGCACTCCGACAGCTTTCAAAGATTTCGTGGTGAGGACTGGATGCCCATGCCCTGTCGCGATTGCGATCGCCGCAAGCTCGATTTCGGAGGCTGCCGCTGTCAGGCATTCATGATTACCGGTGACGCGGCGGCGACAGACCCGGTGTGTTCATTAGCTCCGGCGCATGGCCTGATTGAACAAGAGCTCTTGCACGCGAACCGTGGTCGAACGGCGGACCACAGCTCGCAAAAGTCCGAACATGCCCCACTCTGGGTATACCGAGCTCAACCCGGTTAACCTGCTATTTCCCGCCAAAAACGCAAAGGTTAGGCCGACCGGATCGACGGGCGGGCAAGGCATGTGACCGCCAGATAGGCTCCTACCAGGCCGGCACTCACGAGCACCGTGGCCGGTGCACCGACACTCGACATCAGCGCTCCCGCGGGAAAATCTCCCAAAGGGCGCACACCCATAAGCAGAAGGGTATTCAGGCTCATGATTCGTCCCCGCATTTCGCCTGGTACCCGGGTCTGCAGAAGTGTAATTGCGGTAGTTGCGCTGAAGCTTTGTCCAACGCCTACCAGCAGCAGTGCGAGGAGCGATACCCACAACCAGCCGCTGAGGGCGAAGCTCGTGAATGCGACCACCCAGATCAGAATACCGAGCAAGAAGAGATCACCTTTTCGCGTTGTACTGGCGAGTGAAGCGAGGATCAAAGCCCCAACAACGGCACCGAGGCCAAGGGACGAGAACAGCAGCCCGAGCGCTCGTGGTCCGACGTGCAGAATCTGAATCGCGTAAACCGGAAGGATGAGAGCCGCGGATGGTCCAAAGAATAGTAGGCTGCCATATCCACTTAAGATCCAGGGCAGCACCGTGTCGCGTTGCGCGGTATCGAGCAATTCGCGAATCGCTTTGAACGCCGGTTGGCGTTTTCCAAGTTGAGCAAATGTAGGGATGAGGTACAAAGCAATTAATACTCCGCTGAAACTCGCACCGTTCAGGAAGAAGTTGCCGGCATAACCTAGAAAGCCTACTCCCAATCCTGCGAAGGCCGGACCGATGACTGCTGCCGCGCTGAATATGCTCGACTGCAGGCTGATGGCGTTCATCAGATCGCGTCCGGGGACGAGATCCGCGACCAGCGCCGCGCGAGCGGGCTGATCGAAACTCAACACGGTTCCATTCAGAAAAGAAATGACCAGAATCGACCAAAAGCGGATCAGACCTGTCCACGTGAGCACGCCGAGCAAAACCGCCAACAGGGCGCAGCTGGATTGCGTGAACAAAAGGAGCCGCCGCTTGTCCATGCGATCGGCCATGCTTCCGCCAAAGAGAGCAAAAAAGAAGAAGGCCAGAGCCTGAGCGAACGATACGCTGCCGAGCGCGAATGCCGATCCCTGTGTGACCTTCAGGACAAGCAAGCTCAGAGTCACGATTTGCATCCAGGTGCCAACTGCCGAGACCGCTAGCCCAAGCCAGAAAAGCCGAAAGTGAGGATTGCGAAGCGCGCGGAAGGTACTGAGAGTTGTTGTCTGGTCTCGCTTCGCGAGAACTCGCACTGTATCGCTATTCATCCATGACAAATCCTGATTTTTTCTTCCAAGTCGCTTGAAACGTCTCCCCATTCAGCCGGTCGCCAGGGCTAAAGTATCACGTGGTCCGAGTGGTTGGCCAAGGATCAGGCGCGAGGCCTCGGGGCGCCAGATGTGCTGACGTTCACCTTCGTGTCGTGGTACGCGGCTGTTAGTAATATCTGCGTTTCCAGGACTTGGTGCGCTCAAGACGTGAATTACTTCGCAAACCTGCCGTCCCTTCTGAGCATTGCAATGCCACGCTACCGATTCAGCTGCTCTTGTCTGTTTTTCGCTTTCTTAGCCCTGCGGCTCGAATCACCCTGCTGCGGTCACGCAATTTCTCTACAATTTTGATTTTCTCCGAATACGGAAGCGCCGCCAATCTTTTGCGTCTTAGCTTGTCGCTTTCGCTCTCCATAACTATTCCCCCAGATATCGACGCTCGAAACGCTCCCATTTGTCGACTAGTCCGTGCCGCATTAGAATGCGATTCAGCTCGTTGGTATCGAAAGCATTCTGTTCGACGAATTGCACGACCCGGGCATAGTCTTTTGCGCGACCGGTGCGCAGAGCCAGAGCGATCAGGTGCTCCGCGCTCGGTACGTACGTGATGACGCCCTCCACTTCAGTGACGACCGCTTCATCCAAGGCTTCGCGATCCAAGTCACCATGGGCAGGAAGGAATTGCACTAACCAATCCCCGACCATGATGCGCTCGCCCTGGACGCTCAAACCCAGGCCTTTCAGGAAGTCATAAATAAGACTAAGGAGCGAGCTTCCCGGCGCAAGAGGCAGCACGACAAGGATGTCTATATCCTCAGTCGCCGATGGCTCCAAATAAAACGTCGCGCCTACAGCACCGGCGATAGCGTATTTGCTGATGTGTCCCTCTGCCTGCATCCGGTTGATGATTTCCAATGTCGGTTTCAGGCTCACACCCCCACTATACGGCCTGGCAGTATGGCTAGCGAGCTTTGTCCGAGCGCCAGGCCGATTTTCGCTTGTGGGCTCCTATTTGTATACGGCTGCACGCCACCTTTGCCTACGCCGAGTCGGCCTTTCGAAAGCTGTCACAAATGCAGAGTAAGGTGCTAATTGAGCACGGGTTAACAATACTCGCTCACGAATCTCACCACACAGGCACAACGACCACCACGTGGAAACTGATCGCGATACCAGGAAAGTAGCAGCCCCACATTTCTGAACCACTCTCGAAAAGGCTTAGCTGGCACTGCACTCACCTCTCCGGCAGGCCAAGTCAGGTGACACATTGGCCGATCTGCCTGGGTGCACTGGCTCGAATCCCGTAAGATACATTCGATGACCCGAGCTGAAATGCGGAGCCGTCTCGCGGCGCAGCGCAAACCCTGGGACATCATCGTGGTAGGGGGCGGCGCAACTGGGGTAGGCGTTGCCATCGACGCTGCCGCGCGCGGCTACGACGTGCTCCTACTTGAACAGAGCGATTTCGGCAAAGGCACGTCCAGCCGTAGCACGAAGCTGGTTCATGGCGGGGTCCGATACCTCGAGCAAGGTGATATTGGACTCGTTCTGGAAGCCCTGAAGGAACGGGGCCTGTTGCTCCAAAACGCACCTCACCTGGTGCGCGACCTGGCATTCATCGTCCCCAATTACGAATGGTGGGAAGCACCCTTCTACGGCTTCGGCTTGAAGCTCTATCAGCTTCTGGCGGGCAGGTATGGCTTTGGCAAGTCACGCTTGCTCTCCCGCGAAGAGACGCTTCGAGAACTTCCAAATATTAGGACTGAAGGGCTGCGCGGCGGAGCGATCTACTACGACGGTCAGTTCGATGACGCGCGCCTGCTGATACACATGGTGTTCACTGCCTTCGAGCAGGGCGCGACCTTGCTGAATTACGTCGAAGTTACCGGTTTAACCAAAGACTCGCAGGGATTCGTGGATGGAGTGGTGGCGCGCGATCGCGAAACTGGAGAAGAGTTTGGAGCCGCGGGGCGCGTGGTAATCAATGCCACGGGAGCATTCAGCGATGACCTCCGGCGTATGGCGGAACCTTCGGCCAAACCTATGATCGCGCCCAGCCAAGGGGTTCATCTGGTTTTCAGTCGGGAATTCTTACCCGGTACAAGCGCCATCATGGTTCCCCATACCAGCGACGGACGTGTCCTGTTCGCAATACCGTGGCACGGGCATGTATTGGTGGGAACCACAGATACTCCGGTCAGTGGGGCGACGCTAGACCCGGTAGCGCAGGAAGCAGAAATTGACTTTATACTCTCGACCGCCGGTCAGTATCTCGCGAAAGCACCGACGCGGGATGATGCACTGAGCGTTTTTGCCGGTATTCGCCCTCTAGTGCGCGCACAGGGCGGGGTGTCGACGGCAGCCCTTTCGCGCGATCACGTGATCCACATCGATACTTCAGGGCTGATGACCATTTGTGGAGGAAAATGGACTACTTATCGCCATATGGCCGAAGACTGCGTGGATCAGGCCGCAACTCTCGCCCAACTACCGGAGAGACCGTCGAGCACCCGGCAGCTGAAGATCCACGGATCCGAAGGTTCAAGTGACGCGTCGGGACACCTCGGAGTTTATGGCTCGGATGCCGCTGAGGTGCTTAGTCTGATTAAGAAAGATAAGCGCTTGGGCGAGGTGCTGCACCCGGCGCTGCCCTACCTGAAGGCGGAAGTAATCTGGGCAGCCCGGCAGGAAATGGCGCGCACCGTCGAAGATGTGCTGGCGCGGCGCACCCGCGCCCTCTTCCTCGATGCGAGAGCTGCACTTAACATGGCGTCGACGGTTGCCGATCTGATGGGCTCCGAGCTGAACTGGGATGAGAGCTCGAAGACGAGCCAACTGGCCAGCTTTCGGGACCTGGCAGCCAGTTACCTGGTCCACCTATGAAGATCGCCGCGAACGCGGATAGCGCGGACTCGTTCAGTTCGGGAGCATGTAAAAAGGGCACCTTATGCCGGATGAATGCCACGACGTTATTCTAATTGGCGGCGGAATTGTCGGGCTGTCAACGGCGTGGGAGTTCTCGCGGCGTTTTCCCCAGCTTCGGCTCCTGCTCCTCGAGAAAGAGGCGCGATTAGCCAGTCACCAGAGCGGCAGAAATAGCGGCGTCATACATTCCGGTATCTATTACCGCCCGGGGTCAATGAAGGCCAAAACCTGCGTTCAGGGATGCCGGGAGATGGTTCAGTTTTGCCGAGAACACGCCATTCCATGTCAGGTCTCGGGCAAAGTCATCGTGGCCACGACTGAAGGGGAGTGCTTTCGCCTTGAGGAGTTGCGAAAGAGAGGCGAGGCGAACGGCATTTCCGGTCTCCGACTACTCGAACGCGACGAGCTCAGGGAAATTGAGCCTTATTGCGGCGGCTTGCGCGCCTTGCATGTGCCCAGCGCGGGCATCACCGATTATGCTCAAGTAAGTCAGAAATTCGGAGAATTATTCTCCGCGAATGGCGGACAAATCCAGCTTCTCACCAGGGTTAGAGGCTTAGTAAAACGCACCGGTCAGATCATTGTTGAAACGACGCGAGGTAATTTTACGGCACGCCATGTGGTAAATTGTGCCGGCCTATATAGCGATGTGATCACCCGCCTGGCCAACGACGCTCCGGAAGCACGCATTGCACCCTTTAGGGGCGAGTATTACGAACTCGTCCCCGAGCGCGAGCATCTGGTACGCAGCCTGATCTATCCAGTGCCGGATGCGCGTTTCCCGTTTTTGGGCGTGCATTTCACACGCCGGGTCAAGGGCGGGGTTGATGCCGGGCCAAATGCAGTACTGGCCTTAAAGCGCGAAGGCTATCGCAGGACTGATTTTTCCTTCAAGGAAACACTCGAGCAGTTGGCTTTCCCCGGCTTCTGGCGCATGGGGGCGAGATATTGGCGAACAGGCTTTGCCGAGCTCTATCGTTCGTTCAGCAAGCGCGCATTTGTCCGCGCTCTCGAGCGTCTCGTGCCGGAGATAAGAAGTTCGGACTTGGTGCGGGCAGGTGCCGGAGTGCGCGCGCAAGCCCTGGAAAGGAACGGGTCGCTCCTCGATGATTTCAGATTCCAGTGCTCGCACAACGTGCTGCACGTTCTGAATGTTCCGTCTCCGGCCGCCACCGCATCGATCGTGCTTGGGCGGGCAATCGTCGCGATGGCGTCGGAACGGTTTTCGCTCGGAGCCTGAAAACCAGCTGGGCGCTACGGGATAGCCGCCTGGACAACATTCGAGTATCCGCTTTCGAGGCCGCTCGAATCGACCGCGGTAGTAGCGTAATAATACGTCTGCCCCGCAACTACGGAGGTGTCGGTGTACGCCGTGGCCGTGTCCAGTGAAGAATTGATTTTCGTAAAAGGACCTGCTGATTGGCCGCCGCGGTAAACGTTGTAACCAGCTACGCCCGAACTCGCCGTCCACGACAGAGAGACGGTGTGGACAACGGGTGCGTTGACCGTGATTCCGGCCGTCGCCCAATTTCCGGGACTCGCGACACTCTGGGCTGTGACCGTGACTGGTGCATTAGGAACGCTGGCCGGCGCCGTGTAAAGACCGGTTGAAGAGATCGTCCCCAGCGTGGTATTTCCGCCCTGAATTCCCGAGACGAGCCAGTTTACAGCCGTGTTGCTGGCGTTTGACACCGTGGCGCTAAATTGCTGGGCCTGATTTACCTGCAGACTTGCGCTAGTCGGTGTAATTGAAACCGATACTGGCTGCGGCGCGGTAATCGAAACAGTCGCACTGGAAGCAGCCGTGGTCTGTGCCGCGCTCTGCGCGGTCACGGTGACCACTCCGCCGGAGGGTACCGCTCCAGGAGCCGTATAAAGCCCGGAGGAAGAGATGCTTCCAACTGTGGAGTTCCCTCCAACTGCGCCGTTCACGAGCCAGTTGACGGCCGTGTTGCTCGTGCCCGATACCGTCGCGCTGAATTGCTGCGACTGGCCGGTCGGCAAACTTGAGCTCGTAGGCGAAATTGATACTGATATAGAAGGCGGGAGTGCCGTAACTGAGACAGTGGCACTCGCTGTAGCCGTGGGTTGCAAAGCGCTTTGTGCAGTCACTGTAACTGTAGTGGCCCGCGCCGTCGCGGGAGCTGTATAGAGGCCAGAAGTAGAAATGGTTCCCACCGTGGAGTTCCCCCCAGCCGTGCCGTTCACAAGCCAGTTGACGGCGGCGCTGGCGGCCCCTGTCACGGTCGCGCTGAACTGCTGCGATTGCGCTGCCTGCAAGGTCGCACTCGGTGGCGAAATGGAAACTGCTATTGCAGGCGGCGCTGGCGTAACTGAAACGGTAGCACTGGCCGTGGCCGTCGCTTGCGCAACGCTTTGTGCGGTCACCGTCACTGCGGTGGCGCGCGCTGTCGCCGGGGCCGTATAAAGCCCAGAGGTGGAAATCGTTCCGACTGTGGAGCTCCCACCCGCCGTGCCGTTCACCAACCAGCTGACCGCAGTGTTGGTGGTACCGGATACGGTTGCGCTGAACTGCTGCGATTGCGCTGGCTGCAAGGTCGCACTGAGTGGCGAAATGGAAACTGATATCGACGGTGCCGCAGCTGTAATGGAAACCGTCGCGCTGGCGGAAAGAGTCGGTTGGGCCATGCTCTGTGCAGTTACGCTTACCGCGCCCGAGGGGGCTGTGGTTGGCGTCGTATAGAGGCCTGAGGAAGAAACGGTTCCAACCGTGGCGTTCCCTCCGGCGTTGCCATTTACGAGCCATCGGACTGAGGTACTGTTGGTGCCCGATACCGTCGCCGTGAACTGTCGAGACTGACCCGTTGTCAGGTTCACAGATGTGGGCGCAATGGCAATCGAGGCGGAGGGTGTCGGAGAGGTGATCGACACAATCGCGCTACCCGTCGCGGACGGTCTTACAACGGTCTGTGCTGTAACCGTAACTGGACCGGAAGGCGCGGTAGTTGGGGCCGTATACATACCGGACGTGGAAATCGTTCCGCTAGTCGCGTTCCCGCCAGGAGAACCGTTAACTGACCAGGTGACTGCCGTGTTTGGGGTGCCGGACACGGTCGCCGTGAACTGCTGAGATTGTCCCACCTGCACACTGCTGGCGCTCGGCAAAACGGAGACCGAAATTGAATGCGAGTGTTTTGCAAACGTTACCCACGCGCTGCCCGAGACCCGAGGCAACCAGCGAAGCTGCGCGGTAACGACGACCTCCTCTGACGGTGCATTAGCCGGTGCGGTGTAGATGCCGGACGAAGAAATTGTCCCAAGGGTTGAGTTCCCTCCGCTAACACCATTCACCAGCCAGTGGACCGCAGTGAGGTAGGTACGCGATGACGTGCTGTACGGGTCCCACATGCTTGCCACAAACGGTTGCGTTTGCCCAGGCTGCACAGTAACCGCAGCTGGTGATACATGCAGCAAAAGACGGCCGTGTGGAGTTTGTTCAGCACATATTAAGGATGGCGTGAGGCAAAGTCCGAGGGCTAAGAGGAGGGTCAGCGGGGGATTCTTCATGGGCCGATTTTCTTTCGCCCCGCTGAATCACCACAATATTACAAAAGACCATAGACGAACGACAATTACCTCCGATGGTGGACGTCGGACATCTGGAAATCTTCATTTCTTCTCGGCGTCTTGCTTCCATGCGTGCCCGCTCGCGTCATTAACTGATAAAAACTGGCTCAGGTTTCGTGGCGATCGCCCTGTTTTAAGCGAGAAGAATTTTTTCCTGCCATGTCCTAGTGAGACATTGACGGTGGTGAGAGCTGCGGCTAGGTTACTGAAGAACTAGCACCTCTGGGAACTCGGATAACTATGGGGATGGCCTTGGTCAGGAGAGTGCTCGGAGGTGATGACAAATGAATCGTTCCCTTGGCAAGCACTTAAGCAGAATCTTGCTTCTTTTTGCCTTCCTAGACTGCTGTTCGATGGGATTTGGTGCGCCGGCGGCCACCGGAGCCAAGACTGGCGGTACTGTATCGGTTTCCATATCCCCCGCCAATACGAGTCTGAATGTCGGCCGAAAACAGCAGTTCAATGCAACCATTTCCGGCACAACCAATACCGGACTGGAGTGGATGGTGAATTCCATGGACGGGGGAAATCTCGCCGTGGGCACGATCTCCCCCTCCGGCCTCTATACTGCTCCCGCCTCAGTGCCCTCTCGTCCGATTGTCGTAACCGCCGAAAGTGTGCTCCAACCGAACGCAACGGCCAGTGCAAGCGTTTCAATTACGGCGTCATCGCCGTCGATATCGATTTCCGTATCGCCCCCCAACAGCAGCCTGCAGGTCGGGCAATCGCAGCAATTCACGGCAACAGTATCGGGCACCAGTACTACAAGTGTCGACTGGCTGGTGAACGGCGTGCTAGGAGGAAACTCCGCAGTTGGGACCGTTTCCTCCTCCGGCCTCTATACAGCTCCCGCCGCAGTCCCCACGGGCGGGATAACAGTAATGGCGCGGAGTGACGTCGACATCACACTTGTAGCTTCTGCCAGTGTCTCTATAACAACGCAGCCCATGGTATCGGTTTCGATTTCGCCGAGCAGTACAACTGTTGCTGTCCATCAGTCGCAGCAGTTTACCGCCGCAGTTTCGGGGACAAGCAACACGACCGTCAACTGGCTCGTGACTGGAATCCAGGGTGGAAACACAACTGTTGGCACGATTAGTTCCACAGGTTTATACACCGCACCTGCCAGTGTGCCAAATACGCCCGTCACGGTAACTGCCAAGAGTGTTGCTGATCCGGCTAGCTCAGCAATGGCCGGCGTGACAATAGCTACGGCAAGTACAGAAACCGTGAGTCTTTCCTGGACTGCCAGTACCTCGTCCGTTGCCGGTTACAACATTTACCGCAGTCCACAATCCACCGGTCCGTTTGCAAAGATCAATTCCTCACTTGACACAGCCACGGTCTACACGGATAGCTCCGTCACCTCAGGTCAGACATATTATTATGCGACTACAGGGGTAGATTCGACTGGGGTTGAAAGTGGCTATTCCAACGTCGTGCAGGCAATCATCCCGTGAGAAGCCTGCGTCGAATGGCGGGTCGTACAGCTGTGCAGTGAGCAACCAGGATGGCTGCCGCGAGTTGCGCGCATCACCGCAGGCCGCAGCCATCGCTGTGCATGGCATAAGCGCCGACTGGATCGGGACTGGGCGTGCGTACACTTCACTGAGCTGTGCATCTAACGCCTGAAACCTCTGGCTCAAAAGCAGCAGTCACCATCACGTGAAGGTTAAGGTTTATGGGAAAGGTGCTCGCTTATCTGAAGGTAACTATCTGCATGACCCAGGGGCCGGAAGCAGTCAGAGGTGCCGTCGCAGTGTAGCTGCCGGTCGACGTTACCACCCTGTCCTCAGCCAGGTCTAAGTCCGGATTCGTGATGATGCGCTGTGTGTACCCGCTCCCCGCTCCCGCATTCCCGGTGAACACCGTGTCAGCCGCA
>JAFAWX010000270.1 GCA_019241535.1 Acidobacteriota bacterium | reverse complement strand
TTTGCGGGACGGAACACTAGTTGCGCTAGACTCAGATGGAGTCGGCTAGGGTAGCTCCCGAATGGGCGGGCACTCCCGGCCTGCCCCGTCGATCTCCTTCTATACCGGGATGCCACTCGGGAGGCGGCATATGGCTCGAAAGAGCCCCGCGCAACAGCTTAAACCATTTTTGTTAATTGTGTAACCCATAACCGCAATGTTGAAACCAACCTCGGGCGTTCTCCGAAGTAACGGCGGCGAGCGCTTGAGCAACCGCCTCGTCCAGCGCTTCCCCAGAACGAGCCTTGAGAGTGCGCAGGATTTGTTTGACTTTAGACCAGCATTGTTCAATGGGATTGAAGTCAGGAGAGTAGGGCGGGAGATAGAGCAGTACCGCTCCGCAGGCGGTGATCAATTCCCGCACGCCGGCTACTTTGTGAGCCGACAAGTTGTCCATCACCACGACGTCGCCGGACTGCAGCTTGGGGCACAGCACCTGTTCCAGATAGGCAATAAAAACGTCGCCATCGGTTGGCGACTCGACGGTCATGGCCGCCACGATGCCGCGCAGTGCGAGCGCGGCGACCGTGGTGAGCACCTGCCAGTGTCCTTGGGGTGTGGCCTCGGCGATGCGTGTCCCGCGGGGCGCTCGTCCCCGGGGACGGGTCATCTGCGTCGTCACCCCACTCTCATCGAGAAAAATCAGCTTCTCTGGCGCGAGCGAGCGGAGAGTTTCCTGGAATTCTTGGCGCCGTTGCCGATTCGCTTCCGTGTCCCGCTCTTGCGCGTGGAGTGACTTTTTTTTAGATGCATGCCGATTTTCCGCAGCACCACCCACAGTGATGGCAGACTCACCGCCACCCCGGCTTGTCGGCGGAGTTGCGCTTGCAGTTCCGCCAAGGTTAAGTCCGGCTGCTGCTCTAGCCAACTGCGCAGTTGCTGCCGCACCGGTTCGGTAAATTTCGGCTTGCGTCCTGGATGATGGGGAACTCGCTCCATCTGTCCGGTACGCCGCAGCTGTCGCCGGATCTTTTTTACATAACCCAGACTCACCCGGAACCGCTGCGCTAATCGTGCTTCTGACCCTTCCTCCTGTTCGTAGGCCTGCAAAATCTTCCGTCGTAAATCGTCGGAATAAGCTCTGGCCATGATGGTTGTGTAGGAGATTCGCCGCTCTCACAGTACCACCTGGGAATGGACTACACTATTAACTAAAATGGTTTAGTTAGTGGCCCCCTCGTCAAGGCAACAGGGCCGGCCATCCTCAGGAAGAATCCTGACCAAGAGAGAACGATTGCAGGAGCGGAGCCTATAAGCGGAAGCTGCCACCGCATTCGAACTGATTTTCCAGACAGTCTGGGCCCTGAGCTGGCCCGTCGTCACCGCACTTTCAGTCCATATTTTTGGGTCATCGGAGGGGTGATGCCGTTCATCCGCAGGTATTCCACAATCTGGCCGTAGTGGTCAGCTATGTGCCAAACGGCAACTACCGAAATGCCCAACTTCGTATTGGGTCCGGCGTAACGCCCTTCGACTGGGTCGAGCGCATTCTTTTGCGTAAGTGTAGCCAAGATTCGGTCAGAGTAGTCGAACGACTCTTTAAGATACTTGATCAATTCGGGCTTCGTTTTTACTGGTTGGTGACCGCCCTTTTCGCAGTCATCAGGAGGTTTTTTGCCTTCGAATTCATTGAAGAACGCGAACTGGGCGCAGGCCACATGCTTTATTTGCTCGCCGAAGCTCCGCACACCGTCGAACTTGCCGGCAGTGGGGATATAGGAATACTTGTCCTCCGGCATGGCTTCGGCGGCACCTAGAAAGCTTCCTTCCACGAACTGGAGCGTACTGCTAATGCTGTCAGCGATTGACTTCGGAATTTCACTCTCCGCGCGGGCCGCTTTGGCGGCTGCCTTATCCGGTGTTTTGGATTGCCCGCCCGCGGTTAGCGCGAGGCCACAGACGAGTACCAGTAAGGCAAGACTCGGAACCTGCATTCGAACCTCCTGAGAAGCTGCTAATGACCGCTCTCGATGCGATCCTTTCAAGCTGGCTGCGGATTGGTCGGCCAGCGAAAGGCTAGGCAGGACCTGCAGCTAAAGTGTTCGTGACCATGTGCTGGCGTTAACGTGCCGTCTTCGCGCAGGCCAAAAGCCGAGCAACAGTACACAGCAAATCGGATTGAAGTTAACTCAAAGCCAATTCAGTGTACCCGATTCGTGCAGCAGACCGATGCTCTTGAACGGCAAAAATGCCCTGGGAAAACGAAACGTGAGAAAAGCCGTCTGAGTTGAAGCAGCTACCGTTGCGCCCGACGAGCGCACTGAAATACCCGGGTAGTTACAAAGTGGGGGCGCCAACGAGTTGCCGTCAGATGTTGAGGAAGAGTCTTTCAGATTTCGGGGGTTTTCTATGCGCAAACTGGAGCACAGCCGCAATAGCAAAACCAGCCGCAAGCGCGGCCACCAGAACATACCAAAGCGCCGGCACAGCCAGCAAAAAGATCAACGCGGTTCCGACCGCGAAAACCATGCCCGGAACGTTACCGCCGACTCCAAGCCGATGCATCGTAATGCCGCGATGTGGATATTTGCCTTCCACTGTTTTGGCCCTCTCTATTATGCTTCATTTCGCGGGAAATCAACCGATGTTGCAGGCGTACGCCCTCTCGAGGAACCGGCGCAACCGCCCCAATCCTGAAGTCGGCATGGCCAGCCGTATGCTCGCGTGGAAGATTGGGCCGCTGGGGCACGAGACACTTCGTTTTGGGTATGCTGCCACGCAGACACCAAGTGCCTTTTTGTAGTGTAGTTCTACTCAAGTTCTTTCGATGAAACGAGCGGATGCCTATGAGATTTTCCGATGATTGTTATCGCCCGCGCAGAGAGTTCCTCCAGACCTTGGGCAAGAGCTCTCTCATTGCCGGCTCCGTGCTCCTCCCTAAACCCTTGAAGATAGGGATGTCGGCCGCGGACACGGTTGCGGCAGACAGCGCTTCCGAGCTTCGGGTTGTTGCTCCTAACAAGACTTATCGCATGATGGAGTGGGAATTTCACACCCCTCCCGAAGGTAACTTCGATATCGATTTAGAAGCCGCTCTCCGCGCGGCGCGCGATGCCGGGGCGGAAAGTATCATGTTTTATTCCCAGGACCATTGGGGATACGCGTTTTACCAGAGTGATGTCGCCGTGCGGCACCCGAATTTGAAGGGTGACTTCTTTGGCGATGAAGTCAAAATCGCCCGAAGCATGGGTCTGTCAGTTGTCTGCTATTTCAGCCTGCAATTCAACAATCAGGCGGTTCTCACGCATCCCGACTGGGGATGGGTCAACGCCAAAGGCGAGCAGCAGCGGTACCGCTGGTTCGTCACGTGTCTTGATACGCCTTATCGCCAGTACGTTCTAGCCATGATCAGCGAATTGTTCTCGCGATATGAAATCGATGAACTATTCCTGGACATTTTTGGAATTCAGTTCCAGTTCTACAACAGCGAGGGGCGCGATCCCTTTTGCTATTGTCGATATACCGAGCAGGCCTGGAATTCCAGCCATCCCGGAGATCCTTACCGCGAAGGTTTCGCAAGCCGCGAGGGCTGGGATCTTCGCTACAAGTGGCACGAGGACCAGTCTACGATTCGGATGCTCGATGAGATCTTAGCCTCCGCGCGCCGCCATCGGCCGGAACTCTTGATTTCTCTGAACGGCGGACCGGAAACCTTCAGCAACGAAGTGATGCGGAAGGTCAGCTTCATTTACGCTGAGCCGTTAACTTCGGAAACCGGTATTTCCCTGGGCTCAATTCTGATGCGTGGCTGGGGCCGGCCAGACTATCAGGCGGGAGTCTTTAGTCAGCAAGGATATCTGGACACCTACCCGGGATCCATTCCGCGGGTGAAAGCCGATGGCCTGATTGTGCAGAATGCGCGCGTGTTTATTGTCGGTAATGCTCCCGTGATCGGCGGCCTGGACGGTCAGGGATTCTCCCGGCGGTGGTCCGATGTTGCTAAAGAGACCTGGGCGGATGTTCGCGCCGTCGATCAACTTCTCGGCAGCAGCATAACGCCACTCTGCAGCATCGCCATGATGTACAGCGAAGCGACCCGGGAAGAATTGGCTAGACAAAAACTTCCTGTGCACTTCCGCCAAGCGGTAACCGGCGCTCTCGAAGTGTTGACCAATTCAGGACGGCCGGTAGAAAGCGTTCCGGAATTCAACTTGACGGCCGAGTATCTGGAAAAGTTTGAAACTCTGGTGCTTCCCGAGGTAGAGGTGCTGGACACGATACAGACGGATATTATTCGAAATTGGGTCAAAAATGGTGGCATTTTGCTGGCTACTGGCAAGTGCGGCCTGATCGATCGAAAACGCGAGATGCGCCCCAATTTCCCGCTGGCGGACGTTTTTGGCGTGGACTTTGTTTCAGAGGAAAAAAAATATGCCTTCGCGTCGAGCGGTGGACTCAAGGAAGACGTAGTTTCGATCTACTTGGAATCAAGCGGCCATCGGCTCTCAAAGAGCCTTGGCGTCAGCACGGTTGGTCTGCCCGGTCCCTTTCTTCGCCTTCGCCATACGTCGGGAGAGGAACTGATGCGTTACCGTCTCCCTTTCATGGTCGAGGACATGGCCCACAACAAATGGTTCAATTGGGGGCCGCCTCCGCCCGGAGCAGAAAGCGGGGGACCGGCTGCTGTTTTTAATCGATTCGGGAGAGGACAATGCGTGTACATAGGCGTGAATCTGTTTCAAGCTATCCATCAGAAGCTGTTCTGGGTCCGCAGCTGGGTTCGAGAGCTCGTGCAATCGCTTGTACCTACGCCGATCGCGGAATTGCGATCAGAAGTCTTTCCC
>JAFAWX010000016.1 GCA_019241535.1 Acidobacteriota bacterium | reverse complement strand
ACCGAACGGTGTAACTTTTATGCTTTTTACTGACGCGAAGAACACCACTTATCGCTTGGACGCAGCATTCACAAAGGGGGATGCATACAGCAATGGCCAAGGGCAGGTGATGAAGCTGGACATAAAGACCGGGCATCTGACGCCGGTTGCTGTCAGTATCGGCAATGCTTCCGCGCTGCAGGATCCGCACGGAATGGTGTTCATAGCGCAATAAAAACTTACCTAACGCAGATGGACTTAGCCGCTTCGAGGGTTTTCTAGATATTCCCGACGCGTGTATGGCTCTTTCCAAACCCACCGCTGATTTGGTGAAGTTCCTGTTCCCACCATGCCTGCAGAAACTGTGGCTGGCCAGGAAACGTGCGATTTGCAAAACTTCGTTGCGCGGGCAGTGATTCTTTTCCTGGAAGTATCCTCCGCGCACCTGGGGAAGAACTTATGCGAGAAACAGCTTACGGTCACAATCTAAGTTCAGCACCCTTGCAGGAATGGAGCGCGAACACTGATCTGCGAGGCGATCAGCAACGAGGGGACCGTCGGGCTATTGTATAATTGCGTTGCGTTGAGACCCACAAATGTAATCACAATCGAGTCGGCGGCTTCTGGTGAAGAGTCGAATCGCGTCCTCAGCGGGCGTGGTTTCATCATCCTGGTAGCCAGCTTGGCCCTGATTGTATCGCTTGCCAGCCGTACTTTTCAGGCGGCTCTTTATCAGGACCACGCAACTCACACGCCCTCGGTCGTTGCGAAAATTCAGCATCGCGACCGAGATGCTTCGGCATGGGTTCCGCCCACTCCCGTCCTTTCCCTGCTTTTCATTGCCGGACCTTCGACTGACTTCTCCGCCCCGGAACGGGTCTACGTGCGACTCCATCCGAAGGCCCTGTACAATCGTCCGCCCCCCGCTTAATCATCCGCTCTGCTGAAGACCTCGAGCCGGCGGTGGTCCCGCCTGCGCCAAAGTGTTGATCGGGTACCGTCCCGGCACAAATCTATGAGATCTCTCTCTTCAGCCGCGGATGTGGTTACCGCGGTTTGTCCAGTGAATCGGGGGGAACGGTGAAAACCAGACGCACCTACGTGGTGATCTTACTCAGCACAGTTGGGGTATCGATGGCTGCCCTGTTTCCGCTGCTCGGCCGCAAAGCGAAAGCCGGCGCCGAGGACGCCAGCGCCGGCCTTGAACCGGCCCCAGTTGTGCTGGCGCAGCTCAGGGCCATTTCCGAGACGCTCACGGTATCGGGCGAGTTCCGTCCCTTCCAGGAGGTCGATGTGCACGCGAAGATTGCGGGTTACATTCGGCGGATCTATGTCGATGTTGGCGATCACATCAGGACCGGGCAGACAATTGCTGTCCTTGAAGTTCCGGAGCTCAATGCCCAGCGCGAGGGAGCGGAGGCGGCGGTTCGTCGCGCCCGGGACGCGATTCGTCGCGCCAGAGGCAACTTCGATCGGGCCAACTCCCTGCACGCGGCCGCACACCTTGACTACTCCCGCCTGAAAGAAGCAAGCCGTGTACGCCCGGGGTTGATCGCCGAACAGGAACTCGACGATGCCCAAGCCAAGGACCGGGAGGGAGAAGCGCAAATGGCCGCCGATCAGGCCAGCTTGTCGGAAGCACGCAATCAGCTCGATGTGGCGCTGGCGGACGAGAAGCAATTGACGGCCATGGGCGATTACACGCGGATCGTGGCTCCATTCGCCGGGGTGATCACACGCCGTTATGTCGACAATGGGGCGCTGGTGCAGGCCGGTACGAGTTCCAACACCCAGGCGCTTCCGGTTGTAAGCGTCTGCCAGAATGACGTGTTTCGTTTGACCCTGCCCGTGCCCGAATCAGCAGTACCGCTGATCCGGCTGGGCAGCCGGGTGAGTGTCCGCGTACCGTCTCTCGAGCGCAATTTCATTGGGCGGGTTTCCCGCTTTGCCGACGCCGTCAGTGAGGACACGCGAACCATGCACACGGAAGTGGATGTTCCGAACCCCGACGGGGCGATCGTCGCCGGAATGTATGCGGAAACGAATCTCATGCTGGCAAGAAAGGAATCCGTACTGGCTCTTCCAGTCCCGGCGGTCAGTCGTAACGGTTCGACTGCATCGGTCCTGATCGTGAACCGGCAGGGCCGGATTGAACAGCGCCAGGTGCAACTGGGCCTCGAAGGAGACAGCGAAGTGGAAATCGTCTCCGGGGTGAAGGCGAACGAACGCGTGGTGGTGGGCTCATCTGCTCGGTTCCGTCCCGGCGATGTGGTCATTCCCAAGCTGGTTGCCGAAAACCAAGGGGACAACTTCTGATGTCTCGTTTTGCCATTAAGAACCCGTACTTCATCGTTGTCTGCTGCCTGGTGATTGCCATCGTGGGGGTCACCGTCCTGGTACGCATGCCCGTCGATCTGTTTCCGCCCATTAACATTCCCGTCGTCGTTGTCGCTACCTTCTACTCCGGCATGCCGCCCGAGCAAATTGAAACGGACATCACTGGCCGCTTCGAGCGTTTTTTCACGCTGGGCAGCAACATTGATCATATTGAATCACGCTCCCTCCCTGGTGTCAGTCTGATAAAAATCTACTTTCAGGCGGGTACCAACGCGGATGCCGATCTCAGCGAGATCTCAAATCTGGCCATGGCCGACTTGCGAAAACTGCCGCCGGGCACGCTTCCGCCGGTGGTCTTAAAGTTCGATGCTTCGAGCCTCCCCGTTTGCCTTATTACCCTCAAGGGGCAAGGCCTGAACGAGACCGAACTACGCGATCTAGGCCAGTACAACGTAAGAAACCAGGTGGCCAATGTTCCCGGGGCTTCGGTGCCGCAACCCTTTGGTGGCAAGTACCGACAGATCATGGTCTACGTGGATCCTCTGAAGCTCGAAGCTCACCAGTTGAGTGTGATGGACGTGGTGCGCACGGTAAACGACAGCAACTTGATTCTGCCTGCCGGGGACGTGAAAATTGGCCCGCTTGACTACAACCTGTACACCAATAGCCAGCTGCCCAGTACGGCAGCAATCAATCAGCTGCCTCTAAAAAGCGTCGGCAATGCGTCCGTTTTGGTGAGGGACGTGGGCAAGGCGGTGGATGCACACCAGATCCAGACCAATGTGGTACGAGACGACGGACAGCCCTCGGTATACCTTCCAATCCTCAAACAGGGTGGCGACACCAATACCATTTCCGTGGTGAATGGAATCAAGAAGGCGGTTAGCGAGTTGACCGATGTCCCTCCGGAACTAATTGCGAAAGTGGTGTTCGATCAGTCGGTCTTTGTGAAAAAAGCCATCGAAAATCTGATCGATGAAGGAGCCATTGGTTTGTTCCTCACCGGCGTCATGATCCTGCTGTTTCTCGGGAGCATGCGCGCAACGGCGGCAGTCTTCCTCTCCATTCCTCTCTCTGCTCTGGCGGCGTTTCTGGCCATCAGCGCAGGAGGCGGCACCGTGAATACGATGGTGCTCGGCGGACTGGCCCTGGCATTTTCGCGATTGATCGACAACTCGGTGGTAGTGCTTGAAAACATCTTTCGCCACATGGAAATGGGCGAGGCTCCGCAGGTTGCCGCCGAGAAAGGCGGGCACGAAGTCGCCCTGCCGGTTCTCGCCGCCACGCTGACGACCATCGTAGTTTTCTTTCCCGTGATTTTCCTCTACGGGGTGAGCAAGTATCTGTTCACGGCTCTCGCGAGCGCAGTTGTCCTGTCGATGCTCGCCTCCTTCTTCGTCGCCATGACCGTAGTCCCGCTTTTTTGCGCAACGTTCACAAGGGCGCCGGACTTAGCACCAGAGGGTATGTCGTCCAGTTCGCGCTTCGGGCGCATGAATGCCCTATTCAACCGCTATTTCGAAAAGATGCTTGGCGGTTACGATCACAGTCTGAAGCGAGCCATGCTCCGGCCGGTCGCGACCACGCTGGCCCTGGTGGGTGTCGCCCTCCTGAGCTTTTCCCTTTATCCACTGCTCGGGGTGGCGTACTTTCCGCGCACCGACCCTGGCCAGTTCTTGATCAACCTGAAGGCGCCATCGGGGACACGGATCGAAGTCACAGAACAGCAAGTGGGAAGGGTAGAGGATGAAATCCGCAAGGTTGTTCCGCCCGCCGAGCTCGGGATGATTGTCTCAAATATCGGTGTTACCCCGGGCTTTTCTTCGATCTATACGCCGAACTCCGCCCCGCATACGGCGTTCGTTCAGGTCAGCCTGAAAGAAGATCACAAGGTGGGCAGCTACGAATATATGAACCGGGTTCGAATTGCGCTGCGCAATCGCCTTCCCGAACTGAGCGCCTACTTCCAGTCAGGGGGACTGGTCGATTCCGTATTGAATCTTGGTTTGCCGGCGCCGATCGACGTCGAGGTCAGCGGAATGGATTTCGAGAAAACCTACGAGGCGGCCAGCTTGCTGGCCAGGCAGATCCGCAAGGCCAAGGGAGTCAGCGATATTTTGGTGCCTCAGGATCTCGACTATCCGGCGCTTCGGGTCGATATCGATCGCGAGCGCGCCAGTTTGGTCGGTCTGAGCCAGAAAGAAGTGGTTGACAACGTCATTACCGCGCTTACGTCTAACGGCATGATTGCCCCGAGCTACTGGGTGGATCCGAAGAGCGGGAACGACTATTTGCTTACGGTGCAGTATCCGGAGAACGCCGTCCATTCGCTCCGCGATTTGCGGCAAGTTCCCATTCGCGCGGCGAATGGCCGTCGAACTACCGACCTTGATGCAGTCGCGAGTGTTTTACCGATTGAGGCGCCAACCGAGGTAGACCATTACCAGCTTCGCCGTGTGGTCGACGTATACGTAACTCCAAGGACCGAAGACTTGGGACGATTGGACACTCGAATCAATCGCATACTCCAGGCGGCGAAGCTTCCCGAAGGGGTTCGCGTAAATGTACGCGGCTCCGTCCAGGGAATGCGATCCTCTTTTAAAAGCTTCGGCGTCGGCCTGCTGCTTTCGATCGCCCTGGTTTATCTCATTCTGGTCGCCCAATTTAAATCCTTCCTCGATCCCTTCATTATTCTCTTCGCCATTCCTCCGGGTCTTGCTGGAGTGCTCCTCATTCTGCTGGTGAGCGGCACAACCCTGAACATTATGTCGCTGATGGGCCTGGTGATGATGGTAGGGATTGTCGTCTCCAATAGCATCCTGATAGTCGATTTTTCGCGTAACCTGTGGCAGCGCGGTACGCCGCTTGCGGAAGCCGTAGCGGTCGCCTGTCGCATCCGTCTGCGCCCGGTGCTGATGACCTCGCTGGCCACGATTATTGGCCTGATACCGATGGCGCTCAAGATCGGAACCGGGGGAGAGGCCTACGCACCTCTGGCCCGCTCGATTATTGGCGGCCTGCTGGTCTCGGTGGCGCTTACGGTGTACCTGGTTCCCGCCGCCTACCTCTGGTTTCATCGCGGGGAAGAAACGCCCGCTGCGGAGGTGGTCCGTTAATGAGAATTTTCGCCTGCTGTGTCCTTCTTTATTCGACGACCGTATGGTCACAGATGTCTTCGCCCGAAAAGTCTGCCATCGGGCGCCTTCAAATGGGTTTCGATAGGTTCTCCCATGCGAGTGAGGCGGCCCTGCCCGACACCCCGCTTCCGCAGACCCCCGACGCGTTCCCATCTTCCCCGGGCGCCAAACCACCTCAGGGAAATTCCAAGCCGGCGGCAACGGCGCCGGGGATGCTTTCGATCAAGGACGCGGAACAGCTGGCCCTGAGAAATAATCCCCAGCTTTCTGTGGCTAGGCTCATGGCGCTTGCTTCTCACCAGGAAAAACGCGAGATCGAATCATCGTTGTGGCCTGCGGCGGTTGCCGACCTGACCGGCGTCGATTCCCGTCCGAGCAGCAGAATCACGGCTGGCGGCTTGAATAATCCGATCATTTATCAGCGCGCGGCCGTGGGCGCCATGGTCACGCAACTCATCACTGACTTTGGACATACCAGCAATCTGGTCTCGAGCGCGGAGCTTTCCGCCAAAGCGCGGGACGAGAATGCCGTTGCCAACGAGGACCAGATCCGCCTGGCTGTGGATCGGGCTTTTTATGCCGCCCTCGAAGCGCAAACCATGACACGCGTCGCCGAGCAAACGGTGAAGACGCGACAAACGCTCGTCGACCAGGTGCAGGCTTTATTCGACAGCAAACTGCGGTCCGAGCTGGACCTAAGTTTTGCCAATGTTGACCTATCTCAGGCAAAGCTTCTTCTGCTTGATGCCCAGAATCGTCAGAATGCGTCCCTGGCCGTGCTTTCTCAACTTCTGGGATACGCGAATGTGCAGAATGTTCAGTTGGTCGAGGACACCACGCCGATTGGGCCTCCGCCCGCGGATGTGGAAAGTCTCGTTTCTCAGGCCATCAGGCGTCGACCCGAGCTACTGGGGATGGTTTTTGAGCTGCGTTCGGCGCAGAAATTTCAGACTGCCCAGCGCGACTTACTTTTTCCCACAATTCGCGCAGCCGGTGCCGTGGGCGATACTCCGGTACGCAATCCCGTGCTTTCAAACTGGTACGGTGCGGTCGGAGTCAATATCGAGATCCCTATATTCAACGGCTTTCTTTATCCTGCTCGGGCCGAGGAGGCTCGCCTGAGGACGCGGGCTACCGAATATCGGCTGCTGGATCTCGGAAATCGCATTGCGCGCGATGTGCGTATGAGTTGGCTCGATGCAAGTACCCGGTTCAATCGGCTCACGGTGACTGAACAACTGCTCAATCAGGCAAATCTCGGTCTCGACCTCGCGCAAACGCGCTACAAGTTGGGTTTGGGGTCGATGGTAGAGTTGAGCCAGGCCGAACTGCAGCATACCCAGGCAGAAATCACCAACGCGCAAGCTGGTGACGATTACCGCCTTGCATTAGCCGTGCTGCGCTATCAGACATCGGCATTTTGAAATTCAGGTGGCGCTGCCGCGCCGAATGGCCGTTCGATTGGCGGCGCGGGCCGCAGGGACCCGCGCCGCTCCCATCTCCGGAGCAAATTATCTCGCCTCAGAACATGTCGTTCATCGGGGTTGCGCCCGGGGCAACTCCGGGGAAGTTTGGCAACCCGAGCGCCTGCATCACGGTTTTAAGCGTACTCTGGTGCTGGTAAAACACCGCCGATCGGTATCCTCGCTTGACCCGCGGACCGACGACCACGGCCGCAACATGGCCTCCACCATGCTGCACGTCACTGCTAAAACTTTCGTCGAAAAGAATGATCAGGATGCCGTCGCTTTGAAACGCCGCGTTTGAAATCAGGGGAGCGATATTTGCCTTCATCCAGGCGTCGGCCGCGCTCAACGTGCCATCGTGTGCGTCGTGCAAAAGATTCGGCACTACGAAGGAGAATTCCGGCAAGGCGTTGTTGACCCGATCGTTGCCAAACTGGGTGAAGGGCACAAGGTTATATTTCTGGCTGCTCCAAGCCACATCAGTAAAGTAAGCGAGCGGATTGTGATGCTTGGCGTAGGGGTAAACGTCACAGCCCGTGTAACCCGTGTAAGGCAGGCTCTCGACGTACGCTTTCCAGGTTTTTCCCCCGGTCAGCAGGTGCCGCACGATGTTGTCCTGGCCGAAAGTGCCGCAGTAACCATCGTTGCCGGTGATGAGTTGTCCAGCGGTAAGCATGAAATAGTTACCGATCGAAGGGTGGGCATTTGCGTAGTACTGCGTGGCCAGGGCGTAAGTTGAGGCCAGACTGTTGAAGTAAGGCATCTGGGGGTTCCCGATTACGCTCGAATAACTATGGTTCTCCTCGAGAACGACAACGACGTGGCGGCTGGGCGGCACGGTCGATGGAGGCGATCCGCCGAAAACGCGGATGGTGATATGGCGGAAGGTGGAACCTCCGCATCGGTCCCACTCCTGCACAACCGCGTGGTGCGTCCCCGCGCTCAGAGGCAGATAGGTATTCAATCTCGAACCCGGTGCGGTGTATGCGAGCACACCGGAGGCGCTATAAATGCCCATGCCTCCAACACCCCGGCTGCACCCGGTACTGGCGGTGGCGACGAAATGCACCGGCGACGATGTACTCGCACCGTTGGCTGGCGCAGATACCGACACACCGGCGAAGGCGCACACACTCGAGAGCAGAATCGAACAGAGCAAAGTTTTCATCTTCAATCCCCTTTTGGGTATCCTGGTTTACCCGGCGCACAACGATTCGTTCACTCGCCAATAACAGGAACAATGCGGCCCAAAACCAGCAGACTTGGGGGAGACTTTAGATGTCCATCAACTTAATTTCAATGTGTGTAGCGAGTAGTTAGTGCGAATAGGTGGTACCAATGGGCAGGACGAATACTTAGTACTAATAACTGGTACGAATCATGAGTACATGAAAGGCGCGATCAAGCCACGATGGAACTTGTCGAAGGAACGTAATTCACCGGTTTTTCGTGCAGCAGCAGCTCGGTGGCCTGCACCCGCGGTTGACTGTGAAACCATTCCTGGACAATGCCGTCGGCCAGGAAATTGGCGATGGAAAGCAGCGTCATGCCTTGATGGTGAGCCATCCAGCAGCGCACCAGTTCGTAATGGTGGCGCCAACGGCTGGCCCGCGAAGCGGTGAAATCCGCCGACTCATAGAAGCCGTAGCTGCCAAACCAGCCGTCGTGCGCCATGCGGCGCAGATTCTCAAGCGCCCGTTTGGCTGAGGTGGTAAGCGCGAGGAAGGTCGAATAGGGGGAAATTACGAGCGTGTCCGCATCTCCCTGGTGCAGCGCCAGCTGCGGGATTCCGAACGCCTGGTATTGATAGTTGCCTGCCTGGTCACGCCGCCCGTAGGCAGACTCGGAGATTCCCCACGGGATACGGCGCCGCGAAGTGAATTCCTGCTGCACGCTGACCGAGGCTCGGCGCGAGCGGTCAAGAAGCGTGCCGTCGTATGTGCGTATCCAGAGCGCGGGCATCAGGTACTCGAACATGGTGCCGGTCCAGGAGACGAGGACGGGGCGGCCGTGATCGTTGGTGTGCGTCCGTGCCAATAGAAACCAGGTCTCCTGCGGGATGTCATCCTTGGCGATAGCGACGAAGACAGCAATGCGCGCCTCCGATGCCAGCAGGTCGTAGCAGGCGGAATGAACTTCCTCTCTCGTGGCTTCAAAGCCGATCGACAAAAGCTTTCGCCGCGGGTTCCACAGAAAACCGAATTCCATCTGTCCCGCCATTCGCTCGGCGTCGGCCGCCAGCGCCTCAAGTTCCTGGATCAGGCGGAGAGAATCCATGCGCGCGCCGGAGACAAGCGACAGTAGCCGCCGCACCAGGGCCAACGATTCCTCGCCGCGGGAGCGGAGCGGCTCGGAATCAAGCGATGTTTGCAGGCGTAATGCCAGGGCGTCAAGCACAGCCGGCAGTTCCTTGAGCGGCACATTTGCAGGCGGCAGCTCGAGCTCCGGGATGCTGCGCAAAGCGGCAAAATCCTCGAGCAGCCAGGGTAGGAAACGCACGATGGTTTGCCGCAGCTGGCGCAGCCGGTGGGCCGCCTCTTGCGCAAACCACTTCACGTCCCCCTGATGCTTGGATCCGCTGTCGCGCGTCGCAACCCGTTCGAGAGCAGAAGCGGGAAAGCGCAGCAGCGTCTTGAGCCAGTCCTCGGTCCGCGATCTTTGCTCGAGTTTGGCAAACAGGCGCCGGGGAAAGGCGCGAAAATCCGTCAAGATGCGCAAGTGATCGAGAAAACCGTGGGCAAGCTCAGCGCCGACAATCGGGGCGTTCACGAGGTACTCACAACCTTGAGCCAATGTCCACAACGAGGCCAGCAGATTGCCGCTATCAACCGAGGAGACAAACAGTGGGGGTAAAGGGCGCAGCGTCCGGGTGTCATACCAGTTGTAGATATGCCCGCGATGGCGCTTCATGCGGCGCAGGGTCGCGAGCGTCTTTGCCGTCAGTTCGGAAAATTCCGCAACCGTGAGATAGCCGAATGCGCACGCCACTTGGCGGGCGTTGAGAAGAAAACCTATATTCGTCGGAGAGGCGCGCGCGGCCACCGAGTAGGGTTCTTCCTGCAGGTTATCAGGGATCAGCCAGTTATGTTCCTCATTGCTGAATTCAGCAAAGTAGCGCCAGGTGCGGATGGCGGCGCGGCGCAAGAACAGACGGTCCTTGTCGGAAGCTTCGGTGCGCAACGGCTTGGGCGGATTATCCAGCCAGAGAGACACCCCTTTGCTGCAGCCCCACAGGACAAGAATGGGCAGGGCGGAAGCGAGGGCGGAGCGGTGCCCCCAATAGACCACGATCGCGAGGAGAAGGGCGATCACCGGCATCCAGTTCAAATAGATGTCAACCGGGGTGCGTTTTGCTCGGCCAAGCTCGGCTTCGGCGGCGGTCTCCCATTCAAGCAGCCGCTGGCGGGTGAACAGGCGGCGAACCAGGGTGCGCACCACCGCATCGAGCGACACGAGCGTCTGGTGGGGAAGGAAGGTGAGAGTCAGCAGCGCGCTCACGTTGGCAGTAACCAGGGAAGCAAGCGCCTCGCGGGCAACACTGATCTTCCGCTCCGCCGCAGATCGCACCAGGGTGAACAGGAACTCGAAATACACCGGCACGAAGAGAATGGCGATAGTGGCCACGGTCCACCCCTTGGCTGAGCCCGGCAGTACGAGCCAGCCAAGAATGAACAGCAGCAGGGTCGCAGGCTCTACCAGGCTGCGGCGCAGATTGTCAAAGATCTTCCACTGGGAGACGAGAGAAATCGGATTCGGCACCAGGCGTCCGGTTTCATCCGGAACGCGGGAAAACAGCCAGCTGGTGATCTGCCAGTCGCCGCGTAGCCAGCGATGCCGGCGTCGATTGTAGGCGCTGTAATGCGACGGGTAGTCCTCAATGACCTCGGTGTCGGTGAGGAGACCAGCCCGGGCGTAGGCTCCTTCGATAAGGTCATGGCTGAGCAGGGCGTTTTGGGGAAACCGGCGATCCAGAACGCGGTGCACAGTTTCGACCTCGTAGATCCCTTTGCCGGC
This sequence comes from Acidobacteriota bacterium, assembly GCA_019241535.1. GTDB lineage: Bacteria > Acidobacteriota > Terriglobia > Terriglobales > Acidobacteriaceae > Gp1-AA145. The sequence goes on along the minus strand of JAFAWX010000016.1, from coordinate 3,552 downwards.
GAAAATTCCTTCGCCGTAGAGATCCTGATAAACGTCAGAGACGGCGCGGGTATAAATGTCGAATCCGGTTTGTCCGGAGTAAATGTTTGCAAGACGCGAGCGGGCCGCACTCTGCACGCTCACTCGAACCCGCGGCTGGAGTATTCCATATCCGGCAACTACTACGTTTTTTTCCGGATCGATGACCGCCTGATTCAGGGGATGGGCGAGGGTGCCGATCAGCCGATGCGCCGAAGAGCGCGGCAGTTCGGTGTCGGCATCGAGGGTGATGACGAAGCGGATTTCTGAAAGCACCCCAAGGTCGCCAGCCTTTACCGGGAAGCTGTCGTAGTTGCTGGTCAGAAGCTTATTCAAGTCCATCAGCTTGCCGCGCTTCCTCTCCCAGCCCATCCACACCTTTTCGCGCGGGTTGTACACGCGATGGCGGTGCAGCATGAGAAATGACCCCCTCTGCTGCTCGGCATATTTTTCATTTAGTTCTTTGATCAGGTCGGCACACAAGTCGACCAGGGGATGGTCTTCACGCGAGGGTACGGGAGAATCGGGCAGATCCGTCAGCAAGACAAAATGCAGGTTGGGATCGTGATTGGCCAGATAGCGGACTTCGAGGTCCTCGACCAAGCGCCGCACCTGCTTTTCGTTCAACAGCAGGGCCGGAACCGCGACCAGCGCGGTCGCCTCCGCAGGAATGCCCTTTGAGAAATCCAGTTTCGGCAGAATCTCGGGGCGCAGCAGGGCTGTGGTCAGGTAATTCATGACCTGCACGGCACTTTGGGAACAGGGCAGGAGCAGCACCAAGAGCGAGAAAAGGATTAATCCCGGCGAAGTGAACCGACTTGTAAGCAGCAGGACGATAGCCGACATGATGGCGAGGGTAAGCACCTCGATGCCGGGAAGGTAGAATTCGTCCGGGTGGCTTTTGAGAAAACTTCTTATTTTGTGAGCGAGAGAGGGCCGAAACCCTACCTTTAGGCGCAGCTCTGCGGCACCTTCTGAAACCAGGTAATAGCCAATGTGCGATTCGCGCGCCGCCATGCGGGGATCTTTCATATGGCGCTCGCCCGCCTGCTGCGCCAGCGCGAGCGCTTCCCTTGCCACCTCCATTTCAGTCAGGTCGGAGCGCTCCGCGATCTTGACGACCTTTTCGCGATAAAGACTGCGGCTGTCGAAATCCATGCGCGGGTACGCACCCGCGGGGTCCTGGCGTAGAACCTGGTCGAAGGCGATCTGCGACTCGAGCACGTCCTTCCACTGCAGCTGGTTGATCTCGCGCAGGCTGCGGACACAAATGCCGACGGCGGAGGCTTCAGACGTGTCCAGGTGCTTGCGGGCGCGAATGGCCACTTGATCGAGCAACAGCAACTCCATGGCGGGCAGCAGCGCCCACAGCTCGCGGAATTTGAGCACGGTCGACTTCTGAAAGGCATCCAGGTAGGTGAGAAAAGATGTCTCCCCGAAGTCGAAGTCAACCGCGTGAAGGTAAGCCTCGGCCAGTGCCGCCGCGCGGGGAATCGTGATCCCCTTGGGAGTGCGCACATGGGGCAGGCGGCGAAGCAGCTTGAACGCATTTCTGGTATTCCAAAGTTCCGCCCAGAGCAGCGGCAAGTTGTCGCGCAGCCAGCGAAGGTCGTCGGGATCGCTTTCGGATCGTTCCCTGCGCGCTACTTTTTCTAGCGCCGGTCGCAGCGCGGCCGCCATTGCGGCCCATCGCGTGGAGAAGAAATGCGACTCGTGCACGCTGGGGTTCCAGGCCAGCAGGGTCGAAACCTGTTCCGCCCGCTGGCGGAGCTGGTCCGGGTCCGGAGCCGCACGCCTGGCCTCCTCGGGAACCCGCTCGGCCACGGTTTCAATCAGTTCGATATGCGTGTTTTCCGGCATCTCGATCGTAGAGGAGCAATATCAACGATAACTGGCGGCCTGCAGCTCAAACATCTCGGCGTAGCGACCGCCCCGGCGGGTGAGTGTTTCGTGGGTACCCTCCTCGGCGATCCTTCCGCTTTCGAGCACCACGATGCGATCAGCCATACGCACGGTAGAAAAGCGGTGGGAGATGAACAGGGCCATCTTCCCCGTCGTGAGTTCGGAGAAGCGCTGGAAAACCTGATACTCGCTGCGCGCGTCGAGCGCCGCCGTAGGCTCGTCAAGGATCAACAACTGGGCATCGCGCAAATAGGCGCGCGCCAGAGCAAGCTTCTGCCATTCCCCTCCGGAAAGGTCCACGCCCCCTTCGAAACGTCGTCCGAGCATTTGTTCGTAGCCCGCGGCGAGGCGGGCGATTACCTCGCTCGCCAAGCTTTTTTCGGCCGCCCCCTCAAGCGCGGGCAGGTCGTTGAGTTCTTCGATCTTCCCGACGGCGATATTTTCACGGGCCGTCATCTCGTAACGCATGAAATCCTGAAAGATCACCCCGATTTCCCGATAAAGGTCTTCGAGATCGTACTCACGAAGATCAACGCCGTCGAGCAGAATCTGTCCTTCGCTGGGGTCGTACAGCCTTGTGATGAGCTTAACGATGGTGGTTTTGCCTTGGCCGTTCTCCCCGATCAGGGCCACGCGCTCTCCACGCTCGAGACGGAAATTGAAGCGGTCGAGAATCAGCCGCGCGGTGCCCGGATACACAAATGAAACGTCGCGAAATTCAAATCCGTGCTGAATGGGGCGCGGTGCCCGGATTGCGTTGGGCTTGGTGTAGACACTCGGCTTCATCTCGAAGAACGCAAGCAGGTCGGTCAGGAATAAAGCCTGATCGGCGATGCCTGAAAGCGTCGAAAAGACCTGCTGGATATTGTTGCTGGCCTGCAGGATGGCGACGCTCAGAAAAGTGAAGGTTCCGATCGTCAGCGATCCGGTCACCGTTCGCAGTATCACGTACGCGTACGCGCAGTAATAGCCGGCGGTGCTGACGAGCGACAAGAGTGAGCCGACGCCCAGGCGCCGGCGGGCCAACTGAACGTCCTGCTGATAGATAATTTCGGACAAGCGAGCGAAACGGCTGGTAAAAAACTGGCTGAGGCTGAACAGCTTCAGCTCTTTCGCAGCTTCTTTCGTTCCGCCCACCACTCGCAGATAGTCCAGTTGCCGCTTGATCGGGGTCTGGCGGAAGTTCTTGGCATAGCCGAGAAATGCGAAGTGGCTTTCGCCTAGAAATGCCGGGAGCACCGCCAGGGTGAGCAGCAGCATCAGCCAGGGGGAATACACCATGACTGCGATTGACATGGTGATGGCGGTTATGACCTGCAGCTCGAGCCTGCCAATCGACTGGATCATTACCAGCCGGTCGGTTGCCTGCACGCGGGCGCGTTCCAGCCGGTCGTAATAAACCGGGTCTTCGTAGGCCGTCAGGTCAAGTTCGGAGGCGTGCTTCATCACTTGAATGCTGACGTAGCGGGTATATTTGTTCGCCAGCAGGGAATCGGTGTAGTCGATGATGCGGGTGACGATGCTGCTTGCGACCGCCAAGCCGAATTCTGCCCCCACCAGCCACCACAGTCGCACCGGCACCGGCGCCGGGTGCTTGCTGAGGTCAACCAGGATGTCAACGATCAGCTTGGG
>JAFAWX010000008.1 GCA_019241535.1 Acidobacteriota bacterium | reverse complement strand
ACGCACCCCAGCTGCAGGGTTTTTTCAATATTCCCGTCGACCACCTGTTCGCTTCGCCGGTGCTGGTCGATCATTTCAAGAAGTTGCAGCTGCCGAATCTGACGGTGGTGTCGCCTGATGCCGGGGGAGTCGAGCGGGCGCGCTTTTTCGCCAAAAAAGTCGATTCCGCGCTGGCCATCGTCGATAAGCGCCGGGTGGAAGCCAACGTTGCCGAAGTGATGAATGTCATCGGAGATGTACGCGGCCGCACCTGTCTCGTCATCGATGACCTCATCGACACTGCGGGAACACTGGTTAAGACCTGCAATGCTTTGGTCGAAAACGGCGCGCGGGAAGTTTATGCCTGCTGCTCGCACCCGGTGTTTTCCGGGCCGGCAGTTGAAAACATCATGAAATCCTGCATTCGCCAGGTGGTCGTGACCAATACCATTCCGTTGTCTCCCGAGGCGGATGCAGCTCGCACGGAGCACGGAGGAAAGATTTCGGTTCTTTCGATCGCTGGGTTGATAGGACGCGCAATCCAATCGATTCACGAAGAGACGTCCGTAAGCAAATTGTTCTCATAGGTAACCGATTATGGCTACAGCAACGGAAGAAAACATTCTTGAAGCTCAGACTCGCACACCCGGCACCAAAAACGATGCCCGACGCGTACGGCGCCAGGGAAAGGTGCCAGCGGTTGTTTACGGTGCAGGCCAACCGACCGTGACGCTCAGCGTTGATCCCCGTCAGGTTGCACGCATTCTGCACTCTGAAACCGGGCACAACACCGTATTTGATTTGGCTCTCAATGGCGAACGCACCAAGGCCATGATCGTCGACTGGCAGTACGAGCCCATCAAGGGCGCGCTGCTGCATATCGACTTGAAGCGGATCGCCATGGACGTGAAGCTCACCGTCAGCGTCCCCATCGAGTTGGTCGGGGAGGCCGCTGGCGTCAAGCAACAGGGGGGAATCCTCGAGCAGATTCTTCGCGAAGTCGAGGTCGAATGCCTGCCTGGGGATATTCCGAATATGGTCGAGTTGAACGTTTCCGACCTGGTGTTCGGAATGGTGTTGCGCGTTTCCGACCTGCTGAAAAACGACAAGGTGAGATACCTGACCGACCCGGAACAACCGATAGCTCACATCATCAGCGTTAAGGAAGAGGAGGTACCAACGCCGGAGGCCGTGGCGGGCGAGGCGGCGGCGGCCCCTGCCGAGCCTGAGGTCATCAAGAAAGGAAAACAGGAGGCCGAGGAGGAAGCAGGCGAGCCGGCGGCGGACAAGCCCGAGAGGAAAGAGAAAGAGAAGAAATAATCGGTGGTGCTGGGGAGGCGGAGATCCGAGGCCAGTCCGGCCCTTGAGACAGAGCGGTCTGATCAAGAACTGGCGTCTGGTCCGCGATCAAAACTGATCGTCGGCCTTGGTAATCCGGGTATCGAGTACCAGTTCACGCCGCACAATCTCGGGTTTCTCACGCTCGATCGCCTGGCTCATGAATGGGGCGTGACTATACGGAACCGGCAGTGTCAGGCCCTGACGGGACGGACAAATATCGCGATGCACCCGGTGGTTTTGGCCAAACCGGAGACGTTCATGAACTTAAGCGGCTTGGCGGTTCGGCAGCTGGTTGAGCGGCTTGGGATTCGGCCTGAGGCTGACTTGCTCGTCATTTATGACGAACTCGATCTACCGATGGGTTCGATTCGCATCCGTGAACGGGGGCGTTCGGCCGGCCACAACGGCATGAAGTCGATTATTGCCGCCCTGGGAACCGAGGAGTTCCTGCGGCTGCGCATCGGGATCGCGCCGGAAAAGAAGATACTCAAGCCGTTTCGTCGCTCCCAACTGAAGCAGGTGGAGCAGATCGTCGAGACGGCTGCCGAAGCGGTGAAGGTGATTCTGACAGAAGGACGAGAGGTCGCCATGAACCGATTCAACCGCAAGCCGCAGGGGCCGGACGCTGCTCTTTAGTGTCGCCCTTGCGGAAGTGAACGTGAGCAAGATTGGAGAATCGAATGAATCGCACTTATGAGTTGATGTTTATCGTCCGTCCAGACATGGCGGAAGAGGATCAGGACCGACTAATCTCAAGTCTAGAAGGAGCCGTCGGCTCTTCGGGCGGACGGGTCACGAATGTGGAAAAGATGGGCAAGCGCCGGCTGGCCTACACTGTCCGCAAATTTAACGATGGCATTTACATCCTGCTGACGTTTGAGGGCGGCGGCGGTTTGGTGCGGGAACTCGAGCGGCGCCTGCGGGTCTCCGAGCCGGTAATCAAGTTCCTCAGTGTAAGGGTCGACGAGGAACAAAAGCGGCTCGACAAGATAAAAGCCGTGAAAGAGGCGCGTCGTAGAGCTGGTTCGGCGGCCTCACCGGCTGAAGGCGGGACGCAAGAACCGGCGGTTACCGCCTAGCATGTGCAGCTTGCACCTAGTGGACAGGAACAAAGCAGGAAGACTTTAGAAGGAGCATCATGGCTGAAGAAATCACAGTAGCTAGCAGTTCAGCGCCCGAAGCACAGGTCCAAACCCCGGAGCGGCGTCCCCCGCGTTCAGGGCCGGGCGGCGGCCGCGAAAGCGGCGGCGGGCGCAAATACTTCCGCCGCAAGAAGGTGTGCAAGTTCTGCGTCGAAAAAATCGAGGCCATCAATTACAAGGACGTGCGCCTGCTGGCGCAGTTTGTGGCCGAGAGCGGCAAGATTGTGCCCCGGCGACTGACCGGCGTCTGCACGCCCCACCAGCGGCGCCTGAGTTCGGCAATCAAGCAGGCCCGCAATATCGCGTTATTGCCCTTCGCGGGCCGGGCAAGCTAGGAGGCTACCATGGACGTCATTCTCAAAGAAGATGTCGCCAAGCTGGGTTCGCGCGGCGACCTGGTGAAGGTGGCCGAAGGATATGGACGCAATTTCCTGCTGCCCCGAAAACTGGCCATCGAAGCCACACCCGGCAACAAGCGGGTAATTGAGCAGATGCGGGCCGCGGCCCTGCGCCGTTCTGCCAAAGAAAAGGCCCAGGCTGAAGATCTGGCAAAGCAGTTCGAAGGCGTTGGCGTGTCTTTCGAGCGGCGGGCAGGCGAACACGATCAGCTGTTCGGCTCCGTAACTTCGGGCGACATCGCCGAGGCCCTGGAGAAGAAAGGCTTTAACGTCGACCGCCGCAAGATCCAGTTGCACGAGCCACTTAAGACCCTGGGGGAATTCACGGTTCCGGTAAGACTGCACAAAGACGTGACCACCCACCTCAAGATCACTATCGAGAAGGAAACACCGAAGTAGCGGTCTCTCAAACATCCTGCGCGCCGGCCGAGGGTCTGAATGGATTCGAGCATGCTTTTTCCATTCGCCTCATTCCCCTCGATTGGCCGACGTGCAGCATGTGCTGCTTGTGTTGCAACATCACGTCTCTTGAAAGAAATTCTTGAACGCGTACGGTCGGGGCTGAGAAATCAAGAGGGTTTTTTTCGATAACGAGCTTTGTATTCGTACAACACCGCGAGCAGAGGGGGGGCCACCAGCACCCCCCAAAAGGGCCAGACTATTCCGAGCACAAGAGGTCCGAGAATGGATGCCCAAACCGGCACCTTGGCCGAGCGCCTCATGATGTAGGGCTGTAGCAAAAGCCCGTCAATCACCACAATGACGGCATAAAGAATCAGCACACCCAGGGGGTGCTCGAAGTCTTTCCACGAAAGGGCCGCGGTCAGCACCGGACCGAGCAGTCCCAGGATAGGCCCGAAGTGGGGAACGATCTGGAGCACGGCCGCAGCGATTGCCCACAGGGGTGCCCCGGGCACATGCAGAATAAAGAGTCCCGCAAGCCAGAGCAGTCCAACGGCAAGCGAGTCCTGGACTTGGGCGATTGCCCACTTCTTCAGGGCGCCGCCGGTGGTTCGCAGATGATGACCCAAATCGATTAGAGTCTCCGCTGTTCTATACGCGAGCCGAAAGGAGGCTCGCGGCGATCGGCCGACTGGCAGAATCCGCCCATCAGGGCGAGAAATGCTGCCCATCGGCGAGATCCCGCCGCCACCGCTGAGCCATTTTCGTCTCTGTTTAGATGCTTGGGCAATTTTATACAGGGCTGGCAGGACGCAACATCTTTGCAGCCCTTCTTCTGTGGGAACTCAAGGTGAAGAGCGGCAACCGCGATACATCACGACGCGAGAGTGAGTTTTGAGCCCATCCCAGATAGCTCTCTATTTGCCGAGCCAGCCAGCGGGCACGGACTCTGTCGGCGGTTGAAGACTTAACCTAATAATCCTCGAGCATGAAAATCCTCCAATCGGAACTCTCCGATGGAGGTCCATGATCCGCCCAACCGCAGGCTGTAATGTGAAATGGTCTGCACTGGCTGGCGGACTGATCGAATTCCTCTCGGCTTGTCCTGCGTTTTACATAAGTACTATTGATTGCAAGATACTATGTTATACATAGTATTCTGCAATGAACGCCACTGTGCGCGATGAGGAAAGTAACGACAAGTGGGAAGTCCAGCTCCGAAAGGGCTGCCTGGAGCTGGCGATCCTTGCCGCCCTATGGGAGAGGAGACTTTACGGGCTCGAGATTCTGCGTCGCTTGGAAAACGATTCCGATCTGGTGATCTCCGAAGGAACGGTCTATCCGCTTCTCAGCCGGCTGAAGTCTCTTGGATTCCTGGAGAGTGAGTGGGTGGAATCTGACGGAGGGCACCCCCGGAAATATTACTGCCTCACGTCGGCCGGGAAGCGCCGGGCGCAGGAAATGGTCGGGATTTGGGGCAGGTTCTCATCAAGCATGGGGCGGCTGCTGAGACCCGTGCCGAAGGGAAAGTAGATGGCATTAGCTGAGCTAGAGAAAATCGACAGCTACTTGGGCAAGCTACGCGCACGTCTCCGTGGTGTAGGCACCGAGGAAGTCAATGACATCATTGAGGAGCTGCGCAGCCATATTCTTGAAAAATTAGCAGTGAATGGACATCTCGGCGCTAGAGACGTCGACGCCACTCTCGCAGGGCGAGGAAACCCTGAAGACTTAGCCAGCGAGTACATGACGGACGCCGCGCTGGCGCGGGCGGAAGTCAGCCGTTCGCCAATTGAAATCCTAGCGAGCTTGTTTCGGTGGGCAAGTCTCAGCGTGGCTGGATTGTTTGTGCTCATCAGTTCGCTCACGACGTTCTCGGGTGGTGGATCGTGCCGATTGGTCTGGTCGCAGGTTTTGGGCTGGTGATGCTGACTACGCGCTTCGCGATTTGG
>JAFAWX010000275.1 GCA_019241535.1 Acidobacteriota bacterium | reverse complement strand
ACCTGAACTCCCGCCGGGGGCGCATCCAGGGCATGAACAACAAAGGCGGCAACACAGTCATCGGTGCCGAGGTTCCCATGGCGGAGATGCTGAGCTACGGCGCCGACCTGACCTCGATGACCCAGGGCCGCGGCAGCTTCAATATGGAGATGCACCACTACGACATCGTCCCGGCACAACTGCAGGAAAAGATCATTGACAAGGCCAAGGCGGCCAGAGGAGAGGTCAAAGAAGAAGAAGAATAGTTGCCTCCCGCCCGCGAATAACAGGTCGCCGGGCGGTCATTGCGCGCCAGCCCATATTCGTTCTACTATCCGGCCAGTGGCTTCCCCTAAGCAGCATCCCGACATATACCCCGACGTAGGCGATCGGCTGGTCTCGGCAGCTCCCCTCGAGGATGATTCTTCCTTCGAGCTTAAGCTGCGGCCGCAGCGGCTGCGCGAGTTCATCGGCCAATCGAAGATCAAAGCAAACCTGGCGGTCGCGATAGAAGCGGCGCGATCCCGTGGCGAGGCCCTCGACCACGTGCTGCTCTATGGCCCGCCCGGGTTGGGCAAAACCACCCTGGCGGCGATCGTCGCCAATGAAATGGAGGTTCTCTTTCAGCAGACTTCCGGACCAACCCTGCAGATCAAAGGCGACCTGACCGCGATACTCACCAATCTGCGCCCGAAGCAGGTGTTCTTCATCGACGAAGTTCACCGATTACAGCCCGCGCTAGAGGAAATTCTCTATTCCGCGCTCGAAGACTATAAACTCGACATCCTGATTGGACAGGGTCCGGCGGCACGTACGCATACCATGCAGGTGAAGCCATTCACCTTCGTGAGTGCAACAACCCGCGCCGGGTTGCTGTCGGCGCCCCTGCGCTCACGCTTCGGCATCGTGCTGCGTCTGGAGTTCTACACGCCCGAGGAACTGCGCATCATCGTCGAGCGTTCGGCGGAGATTCTGGGCGTCGAAATCGATGCCGCCGGAGCGCTTGAGATTGCCAGTCGCTCGCGGGGAACTCCGCGGATTGCCAATCGATTGTTGCGGCGGGTGCGTGATTATGCGCAGGTGCGCGGCGCGGGACGCATCGACCTGCCTGCGGCGCAAGCTGCGCTGGCGATGCTCGAGGTCGATCGCTACGGCTTTGATGAAGTCGACCGCAGGCTGCTGCTGGCGATCATCGAGAAGTATCAGGGGGGACCGGTGGGGGTGAACACGCTGGCGGCTGCCCTGGCCGAGGAACCGGATGCGATCGAGGAGATCTACGAACCGTTTTTGATCCAGATTGGATTTCTCGACCGTACACCCCGGGGCAGAGTTGCAACCCAGCTGGCCTATGAGCACTTTGGGATTGCGCCCCAGCGTAGGCAGAGTTCTCTGTTTTGAATGCTCTACCTCCTGGGGGAGAACCGGTTCTTAGAAAAATTTTGTTTTCATGATTGCTCATCTCCGAGGGAAACTGATCGCCCGCCGTCCCAATCAGGTCGTCGTCGACATTGCCGGCGTCGGCTATGATGTGACCATATCAGTTCCCACCTTTTCCGAGCTTCCGCCGGCGGGTGGGGAAGTTGCGCTGCACGTCCATACCCACGTGCGCGAGGATCAGCTTGCGCTCTATGGCTTCCTGCGGCAGGAAGAAAAGGATCTTTTTGAGAAGCTGCTCACGGTCAGCGGCATCGGTCCCAAGTTGGCCATCACCATTCTCAGCGGCATGCCCGTCGAGGAGATGATCAGCTCCATTCGCGGCAACGATGTCGCTCGCCTTACCAGGATTCCGGGCATCGGGAAAAAAACCGCCGAGCGCATGGTCATGGAGCTGCGCGACAAACTTACGGCACGCGAGCGGGAGCCGAGGCAGGTGCTGCCGGCGCTGAGCGCGGTCCAGGAAGATGTCATGTCGGCGCTGATAAATCTTGGCTATCAGCATCTTGTGGCGGAAAAGGCCTTGCGGCAGGTGGTACGAAACAGTTCCGGCGAGTCATTTGAATCGCTGTTTCGCGAATGCCTGGCCCTAGTGTCGAAGCCGGCCTGAGCAGACATGGACCGGCAGGCCGCGTCGAGTGGGGGCCCGCAGACACGGCGGGCTCATTATTACTCTCTCCGGAAGATCTTATTTCTTGTCGCTTCCCGCCTTGCTGTATTTACGGCGGAAGCGCTCGACGCGCCCGGCGGTGTCCACCAATTTCTGCTTGCCAGTAAAGAATGGATGGCAACTTGAGCAGATTTCTACGTGAATGTCGCCCTTGTGGGTGGAACGGGTGGTGAACGTATTGCCGCACGCGCAGTGCACGCGCACTTCGCTATATATGGGATGAATTGCCGCTTTCATCGGAACTCCCAGACTGGATCGCTGAATGATTTGATTCTAAAGGACTGTCTTAGGATTCAGCAAACCAGGAACGAGTTCGACCCGGCGAAAAAGCCTGCCTGGTTGCGGCCACCTGCAGACAAAACAAAAGGCAGGGCCGACCCCCTGCCATCAATCTTTCAGAACTGTTCCCGCTCACTTGCCCCGGTTGACTGCCTTCCTCAACTCCGCTCCGGCGCTGAATTTGGCAACTCGGCGGGCGGCAATCTTTATGGTGGCGCCGGTTTGCGGGTTGCGCCCATTGCGCGCCCTGCGCTGGGAGACGGAAAACGTACCGAATCCGATCAGTGCAACCCGGTCCCCTTTCTTCAAAGCACCAGTGATGCTCTCTACGGTTGTATCGATTGCGCTCGCGGCCTGGGTCTTACTCATACCGCAGTCAGCAGCAATGCGATCGATAAGATCTGCTTTGTTCATCGTGTCTCCTAGGGATGTCTCCACCTTCTCAGCCAAGCTGGCCACGGGTCACTCGTTGAGGGGGAAACTCGCCGAAGTTATTTAGCTCCTGTGTTTTCTCATTGTCAACTGTGAAAATGGCGACCAGATGCCGAGTTTGGCTCCTGCCTCCCTGAAAAGGCTTGCCCCATCGAGCCTTTCTCCACCTCCCTGGACTGATCTCGAGTCTTCTCCTGGTATAGTCACGGTCGCACTCCGGTCACGGCGTGGTCACGCTCATGTCCGTAAATGAAGATGAAAATGAAATTGAAACAGAAATAAAATGAAAATCGGTCAATGCATTTCAAAACCCAGCCAAGCGCAAGCAAATTTGTCGAGGGTTCGGGTTTTCCTCCGTCCTCCACAAGCGAGCCTACATCTCCACAACATGTACACACGAAATAGAATTTTTTCTCTTGCCGTGAGCTCGGCGCTCGGGCAGATACTATGACTGCGTATGGCGAAGCTGCCCGGATTCATCTTTTACCCCGGCGATTGGCAGAAGGATCCAAGCCTGCGGCGTTGCTCGAAGGCCGCCAAAGGGGTATGGATGGATATGCTCTGTCTGCTGTTTGAATGCCCGGATCGAGGCGTGTTTGTGGATGCTGGCGGTCGGCCGTGGGGTGACGAAGAAGTCGCCGCGGCGATTGGTGGTGACATCGCTTCGAACCTGGAGTGTATTGCGGAGTTGCTGGCGAAGGGAGTGGCCCAGCGTAATACGCGCGGGGCTATTTTTTCGCGGCGCATGGTTCGCGATGAGCAGGAGCGGCAAGCCGCCAAGGAGCGCAAAAGAAAACAACGTTCGGGTGAAGCTTCTGCCGGCCGCATCCTGGAGCAGGAAGCGAGGAAGACAATGCAGCCAGGACTCTTCGCCAATGCAGACGGCTTCGTCCGGGAAGATATCGACGTGATTGCTCATTTGCATCCCGCCAATGAGCATCTGAAAGATAAGCCCACCCCCCATCCTCAGCGCGTGGCCATCGCCGATGCCATCGTGCGCGACGGACAGGAGGCGGTGCTGGCGGGCACCCGCCATCTGGCCACGGCAGTGGCGGAATGGGATCCTGCGGACTTGCGCTTTATTCCCAATCCCGTCAGGTTCTATCAGGAGGCGGGATATTTGAAGCGGCCGGAGATCTGGCAACGGACGAGCAAGCGGGCACAATCGGAGAAATGCTCTCATCACCCGCAAGCCGGCTTTACCGACTGGGGCGAATGCTGGGGTTGTTATGGTCAAAAGTATGTCAGTGGATGTCAACCAGCTTGAGACAGCCAAGATCTGCCCCGAGTGTCAGGGAAGCGGCTGGCGAACTGTGGGCGTGGGCATCAAGCAGGGCGTGGCCCGCTGCGAATGCCAGCTTCGGGCTCGAGCTGAGCGTCTTCTTCAGAACGCCGGCATTCCCCCGCGTTATAAGACCTGTACGCTCGAAAATTACAGAACCGATCCTTGTTTCCAGAATCTGGCTCATGCCAAGGCCAAGGCGCAGAGCTTTGTTGAGCAGTATCCGATCGACAAAACGGGCTTGATTTTTGTCGGGCGGGCAGGCGCCGGCAAAACCCATCTGGCCATCGGTATCATCCGCGAACTCATTCTGACCAAAGGCATCGCTTGTTACTTCTGCGGCTTTCAGGAGCTGCTCGAGAAGATCAAGAATTCCTACGACCCCTCGGTGCAAATGACTTCGCTTGAAATCCTGCGCCCGGTTTTCGAATCCGAGGTCGTCGTCCTCGATGACCTCGGCGCCGTAATACCCAGCGGGTGGGTAAAGGACACGATCAGTTTCATCCTGAATAAGCGTTATGAGGGCGAGCGGACGACAGTTCTTACCACGAATTTTCACGACGGTCCCCCGGCTGCATCTGACACTGACACGCCCGACGGACGCGCGCGGAGAGTAAATCGCGAGCAGACGCTCGGCGATCGCATTGGCGAGCGAATGCGCGACCGCGTTCACGAAATGTGCCGCATGATCAGCCTGTGGGAAGTGCCCAGTTTCCGCGGCCGCAGCCTCGGATCTGACCCGTTGAGGTAGCTCGGTTTTGGCGGCCTGCGCATTCGGGATTTTCGGCTCCGCTTGTTTTTGGGGCCAAATCTGGTCCTGGCCTTGCTGTCAGGATCATTTTTAAATTTGACCTCCCTTCCGTGAAAACAGAGTCCTTCGAAAACAAAGCCGCATCTCCGGAGCTGACGATATCTTCAGCTCCGGGCACAGCGGCGTCTGCTTCGCCGAGCTGAGTCAGGTTAAAAAACAATTTTGAGCGCATTTACGCCTTCATTATCCGTCCGCCTCGAACGCACGAGGCGCAGGCAGTCCCAGCCTGCAAACGTTCTGCTTGTCAATTCCATAGACGACGGAGAAAGTGGGTCACACCTGCGCTGGAAATGCAGAAAACATGACGCCTATGACTGGCGGAATGCCTCGGCGCGGCTGAGAGTAAGAACGACAGTTTGGGCCAAACGCTCGACCACGGCCAGATCTCCGTCGTCAAAGGCTGCGGCCCGGGAGGAGAAGACCTCGAGCAAACCGACGTCATCGCGTTCGTAGCGTATGGGAGCGGCGAGAATTGAGCGGATGTCAAGGTTGCGACAGGCTTCGTGGTCGGCGTGCGGATCCGATTGGGCGTCGTCGCAGCGCAAGCTCTGCCCTCGGCGGATGCACTCGCCGGTGAAGCCCCGGCCGATGTCGACTGGGGTGCCGATATTCGGGACATTGCTTCCTGCGACCGCGCGGCAGGTCATGCCGCCGTCTCCCATCAAGGCAACAGCCGCTCCGGTTCCGCGGGTGATCGAACAGGCGCGGGTTGCGATCAAGCTTAAGGCCAGGTTCAGGTCCGATCCGAGCGATTTGAACTCGTACTGCACGCTGGTCGAGGCTCTCGCCGTACGGCGCAGGCGGGAAGCCGGCTCCACATTAATCGCCCAGGTAGTGCCGGAACCGGTTCGCTCGGAAGCGATATCGCGCACTATCCAGGTAGGCGCCTTCCAGCTCGGGGCGGAACCATTCGACGTGAGCCATTCGTGCAACCGCGCCCGGGCCTGACCGGGTAAGTCCGAGAAGCGTACCCCTGCCCGCGCCAGGGCATCTGCCCAAGCCACGTACCCTGTGGTCTCAAGATGGGTTGCCGGTTCGCCCAGCGAAAGGCGCACGCTGTGTGCTTCAAGCGGCGCGAGTGCCGCCATAGACATGCCTTGTTCGCTCAAATCGAGGATCATCCCGCCTGTAACCCCGTCAAAGCTGGCGAATGCCGGACTGTTGATTCTCTGGCGAAGAGAATGGCGTCTCTCCGCCGGGGATTTGCTCTGATTGACTGAGGACCTCCGCACCTGTTCCTCGGCCCAGAACAGTTAACTTTCCTGCTTTGGGGAACCAGCTCTCCCGTGGCCTGACGCATGGACAGGTAGCCGGCTGCGAGGAGGGCGGCAGCGCTATGATCACGGGAAACCAACGAGATGAGAAGTACATGCGAGGGTACGCCGCTCGCTTGCTTACCAGCCCAGCTTTTGCCCCTGGTTTTTTTCGTCCAGCCACTTCTTCAAGGGAGCGAAGTATTCAAGCAGGGCGCCGGCATCGGCCTGACGCTCACCGGTCAGGGCCTCCATGGCGTCGGGCCAGGGCCGGCTCTGCCCCATTTCGAGCATGTGTTTCAGCTTGGCTCCGGCTTTGGTTGAGCCAAAAAACGTGCACCGGTTGAGCGGCCCCTGATAGCGCGCTTCCCGGCATAGCGCACGATAGAACTGAAACTGGTAGATGGCCGCCAGGAAGTAGCGCGCATAGGGCGTGTTTGAGGCGACGTGGTATTTTGCTCCCGGATCGAAGTCGGACTCACTGCGCGCGTCCGGGGGTGCGATTCCCTGGTAGCGCAGACGCAGGTCCCACCAGGCGCGGTTGTAATTTTCGGGCGGGATGTCGCCGGAAAACACATGCCATCGCCACTTGTCGATCAGCAGGGCGAACGGCAGGAAAGCTACTTTGTCGAGCGCCTGCCGGAGCAGAATCGGCATGTCGGCCTCGGCCGGGGGCAGCTTGTGCAGCAGCCCGATCTTATCGAGATATTCGGGCGTGATAGCCAGAGCAATGGTGTCGCCAATAGCCTCGTGAAAACCGTCATTGGCGCCATTCTTGAACAGGTAAGACTGGTCTTTGTACGCCCGCTGATAAAAATTGTGTCCCAGCTCGTGGTGAATGGTCACGAAATCTTCGTCGCGGATCTGGATGCACATCTTGACGCGCACATCCTCCCGATTATCGATGTCCCACGCGCTTGGGTGACAGACCACTTCGCGGTCGGCGGGTTTGGTGAAGAGCGAACGCTCCCAGAATGTTTTCGGCAGCGGCTCAAATCCGAGAGACTTATAAAAATTCTCGCCATAGCTCAGCATGCCTTTCGCATCGAGCTGGTTTGCCCGGAGCAGCGAGGTCAGGTCATAGCCGCCCGTGTTCTCGGAGAAACCCAGAAGAGGAAAGACGTGGCCCCAGGTCTGCGCCCAGGGATTGCCGAGCAGGTGAGCGGGCATCGGTTGATCCGCCGGCACAAGCTCGGGCCCGTATTTCTCGAAAAGACGTGCCCGCACGAAGGTATAGAGAGCGAGATAGAGGGGGCGGAGCTCGCCCCACAGGCGGTCGAGGTCGGCCTCGAACTGCTCCGGTGCCATGTCGTAGCCGGCCCGCCAGAGCGCACCCGTATCGGCGAATCCCAGTTCGCGCGCTCCAAGGTTTGACAGCTGGACGAAACGGGCATAACGCTCGCGCATGGGCGCGCCGACCGCATGCCATCCCATCCACACCTCCTTCAGACGGGCGGGATCGCGGCTCTCTGCCATGAGGCTTTCAATTTGCGTAATGTCGAGACAGTTGCCTGAAGCCTCACAGTACTTGCCCTTGCCGTAATCTGACATCAGCGAAGCTGCAATCGATGTCATCTCCTTGCGCTGCGCCGGATCCTTGGGCCCGGGGGCAGCAAGCGAGAGCTTCAGCAGGAGAAATTTGCGCGCCAGATCCGCCGGCATGGGCAGGCCATCGAAGCGTTTGGCCTGCTCGACCAGCTCGGTCGTAGCCGCCGTCACTTTGTCGTTCGCGGCAGCCGCCAGAGCCTCGGTATCGTCAGTGATGAAGTTGTCGTGTACCCAATCGGCCTGGTTCGTGGTCACGCTCAAACTGGCGAGGCGCGCTTCTGCGCTTTGCATAAAAGTTTCGGCTTCGGTCACGATTGCCTTGTTCGAGATCTGTGCGTCAGCTCGAAGCGCGCATGCGAGATACAGAAAAGCGAAGGCCAGGATCATTGGGCGTAGGACTTCCGCCGGGAGATTATGCACGACAGGGCCAAGCAGGTCCAACCCGGTGTGGTGTCGTATCAATCTGGACGCCTCGTGTACGTGTGGGTGACGAACACGTTGCCGGAAATGACAACACTCGGTTGCTCTTGGGCGTCAAACATCGAGGTCGCAATCAGTACCCCGCCACGCGACTCGGCATGGGTGATGACAAAATCTTCGGTCACATCCGCCGTGTGGCCGTCGGCAAACGTTACCGTAAATGCGATGACCCCTGTTCCATCGTTGTTGACAGAATAGGTTCCGTTCACCGTAACCCTGACTAAGGTTCTCAGTCCGTTGGCTGCCGGCTGGTTCACAATCACCACACCTTTCACGCCGCCGATGCCGTCAAAGCTCATCACCCCAAGATTAGCGGCAATATTAGCGGCGTACGTGCCCACGAAGGCGTAACTTCCGCTGAGACTGGCTTGCGAGTAACGGGGATGCTCGCGCGAGACGCTGTCCTGGCCGGCAAATACCTTCAGGGCCGTTCCACTCAGGGCGACCATGGCTATGGCAAGCGTGCCCTTCGGAAGAATCCTTCGCATCGTGTTTTCCTTTCGGGCCGCAAACGGCAGCCATTTCCGAATCAAGAGAGTAGACCAGGGTCTCAGGGAGGCGAACCTGGATCATCAGCGTAGTACAGCTCTTCGAGTGCCCGTTGCACCCTGGATGACAGCTCCTCCATTTGCCGCAGCGTCAACCCGGCGGTAGCGATCGGCTTACCCACCCTCATTTCAAGGGGTCGGGGCTTGATGTGATATGTGTTCATGGGCAGGAGTTGGTACATGCCGCGCAAGGCAACAGGTACGACCTCGACCTGGGCTTTGATGGCCAGGAAGAATGCTCCTGGCAGAAACTTCTGAATCTGACCATCGGAGGTCCGGCCGCCTTCGGGGAAAATGACCAGTGGCATGCCCCCGCGCAAGGTACGCAGCGCAGACCTGATTTGTCCAATCGAGCGCGCCGGGTTCTGCTGATCCACGCAAACCTGCCCGGAGCGCTTCAGATACCAGCCAACGACGGGATAGCCGAGCAACTCCTTCTTATGCACGATGCGGAACTGGAAAGGCAGATAGGCGTAAAGCACAGGAATATCAAGGGCGGAGGCATGATTCACGGCGTAGACGTTCGGCCTGGTGGGGTCGATCTGATCCAGTCCCTCAACCCGGAGCGGAGAGCAAACGCTCTTCATGGTTAGCCAGGCCCAGGCGCGGGCGAACGCGTGCAGCATCCTGCCGTCTTTGTCAAACAGGCCGAACGGAATCGAAGCCGCACCAAAAGCAACGGTATAGAACCAGATGAGTGGGTCGAAAAAAAGATAAGAACGCAGCCGGCTTAACATACCGTACTTGCGCGCTGCCGGCCGAATCGCCCGATGGGAACGGTCGCGAACCGCTTCCGTCACGCTGCTATTGTCCATCGGGACTGACTCCGAGGGCCTGCATGGCTTCCCCTACGACGTAAATCGATCCCGTCACGACCACCAGCGCCTCGCCTGCGGCGAGTCGGCATGCACGCTCAAGGGCGGCGGAGACGGAGCGAGTGAGCTCGAATTGAGTGTGCGTACGCGCGCCCGCTTCGCGTATGTCTTCGCCGGTCGCCGACCGCGGGTTTTCCGCCTGGGTAGCAATGACCAGGTCTGCCAGCGGGAATAGAATCTCGGCAATCTCCCCGATTGCTTTGTCCCGCATTGCGCCAAATACCATCACGAGCCGCCGGTTTTCGTAGTAGGCGGACAAGCTCGAGCGCAACGCCCAGGCTCCGGCAGGATTGTGCGCCACATCGAGCACCACTTCACCCCGCGCGCCGGTCGGGGGCAGGACCTGAAACCTGCCCGGCCAGCGCGTGCGGCGAATTCCCTGCTCGATCGCCTGCGGACTGATGCTGAAACCCTGAGCGCCCAGCTGTTCGGCCGTGGCAATTGCCAGAGCTGTGTTGCGCAACTGGTGGCGGCCGAGGAGAGGCGTTTCGACCAAAATCTCTTTTCCCATAAGCTCGAGCGCATAGCGAGAGGTCTTCGTACCCGCCCAGGTCGTTAACGGGCGAACGTGGGCGGTAAGCGAGGGCACGTAATCGGCGGCACTCACGGCACGTGCATTCTTCTCAAGAATGGCATTTCCGATTACGTCGTTCGCCTCGGGCGCTTGCGGCAAGGTGACGACTATGCCCCCGGGGCGGATAATTCCCGCTTTCTCGCGAGCGATTTGGGCGACCGTATCGCCGAGAAATTTCTGGTGATCGAGCGAAATGTCGGTAATCACACTGACTCGGGGCTCAACCACATTGGTTGCATCCAGGCGGCCGCCCATTCCCACTTCGAGCACGGCAATGTCAAGCTTGGCCGTCGAGAAGTACTCGAACGCAATCGCCGTGAGCATCTCGAAAAAACTGGGATGCGAGGCCAGTTCGCCGTCTTCGATCAACCTTTCTGCCGTGCGATCGACAAGGTCGTGCAAGAGGGCGAATTTCTCATCGTCGATGGCATCGCCATCGACCCGAATACGCTCGTTGATGCGCATCAGGTGCGGAGAGGTATACAGGCCGGTACGCAATCCCGAGGTCGCGAGGATAGAAGCAAGCGTGGCCGCGGTCGAGCCTTTGCCGTTTGTCCCCGCAATCAGCACGCTCGGAAAGCGCCGCTCGGGATTTTCGAGCCCGCTGAGCAGAGCCTGCATGTGCGCCAGGTCGAATTTCGATGCAGGCGGGTGCTGCAACTCGTGCCCGAGCGCGTACATGCGGGCTACGGCATTTTGGTAGGCGACAGACATTTGAAAGCGCGGCGGGCACGCCGGCACGTCTAGAGTACCAGTTTGCCCCAGGACTCGAGACGCTACTCACGTCGCCGACAGTTGGCGCATCCGTGCGACGGTCTCGATTACCCGCCCGGCGACATAGTCGACCTCGGCCTCGGTGTTGAAGCGGCCCAGGCCGAAGCGGATGGAGCTCTGCGCCAAATCATCTCCGATCCCGAGGGCGCGCAATACATAGGAAGGCTCTGGCGATGTCGCGTTACAGGCGGCGCCGCTTGAGAGGGCAATCTCGGGAATGCCCATCAAGAGAGACTCGCCTTCAATAGCGGCGAAGCTGAGATTCAGGTTGCCCGGCAAGCGATGTTCCATGGAGCCGTTGATTGAAACGCCCTCCAGTCGAGACAGGATCTTGTCGCGAAGCCGGTTGCGCAGCCCTGCGAGTCGACAGGACTCCTGGGGCATTTCTTCCCCAGCGAGAGCACAGGCCTTTCCCAGGCCAACGATGCCGGGCACGTTAAGGGTTCCCGAACGCATGCCGCGCTCGTGGCCCCCGCCATCGATTATCGGCGCAATCTCGACCGGGGCATCGGTGTGGCCAACAAAAAGAGCCCCCACACCCTTTGGCCCGTACAGCTTATGAGCGGAAATAGAGAGCAAATCCAGGCTGTGACTGCGCACATGGATCGGCATCTTTCCGACCGCCTGGGTTGCATCGCTGTGAAACAGGACTCCGCGCTCGCGACACAGCCTGCCGATTTCCTCGATCGGTTGCAGCACGCCAGTTTCGTTGTTTGCAGCCATGATGGTGACGAGAATCGTCCCCCGGCCGATCATGCTGCAGAGCTCCGCCAGATCGATCAATCCGTCTTTCCCGACCGGCAGGTAGGTGATCCGGAACCCCTGTTTTTCGAGGCGCCGGCAGGTATCGAGTACGCCGCGATGTTCGCTGACCGCCGTAATGATGTGATTTCCCTTCCCGCGATACATCTCGGCCACGCCTTTGATCGCCAGGTTGTCACTTTCGGTAGCGCCTGATGTGAAGACGATTTCCTCGGGCCGAGCGCCGATCAGCTTCGCCGTACGCCGGCGCGCGGTCTCAACGGCCTCCTCCGCTACCCAGCCGAAGGAGTGGCTATGGCTCGCAGCATTACCGAACTTTTCACTGAAGTAAGGAAGCATCTCTTCGAGCACACGCGGATCGACCGGAGTGGTTGCATGGTTGTCCATGTAAATGGAAGGTTTGACCTCGCCATTCCGATCGGGCGGCTTGGCAACTGAGGGAAGGGTATTTTCTGCCATTGTTGTCGCTTTCTTAGTCACGGAAGTCTCTCCTCGAGATGCCGTTCAAAACCGCTGATTTTACGTTGTGCGAGCCGCTTATCCTCCCGGAGACAGCAGGCTGTGAATTCTCACTTTCTTTTGAAAACTTTGCCTTAGCTCTCTTTCCGAAGCCGCTTACGAAACCTTCAACTTCTTTCGAATGCCCGCCTGCAACGGGAGAAACCGTCAACCTGGCGCACTATACGCCCGTCTCCTTAAGGCGTCCCCAAGCTCAGTGCCGGCCGCCGCGAAAGCGTAAGCTCAAGGCCCTTAGCGACTTAGAGACATCAGCTGTACCGACACTATTGCCCTGTTCATGCTGCAACCAAGTATTGTCCAAAACGGCCATGGGCTGAGGGGCTGATTTCTGGCTTGACAATCGCCTGCTTCCGGCTAAGAATACCGCCAAATTCCGGTGAGGATTTTCCTGCGGACGGCTCGGGTCCGAGGATGCTGGACCGGAATCTATGACTACATCCCGTCCTTCTCAACCCACCGAAAAGAGCCGCAATATGGCCCCATGCAAGCACCCCCGCGTCAAGATTGTCGCCCGCGAAGAAGATGCCGAATTCGTCGAGTGTCTTGAATGCGGTGAAGTCTTTGAATCGAGCGAGTTCAAAGACATGGACATCGAAGACACCCGGCTGAAAGAGATCTGAACCGTCTCCGTCAATTATCCGAGCGCCATAGAAGCGTCGGCTGAGAACTCAACTGGCGCAAACTGCCGGGCGAGGAGCTTTGGATAGGCCGCCGCCGCGATCATGGCGGCATTGTCGGTCGAGAGGGGCCGGGAGGGAAAGTACACGGGAAAGCCGGCGCTGGCAGCCTCGCGGTCGAACCTTTCGCGGAGTTGGTTGTTGGCTGCGACCCCGCCGGTGACGAACAGGCCCGCGACCTGGTATTCGCGAGCTGCGGCCAGAGTCTTCTCGATCAGATCTTCGACCACGGCCTGCTGGAATGATGCAATCAGGTCTAGCGTCGGCTGGTCGCAATTCGCCAGATAGTCTTCGATCCTCGGCCCAGCCAGGCTGGCAACTGCTTGCCGGCGTGCTTCAATCGAGGGCAGCAGTTGGTGGGTCTCGACATACCGGAGCACCGCGGTTTTAATCCCGCTGTAGGAAAAATCGAAACGTCGGCCACCCCCCACCTCTACTTGACGTCCGCGGGTCTTTCGGTCGGGATGTTTCATTTGGGACGGCGCGAACTTCACCGCCCGCCCATCGCCGTGGCCTGAAAGGCGGTCGATCGTGGGACCGCCGGGAAAGCCGAGCGCGAGCAGTTTTGCCACCTTGTCGAAGGCCTCGCCAGCGGCGTCATCGCGCGTGTGGCCGACATTTCTATACGACCAGAGCTCGCCCTGCCTTTCCACCAGGTACAGGTGAGTATGCCCGCCCGAGACCACCAGAGCGAGCACCGGGAGCGCCAGTTCGCGGTGCCCCTTCTGGCGCTCTTCGAGCAGGACCGCATGAATGTGACCTTCCAGGTGATTGACGGCAATGAGCGGCTTTTCGAGCGCAAATGTCAGCGCCTTGGCATAGCTGATGCCGACCAGCAAGGATCCGGCAAGCCCGGGCCCCTGGGTCACGGCCAGGGCGTCAACTGCTGCATAGCTTTTTCCGGCTTCGCTAAGCGCTTGGCGGACCACCGGAAGGATGGCCCGCAGGTGCTCGCGCGAGGCCAATTCTGGCACAATACCGCCGTAAGGCTGGTGCGTGGCGAACTGGGAAGCGACCACGTTTGAAACCACCTGCTCGCCACTGCGCACGACGGCGGCGGCAGTTTCGTCGCAGGAAGTTTCAATCCCGAGGATGAAGGTCGAAGCTATAGCTTTATCCTAGCGCGGCGACCCGCTTCGTGCTTCGGCCTGCACTCCCCAATCGCGGAGTTGGGGTTTGTCCTTTCCTCTACCCTGCCCGATAATTTCCCCACGACCCACATTCGCAAAATGCGGACCGCAGCCTCGCGAGCGCAATGGGCCGACCGCGATCAGAGGCTGGCCCGGATCATTCGCGTCTTGAGCGAGCATCCCACGGTGGTGATCAGCGGACCGAAACTTGCCGAAGAGATCGGCATCACCGCGGCCGGAGTTTGGAACCTGATCGAGCGGCTGCGAGAGCTGGGGGTCGACATCGCCGGCCACCATCGAAGCGGATACCAGTTGCGGACGGTTCCCGACCTGCTGCTTCCGGAAATGCTCGAGCCGCTCCTTCGCGGTACGATCTTCAACCGCCAGGTGCATCACTGTTACCGAGCAGGATCGACCAATACGCTGGCCATCAAAGCCGCCGAAAGCGGGGCGGCAGAGGGCAGCGTATTTCTCGCTGAGCAGCAGACTGCGGGGCGCGGGCGCGGGATGAAACGGTGGTATTCGGCGCAGTCGCTCGGGATCTACTGCTCGGTGCTCCTGAGACCGAAGCTGCCGCCCTCCGATGTCCTGGTTCTCTCGCTAGCCGCCGGGCTTGCGGTCGAATCGGCGGTACGCCAGATCGAGCCCGAATTGGTTCCCGATCTGAAGTGGCCCAATGATGTGCTGCTTGGCGGCAAAAAAGTCGCCGGGATTCTAACCGAGATGAGTGCCGAGGCAACTTCGGTGCGGCATATCGTCGTGGGGATCGGAATCAATGTGAATCAGACGCATTTTCCCGGAGAGCTTGGGCATAGCGCGACATCGCTGCGGATGGCAAGCGGCAAGAGCTGCTCCCGGGTCGAGCTCTGCGCTGCTTTGCTAAAATCTCTGGACCGCGAATACCGCAGCTTACTCACCGGTTCTGACAAAGGGACGCAGATCTTCCGGCGCTTCGAGCAAGCTTCGTCCTTGGTGCGGGGCACCCGCGTGCGTATGGAGGAAGAGGGTGGCGGATGGGAGGGAATCAGTGAAGGCCTCGATGGGCGTGGATTTCTGCGTGTGCGCACGAACGAGGGGCTCCGCATCGTGCACAGCGCCTCGCTCACCTGGGAACGGCGGGAATCGTCCGCGGCTACCCACGAAACACCCAAGTAACAGCGTGATCTAGAGCATATGCTTCTGGTTCTTGATGTCGGTAATACCAACACCGTGCTCGGCGTGTTTGCCTCGGCCAACTCCGACTCCGTGGCGCCGGCGGGGTACGACCGGTTGGTCGCGAACTGGCGGGTAACCACCCGCGCCACGCAGACGGTCGACGAATATGGGGTTCTCTTCCGCAACCTGTTTTCGATGGAGAGACTCGAGGCCAGAGAGATTCACGGGATCGTGGTCTCCTCTGTCGTGCCTCCACTTGATTCCACCCTGCGGCGGGTGTGCGAACGCTATTTCAACCAGAAGCCTTTGTTCATCGAGCCGGGCATCAAGACGGGAATGCCCGTGCTCTATGACAATCCGGCGGAGGTCGGTGCCGACCGCATTGTCAATGCCGTCGCCGCCTTCGACAAATACGGCGGGCCCTCAATCGTGGTCGACTTCGGCACGGCTACGACTTTCGACTGCGTCACCGCGAAAGGAGAGTACCAGGGCGGGGTGATCTGCCCCGGAATCGGTGTGTCGGCCGATGCCCTTTTCAGCCGCACTGCCCGCCTGCAGCGGGTGGATATACGCAAGCCGCCGCGTGTGATTGGCACGACTACGGTGGGGAGCCTCGAGTCGGGTCTCTATTACGGCTATATAGGGCTTGTGGACGGGGTTCTCGCACGCTTGCTTGCCGAACTGGGTAGCGCCGCACGGGTTATTGCCACCGGGGGCCTGGCGCCGCTGATGGGAACCGGATCGGAGTATATCCAGGAGGTGGATGAATTTCTAACCCTCGAAGGTCTGCGGATCCTCTGGGAAAGAAATTCTAGTTCGAAAGCCGCAAACAGCGCTAACCCGCGGTCGCGTCCGGGCAAGGCGGCCCGCTCTCGCGGCGGTTGAGAATGGTATCAGGTGCGCGCTTCAAAGGCCGTGCGGGGAGTGAGTGCGGAACTACTTCAATTACTTCACCGAAATCGAAGAGCACTTCTGCCGCCGGCGGGGCACGACTCTGATGCTTTCGACTCTTGACTGGGCGCTTATCGAGATCTGGAAAGACACCGGCATCCCGCTTGAGGCCGTGTTGCGAGGGATCGACGCCACCTTTGAAAAGTACGACGCTCGCCCATCGAAAACCCGAAAAGTGAACGGCCTCGCATTCTGTGCCCAGGAGGTGCTCGCTGCGGCGGAAGAGATTAAGGACGCTTCGGTCGGAGGCGCGAAGAAACCAACCGCTAGCGAAGGGTTTCAGGCGCCGGATATCGCCAACTTTATACGCCGCAATGCCCGGCAGCTGGAATCGGTAAACATCCCGGCGCGCTCGGGTTTTTCTGCGCGGGCGGTGGTGCGGGAAGTGGTGGTGTCGCTCGACCAACTGGCCGATGAGATCTCATCGAAAGCTTTGCCGTCGCGCCTGGAAGATCTCGAACGGCGGCTAACCGTGCTTGAAGAAAAACTCTTTGCCGTCCTGGTTGCTGTGGCGCCGGAAGAGGAACTGGCGGCCGTGCGCGCCAGGGCCGACCGCGAGCTTGCCCCTTACCGCCGCAAAATGACTGGGGCGCAGATTGAGCAATTACAGAAGCAATATGCGCACAAGAAGCTCCTCGAAAATTACCTTGTCCCCAGGCTAAGCCTCTTTTATATGTGAACCTTATATATGAACCGGACAGAAGGCTGCTCACATCCTGCCGTGAAAGACATAGGCGAGCTCGATCAAAAGGATGAGCACAACCAGCGCTTCCAGCCAGAAGGTGCGCGACTGATGGAATTCATCGATCAGGAAGCGATACAGGTCTTCGGCCGTGCGCAGCTTTCTCTGGGTCAGGCTTTTGTAATCGGGAACACCCACCTTGCTTGCCGCAAGCCGATAGAGACGCGCCGAGAACATGTCGCTCAGGAACTTGATGGCGTTATCGGCCCGCTCGGTCAGCTCCGTTACATCGAGCAGCACGGTCTGCAGGCGCGAGGCCTCGCGCGGCAGCCGCCAGCGGCCAATCAGGGCCGTATTCTTGTCAAGGGAGTCGTATACCCGCGCTAGTTCGCGGGTGAGCAGGTCGTCATAGTAGCGGAACTCGAGCAGCTGGGAGTTGGCATATTCGAGCAGCTGCAGGGTGGTCTCCGAGCCCGCCGCCGAATCGTACACAAAGGCGGCATTCCACCCCAAAACGGCGAGATCGTTAGGGTAATAGGACATCGCCGACTGCAGGATCTCGCTCATTTCATCTTCTGACAAGGCGGAATTTTCCCCGCGCACGACCTGGGCGATTTGCTGCCCGCAGGAGCTCAACAGGTGGGCCGCCGGGGGGCTGCCGGTGATTTCGCGCATGAAGAAGATAAAATAATCCTCGCTCAACCAGCGCTCGTAGGGTTTGACCAGCGCCGGGCGGGCCCGCGCCATCTTCTCTTTCCCGATCTCCTCGGCACGGCTGGGAAGGTCGGTACCTGAGATCCAGCGGGAAGAGAGCGCAATCAGATCCGGCCAGTCGCCGCCAAAGGGGAATTCAAACAGAACGCTCAGCACGCCATAGTCGTAGTATTTCACTTGCACGCGCGCCTGCGCCTCCCCCGGGAACTGGGCGTCCTCGACCACCGGCGGCCGCTCAAAAAACAATTGCTCGGCCGCCGCATGCTTCAAGCCTTCGCCCAGCCGGCGGGCTCCAAGAATCGCCCGCAGTTCGTCGAGCCTGATCTCTTCGCAGATGTCGAAAAGGAATAGCCCGACGGCCGAGCCCCGCAAAGACGAATTCGCTCCCAAGTCCACGAGCGACAAGTCTATCCTGCCGCCGGGCATGGGACGCAACCCGAGAACCGGGAAGATGCGGCGGCTCGCGCCCGCTGCCCGCGTAGAATCGAACAAACGTGCAACTTGAAATTGAGAAGCTCGTCTACGGGGGAGATGGTCTGGCCCGCCTGCGCACCAATCAGCCCGGCCCGGGGAAAAGTGTTTTTGTGCCTTTTGTCCTTCCAGGTGAGCGGGTTGAGGCCCGCTCCATCGAGGAAAAACCGGGTTTCGTGCGGGCACGGCTAGAATCGATTGGCGCCGCTTCACCGGAAAGAATCGGGCCCGGTTGCCCTTACTTTGGGCGTTGCGGCGGATGTCATTACCAACATGCTCGCTACGAACGGCAAATTGCCATCAAGACGGCAATTCTGAAAGAAACTCTCCGGCGCACCGCAAAGCTTGAGTTGCCCTGCGAATTAGGGATCCACCATGCCGCCGAATGGGAGTACCGCAACCGTACGCGCCTCAAAGTACAGAGCTCGCCCGTTTTCGCCCTGGGGTACTACGAATTCCGCTCCCATCGGCTGCTCCCTGTTGAGGAGTGTCCGATCAGCTCACCGCTCATCAATCGCGCCATTCAGGCGATGTGGAGCGTAGGGCGTTCAGCCGGGTTTCCGACGGAAATCACAGAAATCGAACTTTTTGCAAATCATTCCGACAGCGCACTCCTCGTGTCAGCCTACTGCCGGCAAGGCACCCGTCGGCGAGATGCCCGGCCGCTAGTCGGAAGGCTCATCCAACTCGTGCCGGAGATCACCGGGGTCGCTCTATTTGCCGAGGCACTTCCAGGCCGGCCCAAAGACGGGAACCGACTCGCATCCTCCGAAGACCCGCAGCTTGTCTATCAAACCAGGCGGTCTTCCTATCGCGTCGGCGCGGCGAGCTTCTTTCAGGTGAACCGCTTCTTGATTGATGAACTGATCGAGGTAGTGACTGGCGGAGCGTCTGGTGGGCTGGCACTGGATCTTTATGCCGGGGTCGGCCTCTTCTCGACTGTTTTGGCGCGGAGCTTTCAAAGGGTTGTTGCCGTAGAGGCCTCGTCGGCCGCCCTCGCTGATCTTCGCCATAATGCCGGCGACAAAGTAGTGGCAGTGCAGGCAACCACGGCAGAATATCTGGGAAAGGTAAGTCTGCATCGTCCCGATCTGGTTGTCATCGACCCGCCGCGAGCCGGTGTGGGGGAGAAAATCGTGCACTCGCTTGCTCGCCTCGCTCCCGCCGCCATCCGTTATGTCTCCTGCGACCCGGCAACGCTTGCGCGCGATTTGCGCTTTCTTGTCGATCGCGGCTACCGCATTGAGGAGGGGCACTTCATCGATTTATTTCCTCAGAGTTACCACATTGAAAGTGTTTTTCACCTGTGCCGCTAAGTCGCGGGCGCTCCCTAAGCAGGCGGATCTCCACTCCAGTCACTTTCTGCCAGATCCTCGCCGGGAGTGCGCCGGTACTCCGCAATCACCTCCCGCGCCCTGGCCGCATCCTCCTCTCTGACCAGCACGGTATAGCCGCCGACGGGGAGCACATCGGGAGAGTTTTCAAGCCCGCTGAATTGGCAGTCAATCCCGCCGGACTCGAGAAGGCCACGAACGACCATGGCCTCGGTTTCAAGCTCGGTATCAAAGACACGCACCAGCTTCTCGTTGGGGTTTGGAGAAGGTGCTTTGCCGGCTGCAGGATCAGTGTCTGGCATATTGTTGATTTTAGACCTTTCCCGCCGGGCCTTGGCAAAAGAGATTCGATCGCCGCCTTTCAGCTTGCCGACAAATTCGGCTCCCCATTAGCATTGGGAACGGCCGACAACAGGCGCAACGCCCCGAGCCGGCGGCACATCTAAGTGAGTACCCCGCGAGAAGGCGCTGGGATCGCGGGAAGGTGACCCTTTGGAAGATGCGCAAGCCAATGAAGTAAAACAGGAAGCGCAGAAGATCCGCCGCCTGCAGGTCATGGTCAGCATGGTCATGTCGGTCATCAGCCAGGATCCGAACCTCACCGTCGAGGAAGCGTCGGAACTGGTTGCGGGCACTAAACGGGCGGCATTGGCCATGTTCCCCGACAAGGAACTGGCATACGACATCCTGTATAAGCCCCGGCTGCAGCGACTCATGAACGAGCGCTTTCGCTTGCAGTGACGATCTCTTAGCCTGGGTTTTAAGCCGCATCCTGCCTGCGGTCTACTCTGTCTGCGGCCGCAGGCTTTCTTGAGAATCCGGCTCTTCTTCACTCTAACCAGACTTATCTCTGTCTGTATTCTCTGCAGACTTAGGCCATCATCATGAAGGACGCGGCTTGGCGCCGCTGGGAACAGTCCATTTCCCTTCCTAATGGGGCCCGGCGGAGCAAACAAAAGGCGCTTGAAGAGGGCGTCGCCCTGCATTCTTTCCTACCAGGAAGCGGAAAAGAAATTCGACCGGGCGGAAAAGGACGATCCGCGCCGCCCATCGCGCACCGGGGCGTGGCGATGAGTCTGTGGTACGAGCG
>JAFAWX010000106.1 GCA_019241535.1 Acidobacteriota bacterium | reverse complement strand
ATTTTGCAAAGATGATGACTGTCGATAATATTTGATAGCACAAGGCTGCCCTATTTCTTCGGCAAATACCTGCAGTTTGAGTAGAGACGAGGAGAGGATTAGTGTATCCTTAACAAACCTTTGTTGGGCAATATTTCCTATCCAGCTACGACATTAAAGTAAAGAACCCTCGCCCGGCCCGACTTGATCGAGACGAAGAACATTTGGCCGTATCCAGCGCGTTCTCTTGTACACCTCGCCATGTGCGTTCCCTTCGTCGTCCCATGCGTCCGCACGTACGCATTGTTCAAGGTCCTGAATAGCGGCAATCTTGTCACGACCGCCCAAGGCGCTTTGCATTTTGCGGAAGAGCCGGATTCCCTCTTGGGCTCGGGATCCCGCGGGAAAAATGACGATTAGTGCAGCGAAACCGAGTCCTATTCGCCGCGTGGGGATGAACTCTCTCATGCCCTTCATAGCGTGGTGAGCATACTATATGCGCTACCGCATCATCAGTTGTTGCAAGCAGGCGATAGTACTCATTGACCTAGACTGGAAGCGACAGGCTCGTTCGTAGCCTATTTGTCAGTCCTTCCACGTTTTCAGTGTGACCATGTTTCCAGTCCTTAAACGCTGACCAGAAGCGGAACACCTTGGCGCGGTGGATAGGTCGGAAAACGATGACCATCGGATTGAACTCACGACGACCACCGAAACTATAGAAAACCTGCTGTGTGAGGCGCCATTTTCGCCATGTGCTTCGCTCTGACCAGTTCAGGATGATGGCTCGATCCCTGACGAGCGGCAGCACCTGTTCGGTCATGTAACCGTGCCAGATAGGGCTATCGGAATACACGAACAGCGTATCCTTACCGTTCGGTACCCATAGCATCCACACGAGCAAATAGAGAACAAGGCGGTGCAGTGTGAACAGCAGGAGTGCGACGATTATCAGTGGCAATACCAGGGGCAAGAGGATGAATACTAAAGCAATCTTCTTGAGCTGCTCCCGAACTGCTGTCGGCTGGCGTGACATTGTGTTTACCGCATTATGCCCCAGCTCGATTGCTGTAAACAGGCGTCTCAAAACCCCCCGGGTCAAGAGTCTGTCTGGACGGTAGCGAAGCCGGGCCACCGGGGCCACCGGATAACGGGATAACGTCACCAATGCTTATAGAACTCCACAGGACTCGGCTATGCGCATGCCTGGGGCTTGCACGTTAACAGCTGGTTATAGAGTTCCACAGGAGTCGGCTGTACGCAGACATGGCGCGTACACATATGGCGTGTAGATGAGTGACGAATGGGGCTCGGCTCGGCAAGATGGGGTTCCCGTGAAGGGGCGTGGGATTTTGGGCTGTATACCATTTTGTGTACCACGATTCGCACCATGTCCCGCTAGGCAGGGAGTTTGGAGCACAAATAAAAGCCGCTGAAATCACGCGGCTTAGCAGGTGGTTGGTAGCGCTACCGGGAATCGAACCCGGGTTTGAAGATTGAGAATCTTCCGTCCTAACCCCTAGACGATAGCGCCAGAGCCGCTGACGAATGAAGCGATTATAACAAAGCAGGTTTTTCAGCACGGCCAAGACCCAGCCGGCGGCACGTCTCGCGCAGAATGGTAATGGTATTTGTTCTCCCCGAGCTGAAACCTTGTTCGATTGTCCCGTGACTGCACCCCGCAGCGCCGCCGGGAATTCCGTACCGCTCGCTGAACACCCAAATTCGGCCGAGTTCCATCGTCAACCTTAAAGAGTCCCTGGCCCATGACCACAAAGGAATTTGCCACTGTGCCTGCGATCTCGCGGCCATGGGGTCGCGATTGAGAGCTTCTATACTTTGGCGAGGCGGACACCCGGCCAGTAAAAGCCCCGTGCCGGTAAGAGTTAGAAGGACAGCGATTCGCGCGGGACATCGAGTGTTTCTTGACACAACTCCTCCAGTTGAGAGATCCCTGAGTTAAAAGAAGGCAGAGGAGGAGTTGCCGTGCGGAAAAAATGTCATCTGAATCAGCGGTTCGGGCCGCGCAAGAGCCCCTCCGGCTTGGCAATCGACGCTCGATGGCATGATATTTTGAATCTTCCATGAAGAAAGCTTTTGTTCTGGCAGCCATCCACTTCAGCCTGGCGGCAAATCTGGTGCAGGCGGCAGACGAGGCTCTGCCCCCGCTTCCAACGCCCGTGTCGAATAATGCTGTGGCCATGGTCAGGATCAATGGACACACCCTGATCTATTCCATGATGGGTTTGGGCGCGCAGAAGACTTGGAATGCAGTGACCAACGACGCGAATGCACTCAACCTCAAATTCGCTAAATGGACGGCCGTGCGAGCGGTGCCTGGGTTGGGTCGGCTGGGTGCAGTGGCTGCCTCCGCGCGGCAACAAATCCTTCTATTTGGGGGTTTTGTTCCCGCCCAGAACGGGATGGAGGTTATCGTTCCCGATGTCTCCATTTACGATCCGACGGCCCTGCGATGGTACCGCGGTCCGGACCTTCCCACCCCCGTGCGCGACGCAGTCGCGGGCGTTTACCGCGACCGCTTCATTTATCTAATCGGCGGCTTGTCCGACCGGGGTCCCACCAACCAGGTACAGATGTACGACGCAGAAGCGCAGCGCTGGCTTGCGGCGACGGCCTTCCCCGGTCCGGCGGTCTTCGGCCACGCGGGGGCCGTCGTGGGCGACACCATTGTGTACGCGGATGGGGCAAGAAAGAACCCGGTCGAAAAGTCGGTCCCGTATATTCCCTCCGATGATTGCTGGCTGGGCAAGATCGATCACCGCGATCCGAAGAAAATCGAATGGACCAGGATATCGCCGCACCCGGGCACAGGACGGTACCGGGTGGCGGCCGGCGGCTCCGATCGCGACGCAAAAGTGTACTTTGCCGGGGGCAGCGCCACGATTTACGACTACAACGGAATCGGAGTCGACGGCAAACCAGCGGAGCCCTCGCCAGAGGTCTTCGCGTGGAATTTGAAGAACCGCCAGTGGGAACTCATGGGCGAGGACCCCAGCCCCACCATGGACCATCGCGGACTGATGGTTACCTCCGAAGGTCTGGTGTCCGTTGGGGGGATGGGCAAGGGCCAGGCGATTGTAGGAGTTGTCACGGTTCTACCCAAGCGAAAGTGATGGAATGATCACCGGGCCCGTGCCAGCACCAGAGTGACGTCATCCGGTTGCTCGGCGGCTCCAATCCAGTCATCGACGGCGGCGGTTACGACCTCCGTAATGCGATCAAGCGGCAGATCGCGGTTCGCCTGGACCAGGTCGATTAGCCTTCGTTCTCCGAATTCGCCGAAATCATTTTCAGGTTCGGTCACCCCGTCGCTGTATGCCAGAAAAATGTCTCCCGGCCGGAGCTGGATGAAACCTTCCTCGTAATGCATGTCATCGAACAGCCCCACGACCGTCCCGCCGTCGCCAAGCCTGTGAATCGATCCCGCATTTCCGAGCACAACCGGTGGCAGATGTCCGGCGTTACTAAAGCTGAGGCTGCGCTGTGCTCCGTCATACAGAGCCAGAAACAGCGTCGCGTACTTCTCAAGCGGCGTACTGTGATACAGCTGGTGGTTCAGAAGGGAAAGAAGCGTTCCCGGGGCAACTTCGGCCCCGGGCATCTGCCTGCCATAAGCGCCCGATCGAGATCCTACACCCACCGCCTGTGCCTCGCGGAGCGCTGGAATACCCTCGAGAGAATAGGCGCGGACCGCGGAATGGATGGTCGCCATCAGCAGGGCGGCGGAAATGCCTTTGCCGCTGACGTCGCCGACAGCAAGCACCAGCCGCTCGGAGCCGAGGTGAAGAAAGTCGTAGTAATCTCCGCTGACGCTGCGGGCCGGGCGGCAGAAGCCATGCACCTCCAGACTCGGCAATTGAGAGATTGTGTGCGGAAAGAGCTGCGATTGCACCTCTTGGGCGATCGAAATTTCGTGCTGCAAACGCTCCTTTTCCTTTTGCTCGAAGATCAGCCGCTCGATCGAGTCATTCATCAGGTTGAAGGATTCGGCCAGTGCCGCAAGTTGATCGTGAGAGGTGACCGGAATGCGGTGGCTGAAATCCCCGCGATGGATGTGGGTGGTGGCCCGATAGAGCTGACCGACTGCTCCGGTGATCGAGCGTGTGAGGTGGGAGCCGACGAGCAGCGCCATAATTTCGATCAACGCAAAAAGAATCACAACCACTACCAGGCCGAGCCTGATGGCGGGTGCAAAAAAACCCGAGGCGGATGACAACTGCTCGTAAATCGCCGATAGACGAGTCTGTACGCTTACCGCTGCCGGTTCCGCGCTGCTTCCGGTAGGCCAGTCCAGGATGGGAATGGAGGCAGGAAAGCTGACCTGCCGGTCGAATATATCCGCCGGATCGGGCACGGTGCCCGCACTGTAAAGTGGCTTGGGCACGTCGCTTCCAGAAGCCAGGCGGGGAAACAGGGTAATCACACCGAAATTCCTGGCCAGATCCAGCAAGATGCTTCGGTCAAGCGGCTTGCTTGAGACCACCGTCAAGCTGCCCTCCGGGGTTGGCCACTTCGCTCCCGAGCGCAGGAACAGCATGCCCTGGTCGCGCACGACCGCGGTAAAGCTCGGGGGGAGATTGGCCGGCCAGCTCGGCGAGCGTCCCGAGGCCCCTGAAGATGAGCGCTCGACCAGTTTGCCGTCCAGCCACACCCATACGTCGTTAGGATCCTCCGTCCGTATGGGTTGCATATTTCTATGGCGATCCAGCCCGGCGGCGAACTCCTGTCCGACCGTGCGGTTGCTTTTCTCGAGTCCTTTAAGTTCGGAGTTAAGTTTGGCGGTCACGATGAATGTTGCCGACTCACCGGCAAGCAAATAAAAGGTGAGGAGTGCCAGGCTGACCAGCAAGACGAGTGGTATCACGCCAATAAAAATGTAAGTGATGATTAGCCGGTTCAAGAGCCGCCATAGCAGCCGGGAAGCGGCCCATCTCGCAACCAGCACCACAGCCAGTGCAGCCGCTACCAGGCCGAGAAAGACAATCCATCCACCCAGGTATTCCCCATAAGAGCTGCGGAACAGGCCGGCTATTTTCTCGACTACGATCAGCAGCAGATCCAGTCCGACCAGGTACAGAGTAAAGAACGCAAGCTTGCCTGTGGGAAAGAGGCCGTATTTCTCCAACCAGAGGCGGAGAGCTAAGAGGCGGGAGTACATGCAACGCCTGAATTATAGATGCAACTCTGACAAGCAAAGAATCAGGCGAGTCCCTGCCAGCCATCAGCCAAATACATCAAGAGCAATGGTATGTTGCGATCGGCAGGTGGCCTAAAAGGACGTCCTGCCGATAGCTGCTACAATTTGCTGTGCTCAGGACAATTCTTGTATTTGGCATCGGGCTGCCATGCCTGCTGTTGCAGTGTTCTGCTCAGGAAAATAGCGGCGCTCAGCCGCAGGTCAAGGTACACATGCTTAACGTGTGTTCCCCGTCGCCAGACGAGCAGCAGGAGATTTCTTCTGCCCTGTCACGCATACCGAGGCGGCCTTCTTTCAGCGTTGACTTTGAGGTGGACCGCGGCCGGTCCATTCTCGATGCAAATCTCAACCCGTTGGCTGCGGGCGGTACTGCAGCGGGGGGCGGGCCAAGTCCGTCGGGAGACATTGCCGATTTCGTGCGTCTCCGCCGGGAACTGGCGAAGGCCGACATCTACGGTAGCGTGCAATACTCATTCAGTCGGGATCGGAAACAGATGGTGGAAACTCTGGTATTTCGCGTGCGTGAGCCAAAAGATCTCCTGCAGGTTGCAATCGAAAACAGCGCGTCGGCAATTACGACGGCAGCGGCCATGCTGGGTTCGGCCTCGCCTGCGGGGCGCATTAAGTTGGAGCGCTACGGCAAGTCTTCGGTCGTGTTGGCTCGCTGTGGCGGTGTCGGCGAAGCCCCAGCGCCCGACCAGAGCCGGTATGAGCCGCTCTTTGCCGCCGCAAGCTCGATTCTTTCCGATTACCGTGGTCTGCTGGGCGCCAGAACCTTGGTGCCCGAAGAGCTGAATAGGGTAGGCCGCAGCGCGCCTCTAGCCGCCAGAGGGTCCAAGGCACCGAATGGCAAGTGAATCACTGGCCGGCACCTGCAACCGAAACGCAAATCCTCAATCTAAACAAGGTCTATGGATACGGTGCGAAATGTAGTGATCGTAGGCTCAGGATGCGCCGGACACACGGCCGCGCTCTATACCGCGCGCGCCAATCTGACTCCGCTCGTGCTTGAGGGACATGAACCGGGAGGGCAACTATCGCTCACTACCCTGGTTGAGAATTTTCCCGGTTTTCCTGAGGGAATTCACGGACCCGAACTGATCGCAAACATGCGCCGGCAGGCGGAGCGCTTCGGGGCAGAATACAAACTGGCGCAGGTCACCGCTGCCGATCTTGGAAGCGCGCCTTTCACGCTTCGTGTTGGTGGGGAATCCGTCCGCACCCGCACGTTGATCATTGCCAGCGGTGCATCCGCTCGCTGGCTGGGATTGCCGAGTGAACAGGCACTCATCGGCCACGGGGTCTCCTCCTGTGCCACTTGCGACGGATTCTTTTTTTCCGGCCGGAAAATCGTCGTTATTGGCGGCGGCGATTCCGCCATGGAGGAAGCCCTGTTTCTGACGCGTTTTGCAACCCAGGTGACTATCATCCACCGGCGCGAGCAGTTTCGCGCGTCGAAGATCATGCTGGAGCGGGCCCAGAAGCATCAAAAGATTGATTTCGTGACCAACGCGGTTGTCGAAGACGTCTACGATGTTTCGAAAAAAGAGGTGACCGGGCTGAAGCTTCGGGATGTGCGCAACGGCAAGAGCTGGGATATTGCCGCGAGCGCCATGTTCTTGGGAATCGGGCATATCCCGAACACCAAGATCTTTGAAGGACAGCTCGAAATGGACCAGGATGGATATTTGAAAACCAGCAGTTATGTTTTCACCCAAGTGCCCGGCGTATACGCCTGCGGTGACGTGCAGGACCGGCGCTACCGCCAGGCGATCACCGCGGCGGGTTCAGGTTGCATGGCAGCCCTTGAGGTAGAGAAGTATCTCGAACAGGTGGGACTCTAATTCAGCTCCCAGGGCAGCGGTGACTTTAGTTCAGGCTGCAGCTACTTCTGTAATCTTACGTAGCCCTATGCGGGGCTAATATCCTAGCCCGCATGAAGATGCTCTCGGGATTTTTCCTCCTGCTGCTTCTTCTGCTCACCATTTCTATGGTTCCGGCAGCCGCGCAAAGCGATGAAAGCGCGGAAACGCGGAAGCTCGTCAGCAAGGTCGCTCCCGATTATCCCCAACTGGCTCGGAAACTTAGGCTTAGTGGAACCGTAAAATTCGAGGTTCTCGTGGCCACGAACGGCGCAGTGAAATCCGTACGCGTTAAGGGTGGTAATCCCGTTCTGGTTGAATCCGCGGAGAATGCCCTGCGAGAATGGCGTTGGGAAAAAAGTGAGCGCGACAGCACGGAAGTTGTCGAGATCAAGTTTGGTCCCTAGCACGGCTTGAACTCTTCGGAGCCGAAGAGGGCAAAACGTGCAGTCGGGCGCTCGGATTGTGGTACAACTTCCTGTGATCTTTACCTGCCCTGAAGATCAGTACTGCCCTGACATGGCGGGAGAGCCGTGCTGAGGGCCTCGCTCATCGCCTTATCCGAGAGCCGTTCCCTTCGGGCAATTGCCGAGAAATCCACTTTGGGACAACGCGTGTCCGGGCGCTTCGTAGCGGGCACGAAGATCGAAGATGTGCTGCGCGTCAGCCAGGGTCTCAATGCTGCCGGTTTCAGCGTCTCCGTTGACAATCTGGGCGAGAACGTCGCCACTCCGGAAGAGGCGCGCCGGGCGATGCGACTTTATCAGCAACTGCTTGGGGAAATTTCTGCGCGAAGGTTAAATGCCAACATAAGCTTAAAGCTTACCCACATGGGACTCGATATCTCCTCCGAATTGGCGCTCGAAAA
Source organism: Acidobacteriota bacterium (assembly GCA_019241535.1). Classification (GTDB taxonomy): domain Bacteria; phylum Acidobacteriota; class Terriglobia; order Terriglobales; family Acidobacteriaceae; genus Gp1-AA145. The sequence goes on along the minus strand of JAFAWX010000106.1, from coordinate 15,909 downwards.
TGTCAGCACGCTGGTGTCGCAGGCCTCTGCCATGCAGCCTGCTAACTTCGTACGGGTCGATATGGAAGGGTCGGCATACACCGAACGCACGCTGGAGCTCGTACGTCGACTGCACGAGCGGCCGGAAAATCAAGGCCGGGTCGGGGCGGTCATTCAGAGCTACTTGCGGCGATCGGAAGCGGATGTAGTCCGGCTGCTCGAGACGAAGATTCGCATCCGGCTCTGCAAGGGGGCGTACAACGAACCTCCGGAAGCGGCTTTTCAGGCGAAATCGGAGGTAGACGCGAACTACCTTCGATTGATGAAGCTGCTGCTAAAGAGCGGGACTTATCACGGTTTGGCTACCCACGACGAGAATATTATTCGCCAGGCGAAAGCCTTCGCCGTAAGTGAAAATATTCCCAAATCCAGCTTTGAGTTTCAGATGCTTTATGGAATCCGCCGCGATTTGCAGCAACGGCTGGTAGGCGATGGCTGGGGAATGCGGGTTTATGTTCCCTTTGGGACCGAGTGGTATCCGTATCTCATGAGGCGTCTGGCCGAACGCCCGGCGAATCTGCTGTTCGTCGCGAGGAATATGCTGAGGAACTGACTTCGCTATAATGCCGAGAGGTTCGAGAATTGGGCCGGCGCCTGCGGGAGAGATCTCTGCCTCGACCCGCGCGTTAATTTAGGCTGCGCTACTGTGGTGGCCGCGGTACATACCTGGGCGATCCAGGGTTCTGCTCCTCGGGCCGGGAATCGCCGGGCGCAGGAGCGAGCGGCAGTCGTGCGGCATCGTTCAAAATTTGCCGCTCCTGCTGCGAGAACTGGCTGAACCGACCGGACTGAATCTCTCGCTGCCGCGCCTGCGGCGGCATGGCGCGCAAGGTCTCGATTGCGTTTCTTAGCGCCTGCCGACGCTCCGGAGCCAGACTGTTGAATTGCGAGCCCAGTCCGCGGAATTCCTGCTTCTGCTGGGGTGTCAAGTGCTCCCAGGTTTCCATTCGCCGTAGAACCTGCTGTTGTCGTTCCACGGGCATGCTGTCGAAGCGCTGCAGTCTCTGCTCGTAGCGCTGCTGGCTCTCTCGCGGCAGCCGGCGAAAAGCCGGATCTCTTTCGAGCGCTCGTTTTTGTTCGTCGAGCGGCTGTTCGCGGTGTTGGTTCAGCCACTGTCCGGAATGATGTCCATCACGGGGTGGCTGGTAAGGTCTGTTCTTCGGCTGTGGAGGCGGTTCCGGAGCGGACTGAAATCGGGGCTGAGAGTCGTTCCTCGCCGGCGCTCGGGAATCGTGCCGCTCCGGGCGGGGCACGGGAGATTCATTGCGCCGGCTCTGTGCCCCTGCCGGCCCCGCAGTCAAGCCCAACGCCAGCCCGACGAGCGCACTCCAAGCTCGAAATTGTGCTCTTATCCTCACTCCTTATCCCCGGAACTTCACTACATTACAACTTAAGGATTCGCATTGACATCCTGCTGGACCTGCAAGTCATCAAGCAGGCCGGAAGCCGAATCCGGATCGGGATCTGCAAACAGATCATGGTTCCTGTCTAAGGTCTGCAGATCGCTTACGGCAGTTCCCGGCTGCAGGCTGGTCGAATGCCTTTGCTGCATCAAAAAGGTGCTGACACCGGCAACCAGAATGACTGCCAGGGAAACGGCCAGCGAAGGACGGCGCAGCCATACCAGCCAGCCGGCTTTCGGCTGTTCTTGCTCCTCGCGCAATCGCGCTCGTAGGCGAACGTCGAAATAAGGGGAAGGCTCGGGCACCGGCCACTCATCGAGCAACGCCATAGTCTGGCGAAATTGCTCGAGTGTTGTGGCGCAGTCCTGGCAGGAGCGCAGATGATCGTTCACCGCCGGCTCGGCCGTGCTTAATCCGGCGGCCAGATCCGGAAGGAGTTCGCCAATTTCAGTGCACTTCATGATCGTATCCTCTTCGAACCATCAATCAGCTTCCGCCCGAGCAAAGTCCCCGTAAATCTCTGAATCCGGCAGAGCTGGGTGGTTCATATAAACTCTTTCAGCTGCACCCGCAGGGTCTCATAAGCCCGGAAGAGCAGCGACTTAGTGGCAGATTCACTCAACTTCAAAACCTCGGCAATCTGACGGTAGTCCATTTGTTGGTACTTGTGCATGAGCACCGCCATTTTCTGTCTTTCCGGCAATGCCTCCACCTTCTCGCGGATAGCGCGCATTCTTTCGCGACGGAGGATCTGCTCCTCCACGTTTAGCGTTTTGTCCGGCAAATCCGGAGACTGCCCGGTCTCGGCGTCCGGCTCGTCAAGGGGCATTATGTTCTCGGGCCGTTCATGGCGAGTATCGCGCGCATAGTTGACGCCCAGGTTCGTGGCGATTCGATAGAGCCAGGTGCTGAATTTCGCGCTCGGCTCGTAATTTTTCCGAGACCGATATACGCGCAGAAATACCTCTTGCGCCAGATCTTCAGCAACGGCCGCGTTGTGCGCCATCCGGTACATAAAACTGATGATGGGGCGGCGGTATTTCTGCACCAGGTAATCAAAGGCAGAATCATCCCCCGCCTTCACGCGGAGCATCATGTCCGCATCCGATACCCCGGTGTCCCCGGCCAGGGTCGGTACCTGCACACCCATCGCGAGCAATCCGCGATTTAACACCACGCTGCCCACATCAGAATTAAACCCCTCATTTTGCGAAAGTTGCGTCTGATTGGAGCCGGAGCTCTCCCCGGATGTTCTTTCCTCCGAAGGACTTGGCGGATTGCTTGGCGGCTTGGGTTTCCCCCACATGGCAGGGCCCGGATTACCGCACTAGGCTACCACGGGTACAGACCGGGCAGAGCCGTCCCGGTGGTAGATGCCGAAGCCCCCGGCCCTGCAACTGCGACGCCCCGTCCTTCAGTTTGAGCAGAAATCAACCCGAAAGCTCGTTCTCCTCATACTCCAGCGACAGGTGAGCTTGGGGCGACTGGCTAAACCTGCTTCCCGCATGCCGCATGGGACAGAAGAGCAACGCTGTTTCGATGGAAAACAAGCAGCGGCAACGCCCACCCGGGCGGGCAGACCTGCTTCGACCCATCTTTCCTCTCTGAAGGCAAGCCCAGGGAGCGCGCCTCGCCTTCTGGCCTAGGTTAGTTCGAGAGTCAGCCTTACGACCGAAGATGCCGGGAATTCGAAAACCGGCAACTGCGATTTAAACCTGAGCTGAGCTGTTCGGGGCCTCACCGCCTGCCTCTGGTCAAAGGTATTACGAGCATGAATATCGGAAGCCGTAAGCACGACCGCCGTACCGGACTTGACGCGCGCGCCGCGAACATTGATTTCGGTTTCGAGCGAATCGCTGGCGCTTGGATTTACTGCGGTCAGGACCAGTTCCTTATCGTGGAGCGAGGCCGATCCGCGTAGACCCCAGAACGTTGCGTTTTTCCCGTCACGATCGTAGCGAATGGAGGGAGCCGAAAATTCCGTGCGCACACTTTCTCCCCCCTGGTGCGCAGCATACATCTGAAATACGTGGCCGACCGGGGTGACGCAGAACTTGTCTTCATGGGCGAGGTAAAGGCTGTTCAGGCAATTGATGAGTTGCGCACAGCAGCCGATGGCCACCTTGTCAGAGTGGCGGTTGAAGATGTCAAGGGTCATGCCGCTGAAAACGGCATCGCGCAACGTAGGCAGCTGCTCCAGTTGGTCACCCGGCGTCAACTCGCTTCCCGGACGGTACCATGGTCCCCATTCGTCTACGACCAGCTTCACGTGGTGCTCGGGATCGAACTCGGCCATGATCTGCCAGTGGCCGGTGATCAGCGACTCCATGACATCGCCCTGACGCAGAAGTTCGTACCAGTCCACCACATCAAAGTTCACGGCATCGCCTTTACCCTTAGCCCAATCACGGGTCTTCCCGCGGCTCAGGTTCCATGCGTAGTAGTGCAATGCGAGGCCGTAGATCCCCTCCATGGCTGTTTTTCCTTTACGTAGGATCTCTTCGAGAAATCCTCTGGTCCAATCCCAGGTGTCATCACTTGGTCCGGAGGCAATGAATGACAGCTGGCTGCCATAGGTAGGCACCCAGGCCGTGAACCTGCGATATTCGACCGCATATTCCTGGGCGGTAAAGTTGCCGCCGCAACCCCACGATTCATTGCCGATGCCCCAGTAGCGCACATTGAATGGCTCTTTGAACCCGACGGCGGCGCGCTCCTCGGCTAGGGTGGTGCTCCCTGTTGGAGAATTGCAGTATTCCACCCAGCGGTAGAACTGCTCCGCGCCAAGACTACGCAGGTTGGCGGCAAGATAAGGCTGCGCGCCAATGAGACGGCAAAACTCGGTAAATTCATTGGTACCGAAACGATTTGGGTCATAGCGGTGGGAATCTGGTGCCCCCGCAGTTTCACCGCTGTTCCAAAAATTTGTGCGTCGCGGTCGCTTGTCTGCCGGACCTACGCCGTCCCGCCAGTCATAGCTGTCGGCGAAACACCCTCCGGGGAAGCGGACAATGGGCGGTTTGATCTTGCGCATTTCATCAACCAGTTCTTTGCGAATCCCATTGATCTGCGAAACCTTCGAGTTCTCACCTACCCAAATCCCGTCATAAACAACGCCGCTGAGGTTCTCCACAAAGTGCCCGTAAACATTTGGAGAAATCGTTCCAAGCGGCTCGTCGAGCAGGACTTCAATACGCGCTTGCGCGGTTTCGCCAGCCGCGGTGCGGGAAGCTTTGAAAACGAGGGTTCCGGCGACGGCGGCGGTCGCATGACGGAGAAAGTCTCTACGTTTAAGCATGGCGGACATCTCCTGCCGAGAATGAGCAGCACGCCATCCTAAACGCTGGTCGCCGCCGCGGCGAAAACTTTTTCAAAATTTCTCGGTACGCCGCGATTCCGGTTTGTTTCTAGCGCCACCGCCGGCAGTTGGGTTACTGTGGCCCCCCTGAGGTCATCCCGAGCGGGGAAGGACAGAGTCGCACTGCCGAAAGGCAGGGATCAGAACCACGATGGGGAAAGCGGATTCTTTAGTTGTGTGGGCATGCCGCAAAAGCGTGTGACATGCTGAAAACTTTTGAGTAAAAGGGGCTTATTGGCTGGGCCGGCCTTCAGATGGTACAAAATTCTCGATCACTGCCTCCCGCATCAGATCCGGAGGCAGCAGGCCTTGGGCGAGAATAAAGTCATGAAAGTGCTTCTGGTTGAACCTGGGGCCGAGCGCAGTTTCCGTTTCCTTGCGTAAGTCCATCAACTTCGTGAACCCATAAAAGTAACTACTTGCCTGCCCCGGCATGCGGTACGTGTACCGCTCCACCTCTTGCTGGGCGAAAGCGTGCGATTGTACAACGTCCTGCTCCAGGACCCGGTATGCATCCGCGGGCTGGATTCTTCCCGACTGCAACTCGGGATCGAGGAAGGCGCGCGCGGCGCGCAGTAGACGATAATCGAGAGATACCAGCTGGCCTTCAGGCGGCATGTAGGGCCTGATGATGGCTTCTGAATATAAGCCCCAGCCTTCAACGTTGGTGCTATTGAAGGCGTAGAGCACGCGCGCAAGCGAGACGCCCCGCTCGACCATGGAATCAAACTGCAGCTCATGCCCGGGACGCGCCTCGTGCGCGGTGAGCGTCCAGGCGGCGGCTTCAAAGGTAAAGTCGTCGTACTTCTCGAGCGAGCCCTGCCCGGTGCCCGCCGGCAGGTTCAAGGGCAGTACGAATTCGCCTTTCTCGCCCGTATTGTGCAGGAACGGAGGAGGAACCATGTGGGGCGCCGGCTGCTGAACGGTCTCGGCGGCGGTTGCAATGCGAATGCGTGCCGGGCGGTTAGGCAGGCTTACGATCTGGTGCTGGGCGATAATCTTCTCGATTTCCGAAAGCCGGCTTTTGTACAGCGGAAGAATTGCGTCGCCCACGATTTGCTGTTTCTTCAACTCCCGCATCACGTCGCGATAATTGTTCGATGGCAAGTGCCGCGCGCGGGCGACCTCGGCGGCAATTGGTTTCATCTCGAGCTGAATCTCCTCAAAGGCTTTGTGGGCCATGGCCGTCAGCTGGTCGGGCGGAATATCGATCCCGAAGTCCTGTAAGCGCAGCGCATACTCCTCCTCGGGAAGCCGGAAATCGCTGCGTGCTTTCGGCAGAATTGTGGTTTTCAGCCAGCTGTCATATTCCGCCAGCTGGGTCTTCAGCTTTCCGTATGGCCCTTCCCAGTCCCGGATCTGATACTTCTGTAACAGAGCGGCGATCCCATCGACGTAGTTCGAATCGCGGGCCAGTTCGGTTTCAATTTCTTTGCTCCAGGGGTAGATGACGCCAGGCTTGGCCATTTGCTCGAGGGCGCGCTGTTTCAAGATTTCCGTGATGGGCTTGTAGCCTGCCTCCAGCCCAGCATACTTGCGAATCCGTTCGACGGCCGCCGCTCGGCGTCCCTCGGGCGTTTGCTCATCGAGCAAAAACTGGATTCCCTGGAAGACCTCACGACTTGCGTTGAGGAAAGGGACCTGATGCGCGCGCTCAAAGTCCTCCTGTTTGAACTCTAGTTCGACTTTGTGGATCATAATCCGCAGGTCTTGTTGAACCTGCTTTTGTTGTTGCCGGCCGGCAGCAGCTTTGAGTTTCTCCACGATGGCCGCGGTCTCCTGGCGATGCTGGTCTTCATCGGCCCAGCTTGGTTGGGAGATCTCGGTGTCGTATTCGCTTAAACCCTGCCGGGAACCGGCCTCGGGCTGATGTTTGAATTCAATGGCCAGCAACATCTGTGTGTACTGATTGCTGGCGTCGGTCCAAATGCGCGGTTGTTTCTGGTCCGATTGCGCTTGCAAAGGATTCATGCTGAAGAGCGCTCCAATAGCTGGAATAGAGCCGACAGAAACGAAAGAGATGAAAACTATGGCGAGTGATCGGCGACTCACAATTCCTCCGGGCGCAAGAAGTTGGAAAAAGCAGTAGAGCACGCGAGCCGGGAAAGAGCAATTCCGGTAACTTAGCTCCCGCTCGCCTAACAACCAACCAGGGACCGCTCGTGCAGACGAGTGCGACAACACTGAAAACGATCGCCGACCTTTGCAGATTAGATTTGCCAGTGACCCCCCAACCGTGGGGCGTTTCTGCAGAATACGAAATCAGTTACTGAAACTGGTACGAGCAAAATAAACAGCGACTTTCGAATAAGCGCAAAAAGCGATACGCCGAAGATTCTGACTACCGAGAGCGGACTGGAGGCCAGCAGAAAATATAGGCGCGGCGGGCGAACTCCGCCGATGACAGCCGATGCTCCGATTTCAGTGGCGGAAGCTGCGGAGCGCATCGGCATAGGAATTTCCACCTTACACGAATGGCGTAGGAAGAAGTTGTTCCCAGAGCCAAAACATCACAACCGCGGTCTCTGGTTTACCGACAACCAGGTATCCCTGCTGGAAGAGCTGAAGGAGTTCTCAGGACAAAACGCGACCCTTGAGTATAAAACAGGAACGCTGGAAACCATTGCGTGAGCTGATTTGGGCTAATTGGAATTGAGCCTTCAGGGTCCGCACAACCCAGAATCGTCGTTGCAACCGAGTGCCAGCATTGCAAATGGATGATCCCGATGTGCGGGAGTTTCCTATCGGGTGTTTGCCCCCTCAACGCAGCCACGGTACCTAGGGTAAATACAGCACTTTCCTAAAGGTTCCAAGCAAGACAAAACTTTCTGAGCCGGGTTTGCACTGGTGCCACTTGCGTAGATTCCACGTCTGGGAGGACATCGTGAAAAGATTGACTGGACGGACACTTTTTGTCGTCACTCTGGTATTTGCCGCAGCCACCACGTTCAGCGGCTCCGCTGTTGCGCAGTATGGCTATGATGACGACTACTACGAGCGCGGCAGTGCACAGCAGGCACATCAATACGGATACCAGTACGGTTATCGCGACGGATACCGCAAAGGTCAGCACGAGGGACGGGAGAATGATCCTGGTGATATCAACGTAAGAGCTTTGCAGGATGCTTCTCATGGTTACAGCCGATGGATGGGGCCGCTCCAGTTTTTTCAGGACGGCTATCGAGATGGATATCGTCGCGGCTTCCGCACGGGCTATCAAGCCGTGAATCGCGGGGGGAAAGATGGCGACTACGATGATGAGTACGGGTATTGACCATTTTGAATTGACTTGCAGAGCGATCCCGACGAGGAGTACATGAGCCGGGAATACGATAGCATGCCAGGAGCCCAGCTTACCAAGCTGACGACCCAGTCCAAGCTTGTTGGCTACGCTTGCGGCGACAACCCAGGGCAGACACATCTCATCTCAGCAGTGGAGCATACTATGAAGTATTTGCAGTTTGTTTTGGCCGCGTGGTTTGCGTTGATCCTTATTGGCTGCGGTGCTGGTCACCCAAACTTAACCAGTATCACAGTCACTCCTCAATCAGCGACCACCACTAGCAATCCCGCGGGCCAAGTTGGCTACACAGCCATGGGAAATTTCAGCAACCACACGAGTCGGGAACTTTCACAGGTGGACGGCCTTTCATGGAAAACCTCACTTACGAGCAGCGGTGTGGTTGCAGCTACTATTGGCTCGACTGGCGAAGCTACATGTTCGGCCCCTGGCACTATCACAATTACCGCGAGCGCTCCAGAAAACCTACAGGTCACTATAAATAACGGGGTGCAGAACACGTCCACTACGGTGACAGGTACTGCCTCACTGACTTGTCAATAGGTGTCAGCGACGCAACCCAGGCGCATCTTGGGTTTAGCGTTCAGCGGCTTCCCAGCGAGCTTGGCTGCAAACTTCCGAGTCGCCTCCCACCTTCACAGCAGTAGCAGAAGCGTTGCGTCTCCCAAATACTTCGCTGGAACTGCCGATGTCTGGCGTAGACGGCGAGGGCCGCTCCCGCCGTGCTGCCCGCTCCCCGCCAGCGCTCCGCATTCAAACACATTACGACCATAGCATGAGTAAACCTTCCGCAACGACGCCGAGCACCTGGACGTGGGGAGACAAATGGTCAGCCAGCGGCTGATATAAGAATGTTAGGCAACCCAGACCAGCGAGTGAAGAAGCTGAGAGATTTTCACATGGAATAGAATGCGACAGCGGAATGTGAAACAGGAGCGCTGGAAAGAATTGCGTCGGGTTATTTGGGCTAATTGGAACTGACCCGTCATGCTGGGTCTCAACAATCCAGAACCGACGTTGCAACCGAGTGCCAGCATTGATGGGTACCAACTCTTCACTTAGCTCTAACCAAAATCGAGGCTTGTAAAAACAGCCTGAGACAACTCCGTCCCACCTGTGCAATGCAAAGAATTACAATCCCCAGACTTGCAGAGCATGGGCGTAAGCAGGCTATCGAGATGGTCAGTTTTTGCCGTTGGATTCTCCAGTCGCTTGCTCTACCGCACTCAAAAATGCCATAGAGTCCAAGAAGAAGTTCGGATAGGCTCGTCTAAGAGCTGCGACAGAATCAACAGATACTAAGCAGTTGCCAGGTTTGGTCCTTTGGGCAAAACGTTATACGATACATCTGTTACGTGAAAGAGAAAAACTGTATCGCAATTCTGCAGGAGAACACTATCCTGTTTTGCAAGTAGGGATCTGCGATGCTTGAAGAGAACCCTGGCGATCCGGTTCCCGGCGATGAGCACGAACCGGGTGATCCTACTCGCAAGGAAATCCCTGCGGGTGTCGACAAGGAAATCCATCGCCGAGTTCCGCCTGATTCCCGGTCTATCGAACGTACTGCTTCTCAATTTCCTAAACCAATGCGCGTGAGCACTGAGGCCGCGGCTAAGGCCGGTGCAAAAGACACAGTTATGCCCCCGGCCAAGCCTACTGGCTCTGCACCCGATAGACGCCGCAAAATTTATCTCTATGTGGGTTTCTTATTCGCACTCGTAATTGCTGTCGAACCAGAGATGCGGGAACTGTTGCATAAGGCTACCTTATCGGTTCCTCCTCCATTCTATTCTTACAGAGCTCGCATAAAGGAACCTAACGTTTACCAATTGGCAATCGTAACACTCACGCCAGGCATTGAACCGGACATTTTTTCTGATGTTTGCCGCATGCGGGAATTTCTTGCAAAGACCATTGTGCGCGTTCAGCAGGCCAACCCCGGGCTTATCGTTATATTGCGGAGTTTTCTCCCCTCAGCACTGTGAAACAGAGCACGAGAGCACAGCCTTGTTACGTGAGACCATCGCTGCCGCAACCAGAAGCTTGCCAATTGTAATCGGGGCAAGTGCAGAGACTTCCACTCCCCTAGCAGAACCAGGGGAACCATCCGCAGAAGTTACAGGTTATTCAGACGAAACCGTGTCGTTGATTCAGTCAGAATTGGAAAATGCCACAGGTAAACTGAAGTTCGAAATTTTGGGTTTGCACCACGATAATCGGCGCATACCTATGATGTGGTCATGTAAAGGCCCTGCGCCGGATTCTGAGCACCGCAACTGCTTGGGAATAGCCGCCGAGGCTGCTCGAAGTTATGCCCCTCATACTTTAGAGCACTGGAATCTGCGAAGATTTCTGGTAGGAAGTCCCTTTTCAAGTTTTCTCCCACCGAATGGGATACCCACGATTTCAGCTACTAATCTGTTGTGCGGGGCTGAGGGCACAGAGGGGAGTGACTCTTGCCGCGGCTCAGTGGCGAGCGAACTCCTAGCTGGGAGGTTGTTGCGGGGCAGAATCGTTATTATAGCCGACTACAGCCAGCCGGTTGTCACGAATCAAATTATAGGAAATGTCCATGAAGCAGCACTCCAAGCCTCATACATCTACTCGCTACTTGAAGGAAAAATATTTCGGCCAATCAAAGTCTTACCTTTTTTAGTGATCTACGCCATATGGATATTGGTGATGCAAGCTCGTGTCTGGAGATCGAAAACGCTCACCCGAACGTTTGTAATTTTCTGCCTAACATGGCTTGGATTTTTCCTTGCTCTATCTGCGATGGGGTATTTCCTCGACTTCTGGAAAGGTACTACCGGGTTTGCGGCTCTTGCTATGAAATTTGTAGAGTCAAAAGGACATGCTTTCGGACATGATCTTGGCGGCGTTTCCAAAGGCCCCCACGCTGAATAGGATCAGATCGCTGCAATTGTTGACAAATATTCCAGCAATCCTCTTGCGCTTTTTGTCGTTGCCTGCAGCACCGTGTTTTCTCCGAAGAAAACTGGTCGGGATAACTACAGATTCATTTGCTTTCTCGCGGCGCAAATGTCGATCTTTGCGCTCGGAGTCGTATTTATTGCAGCTATAGAGCAATCCAACCGGCGGCAATTAAGGCCGACTTGCCTGAGTTAATCGCGAATGACCACAGCATTGTATCGGCCATCATGCAACAGAGGTCGGCTGTACAGGTTCGTGAGAATCCATGGCGGGAGTGGCAGAGCAAAAATAATTGGCGGGCGGAGGGTTTGTTGAGGTTTGTTGGTCTGGTGCTCCCGATGGAGATGACAAAAGTGGGCGCGCCCCTGCCGTCGTACAAGATGCTCTTGGATCTGCCAGGTTATTGCTATGACATGCACAACACGGGTGGGACTAGAAATGCTCAAGCGGCTGGTGCGAGGAGTCCCGGGAGCGGAAGGCATCAGGGATTTCTTCCAGGAATACAAGACCGAGAGTGCGCACCGAACCCTGGGGGAAATATTGTTCTTTATGGAGGGGGCGCGGATTCAAGGGGAGCCGATCCATGAGCCACTGTGCTCTTTTGAACAACGGCTTTTTGCCCATCAATTCGGCTTGCCTTTTAACAAATGGTGCCAACTGCGTGATCTGATGGAAAGGCACTGCAGGACGGACTCGTCGATCCAGTAAGGGAGGAACTCTTAGCGCAGTACTACGGCCAAGAGAATTTGCAATTGGATTGCAATTGATTGCACAAAAAAGAACGCCTGACCAATGACGGAACAAATACAACATATCATGAAGCCGGTGCACTCGAATGGAGTGGTCTCGGTCATCGTTCGGGCGCTCATGCTGAACCGGGTTGGTCCGCACTGCATGTAGATGATTGGATGATGGCCATCTTTTCGGGTTGGCGTCGCGGTCAGACCTACAACGTACTTGGCCTTCACTTGCTTCATAACCTGCTCGAAGGTGAACGCAGAAATGTGGTGGCACTCATCAACAATTACCTGGCCGTACTCGGGACAAAATCCTTCACCTCTCTTTGCGGTGCAGGCTCTGGATGACCGCAACGTCCACTCGTCCAGTCCGATCCATCTCCCCGCCGCCAATCTGCCCGACCGCCTTCGTGGGCAAATTCAGAAACATTGCCAGCCGCTCGTGCCACTGATCGAGCAGCTGCTGTCGATGAACCATAACCAGCGTGTTGACCTTGCGCTCCGCGATCAGCCACGCGGCGACAGCGGTCTTTCCGAAAGCCGTTGGCGCGCAAAAGATTCCTTCGTCGTGCTGAACAGCCCTGGAGACGGCTTTCAGTTGGAGCGGCCGTAGCTCGCCTTGGAACTCTACTTCGATTGGTGTGCCCGCAAATCGTTCATCGCGCACATCCGGACGGATCCGGTGGGCTTTAAGCAAAGCGATTACCTCCGGGAGGCAGCCCCGCGGCAGAGCCACATGCTCGGCGAAATCTTCACCACAGGCGATGACACGCGGCTTCCCATACGTTGAGAGCCGCATCTTCTGAGCCTTGTAGAACTCGGGATTCTGAAAAGCCGCCAGTCGGAGTAATCGGTTCAACATGGCAGAGGGCAGGCCTCTTTTCTCTACATACACGAGGTTGGCTCGCACAATCTGAACACTCTCTGGCAGGGGCCCTTGGATTGGTCGTTCGAGCCCTTTTCTGGACGGCGGCAATGTCCAGGGATCGTTCACGTCCTCGTCGTCGGTAACGCTAGGACGAACGCCGATGAGATCGCCCGTGCGTTGTGCTCGGCCACAAGTTCGTCGGCAACCACCACAGGCACACGTTCAAGCGTTGAAAGAAATGCCCATTGATCTGGGATAGGGCTGAAAGTTTGAATCGATGAACACACTGTTGCCGGCTTTCCGCGGCACCGCTTGAAAGGGGAAGCGCGATCAAATTCCCAAAGCCACCCTTTGGCATCGTGTCCTGGCTCGGGAAGAAACGATCATAGGAATTCAGCCCGAGCTGGTGGCGACGTTCCATGGTGCGCGTCAAAATGGCGCAGCCAAGCTTGCGTGCGATGATCGGCGGAACTGCACGTTCGAAGAAAATCCAGACGTGGCCGCCCTTTCCCGATCTCGATCGTTCCAGCGCCGCCGGCACTTGCATCTCGCGACATGTGTCCATGAATGCGATTGAATCTTCTTGGCCATTCTTGTCGAAGTCCACCGCTAGAAACCAGCAGGTTTCGTCCTGGCAACAACGGATACACACCGATGGTTTCCTTCCCCAGTAAATGGCTCTCAATCACAGAGTCAGTCAGCGGAAAATACTTGCGCGTCTTTTGATCGACTTTCTTGCAATCTTCAGGCCTACTTTTGTTAATCGCTTTCCAGTCTTTTTGGGCGGCCGGCGAGTATCCTGATCGTCCGTCTCTGGGTTCTCCCATCGGCACCCGTAGACATCTTCTCTCCCCCGAAAGAGACTTCGAAACAAAGCTATTCTCTTTCTGGCCCGTTCCTGTCGTTCGTCCAAAGATGACGCTTCCATAGGTTTGACAAAGGACCGCATCGGAGGTTCGGCTGGTGGAACCAGGACGTTGTGCTCTGCCAGAAGGCGCCGCAAACGGGCATTCTCCTCCCGGAGCCGCGAGCACTCAGACTCAGCGGACTCGAACGAAATCGGTTGCGAGGTTCTCCAAGTCATTTTGGAACTCAGGTGGGCAAGATCACAAACAGAACGGGATTATGCTCGCATGACCTCACAAGCGGCGTCCACTGCTTGCGGAAGTGGCCCGCTGGGAAACCAAGACAGGGCTCGTGGACGGCCACGCGGGCGAAACTTGACACGGAATTCTGCGAGTTATGATGGCCATGTTAATTTACCGTGGCCATGTTATAAACCATGGCCAGGTTAGCGAACTCGTTTATGGCTGCACATCGGGAAAATTGTGGGTTCGCGCTGCCGATTCTTTTTTTTCAAACTCGTCCAGGATGGAATAGAACCTGACGAGGGTGTTCCCGACGCGTCTCGCCCGTGTCGCTACGCTTCCTTTATTCCGAGTACTTCATTGAGCCCTTTGAGGAGTTGCGCGCGCTTCTCCGCGGGGAGCTTCGTGAGGTTTTCGAGTTTCCAACGCACGGCCGGCAGGTCCTTTGCGGCGGGCAGGTCAAACAGAGACCAGTCGGGCTCGCCCTTTTTCACCGAAACCAGAAATTTCTTATGCCATTCCGGCATCTTGCCGACGATTTCTTTGATTAGATCCTCGCGCGCTTTCAGAAGGTCATCGAGGCTCAACGGCTGGTCCACCATGCCCTCGAACCCGCGCCTATATTCTGCCGATATGTCCAGCCGCTGCGGCGCGAGAACTTCGGCCATTGGCCGGTTGTGGCTGAGCAGGTAAACGATGAAGGCCTTGCGCATCGTGTCATCGATGCCTTCTTTTGCCAGAAGGTCGCGCACATCGAACAGGTCGCGCGGATGCTGGCGATCGAGTGCCGCCACGATCTTTCCCGCATAAAGATCTGCGAAGTTGACGACCGGCATTTCGGCGAAGCCGAACTGCTCTTCAACCTTGGGCGACACGCGCTTAACCGCGGGTTCGTAGACACAACCGCGGAGCACCGGCGTCACCTCGATCTTGATCTGCACGTCGTCGGCGCGGAGGATCAGCTTGGTCGTGCAGGTCTCGCCCTTGGGTTGGCTCGCATTCAGCTGCGCGCCGGGCACTCCCTTCGTGATCGCATCCGCGCCCGGCATCGATTTCCTTCAGCGACGTCGCGCGGTCCGCGACCGGCACATAGGTGAGATCGATATCGACCGACAGCCGCGGCATGTCGCGGACAAACAGGTTGATCGCCGTGCCGCCGTTCAGCGCGAATTCTTTCTCAGGTGCGACGAAAGGCACTGTCCGGATCAGCAGCGCGACCTGTTTGCGATAACTCTCATCGATCGCCATCGAGCGACTCCGGGACGGTGATATTGAATTTCGGGTCGAGCTTGCCGCCTTTGACGAGCATGCGCTTGCCTTTGCCCAGATCTATCCCTCCGCGATCGAGCGCGTTGAGCCACGAGGGCTGGTGTCGCTCCGCGAACCACAAAAATAGCCGCTTCACCTTCACGCTGCGGCAGGCCTGCAGCAGGGGCTGCAGTTTGCGCGGACTTAAGTTGCGCAGGCCTTCGAAGAGCATGTCGGCCTGATGGAACGTCTCGCGTTCCGGTACCTCGTCGAGCAGTTCGAGAATCGCGCGCTCTGGCAATGACGTTATGAGCGGTAAGTCCCATTTGCCCCATCGTTGCGGTACATAACTGCTGCGCACGAGCGGATCGTTTGCCTTGTTGTCGACGTCCAGGACGACGTCGTTCGGGAACAACCGCTTCGCGTTATGGAACACGAAGCGGCTTTCAAGATTGAGTTTCAGCACCCAACCCGGATGCTTGTCCGTTCCGTAAAGATGAACCTCGCGCTGCGGCGCCGAAGACAGATAATGCGCGAAGCCCTGCAGTTCGAGGGCGGTCCGCCCCCCAAGCACGAATTTCGCATGGAGCAGCATCTGGAGCGAGATGACGACGCTCTCCCAGGGCACATCCATCCCGGCGCGTTTGTGCGGCAGCTGGGGAGCAGGCCGGCGGTACACTCCTCGTGCAACCCGGTCCAGCCAGCCGTGCGCGACATACTTTTTCCGCAAAGCCCCGGAATAGCCGTTCTTTTCCAGCCAGGCAGCGTCGGCAACCAGCCCTTCAGGGAGGAATCGCTGCAGCCAGTTTAATTTTTCTTGTTTTTGTTTACCCACGGTGTATAAATTAACCTAAACCTAAACAAAAACCCAGTTTAGTAGTTTTAGATTTAATATACCCAAGGTTAATAAATTAGCGAGTTCATAAACTTCGA
>JAFAWX010000079.1 GCA_019241535.1 Acidobacteriota bacterium | reverse complement strand
CCCGGAGGTTCAGAATTATTTGTGCACCTTTTCTGCCGCTCCGGTATCGGAGACCAGCGCAGTGAAGGCGCTTTTCGGGGAAATCGACATCCACGGTCACCTGCCGGTGACGATTCCGGGCATTGCCAGGCGGGGCGAGGGGGTCCTGAGGACAGCCGGGATGTGAAAAGGAGGATTGTTATGCCCGTATGCCGTTCGCCAGTTTTATTTCTGGCCGCCCTCTTTGTCCTGTCGGCATGCAACGTGAACGTGAAAAAAGACAATGACGGCGAGAACAAAAACGTGGACATCAAGACACCCTTCGGGGAAATCCATGTGGACAAAGAGGCCGACGTGCGCGACACCGGCCTGCCCGTCTATGCGGGCGCACGACCCAAGCAGAAGGATAACAGCGGAGAAGAGAAGAGCGCGAACGTCAACATCTCTACCTCTGCTTTTGGATTGAAGGTGGTAGCGCTTGGATACCAGAGCGACGACCCGCCTGCTAAGGTCGCCGCGTATTATCAGGCGCAATTAAAGAAATTGTTTGGAAATGTCCTCGAATGCCACACCTCCCATCCGGGCCATTACGGACCTGCCCGAGGCGGCAGCAACGGAGGTGCGGACGAGGAGCTGAAGTGCGAGGGCGAAAATAGCGGCAGTACCCTTGAGCTGAAGGCGGGCACGCGGACGAACCAGCATATTGTCTCGATAAAGCCGCAGGGGAAAGGCTCCGAGTTCGCGCTGGTCTATGTCCGCACGCGCGGCAAGGAAGACACGATCTGAGGGAACGCAGGCGATGAGATAATTAAAAATATTGTGGAACATCCCTGCCTGCGCTGCGCCTCTCCGGTCGAGAACAGTTCGCCTTTTTGCGCCATTTGCGGAGCCTCGCAGATCCGCTTTTCTCGTTCCCCAGCCTCCGTCGGGGGAGTGAATGTCGCAACCGAGGTGGCGTCGCCCGCACGTGTGTCTATCGGACTTGAGCGGGTTATAGACCTTGAGCCACGGGCGCTTAACCGCGATAGCTCGATTCGCCTGCGCTCGGCGGCAACCGCGGGAGCAATCGCCGCGGTTTTGAGTGCCGTGCCCCTGGGATTTTTTCTGGCGCTGCCGCTCGGAGGATTTCTCGCGGTTGTTTTTTATCGGCGCTATGGCTTGAGATCAGAGCCATCGGCCACCGCCGGCTTCCGCTTGGGTGCATTGGCCGGGCTTTTTGCCTTCCTGATGTTTCTCCTGCTAACGGCGCTTGAGACGGTCGCTTTCCATGCCGGAAGTGAGCTGCGGCAGATGATGATCGAGGGGGTGCGACGCGCCGAACTGCGCAATCCCGATCCGCAGGCACGGCAGATGCTTGACTATTTCATGACTCCGCCGGGTCTGATCCTCATGGCGGTTTTGGGCGGGATTTTCCTCTGTGTGTTGTTTGTCGTGCTGTCCGGAATCGGCGGAACAATTTCCGCCGCCGCCGGCAGACGCGGTTCGCGCCGCTGAGCTGGCTCGAGCGCGGCTTCGCCGCCTTATCCGACAGTTGGCGGCCGCGTCTTGCCGAAGGGCCGCCCGCCCGCGTATTATGCAGCGTTTATGAGCTCGAGAGACTTTCGTCGGCCGGCGCCGCAGGAAAAAGCGCAGCTCATGTCGGCCTGCGAGATCGAGCGTATCGAAAAAGTGTCGGTGCGGGTTGGCTCCGTTCATGCGAACTCCTGCAGCGATGATCTTCCCCAGGCGGCCAAGCGGGCGACGGTGCCAAAGACCGAAATCGGATTTGCCGTAACCGGCAAGCGAGTCGTCCTAGTTGATGACACCCTTTACACCGGAAAGAAAGCCCGAGCGGCGCCCGAAATGCTGTTCCGGCACGGGTGTCCCCAGCAGGTGTCGTTATGGGTTCTGACTGATCGCGGACGCCGGGAACTTCCGATTGGGGCAGCCTATGTGGGCCGCCGGGATCAGGATCGGATCGAGTTGCTGGTCGGCGAGGTGGACAAATCGGAGAAGGTTCTCCTCATGGAAATGGCACTCTGAAGCGCCAGCGGCTATGCCCGTAAGCGCCAAACCCGCCAAGACTCAAACCGCGGGCCCGGCTCGTGGATCGCTGCTGGGTGTTGAGAAGTTGCCCGCGCGCGACATCACTGCCCTGCTCGAGCTTGCGCGCCGGATGGACCCCTTGAAGACACGCCCCGCATTGCGCGGGAAACGCGTGCTGCTGCTGTTTTACGAGCCCTCGACCCGAACCCGCACCTCCTTTGAAATCGCTGCGCAGGCGCTCGGAGCCGCGACCAGTCTGGTGCTTTCGAGCGGATCAAGCGTGGAGAAGGGCGAATCGCTGTTAGACACAGCCTATACACTGCGCGCGGTGGGTGTCGATGCCATCGTGGTTCGCCACCCCAATTCCGGGGCCCCGCACCTCATGGCGAACTATCTGGACATTCCGGTGATCAATGCCGGGGACGGCATGCACGAACACCCCACGCAGGCATTGCTTGATGCCTACACGATTTTGCGCCACAAAAAGAAGCTCTCCGGGCTGCAGGTCACTATCGTCGGCGATGTTTATCACAGCCGGGTGGCCAGATCCGCCATCCACCTTTTCAGTAAGCTGGGCGCGCGGGTCACCTTGTGCGGCCCGCCCGAGCTTCTCCCGGAGATAGCCGCCACCCTGGTCGAAGGCCTGCGGATCACTCGCAGTTCGGAAGAGGCCGTCCGGGGGGCGGACGTGATAATGGTGCTGCGGCTGCAGCGGGAGCGCCTGGCGGGGCTCAAAATCAGCCTGCCCGATTACATTTCCCGCTATCAGATAACGCTGGCGCGGCTCCGGCTGGCGGCACCCGAAGCCTTGCTGATGCATCCCGGGCCGATCAATCGCGGCCTGGAACTCACCTGGGAAGCCGCCGACTGCGAGCAGTCGGTCATTGTCGAAGAAGTTAGCAACGGTGTACCGGTGCGCATGGCGGTTTTAGCGCGCGCCCTGGGCAAAGGCCCTTAATCAACTCCGATGTCGAGAGACACAAAACCGCTGTCGCTCCTGATTCGCGGCGGGCGCGTGATCGATTCCGTGGCGCGCATCGACGCGGTCATGGACGTTTTGCTGCGCGACGGCCAGGTGGCCGAAATTGCCCCGCCCAACAAGCTGCGCGGCGAAGCCGACGAAAAATTCGAAGCCCGTGGCCTGGTCGTGGCCCCTGGTTTTATCGATCTGCACGTGCATCTGCGCGAACCGGGGCAGAGCTACAAGGAAACCATCGCTTCCGGAACTGCCGCGGCCGCGGCCGGGGGGTTTACTTCGGTCTGTTGCATGCCCAATACGACTCCGGTGCTCGATTCTCCGGAGTGGGTCACCTGGGTGCGGCAGCCGCAGCGCGGAGCGATGGTCAATGTCTTTCCCGTGGCTGCGGCCACGCAGGCGAGCAAAGGAGCCGTGCTCACGGATTTTCGCGCTCTGCAACGGGCGGGGGCGGTCGCGGTCAGCGACGATGGCAAGCCTATTCTCAGCGAGACCACCATGCGCGATGCGCTGCGCACCTCGGCGGAGATCAACTTTCCCATCATCCAGCACGCCGAGGATACCCGGCTCACGCAGAATTGTTCGCTGAACGAGGGGCCAACCTCGTTCCGGCTGGGGTTGCGAGGCATGAGCGATGCCTCCGAGGCGGTGATCGTCGACCGCGACGTCCAGCTGGCGCAGCAGTTCAACGGAGCGCGGCTGCATCTGGCCCATCTTTCGACTGCCGACGGGCTGAAATCCGTGCGCCGGGGGAAGCGCAACCGGGCGCGGGTTACCTGCGAGATTACGCCTCATCATTGCGCGCTGACCGACGCCGACCTGCGCGACTACGATACCAGTTTCAAAATGAACCCTCCGCTGCGATCGGCGGAAGACCGGGAGGCACTCGTGGCCGCCGTGAGCGATGGCACGATTGATGCGATCGCAACCGATCATGCCCCGCATGCACCCCACGAGAAGATCATCGAGTTTGAGCGGGCGGCGTTTGGTATCACTGGACTCGAAACCGCCCTGGGGCTGGCTATCACCGTCCTGCACGTCGCAAACCGCGTACCCCTCGAGCGCATTGTTGAGCTTTTCACCTCCGGTCCCGCACGCGTGCTCGACCTGCGTGGGCGGGGAACGCTGCTGCGCGGCAGCCACGCCGATGTAACCATCTTTGACCCCAAGAAACGCTGGACCTTCGAGGCCGCCAAGTCGCGCTCGAAGTCGCGCAACACACCCTTTGACGGCTGGCAGCTGACGGGCAGGGTAGTGGCAACGATTGTCGCCGGCCGGATTGTCTACCGTGGGAATTGAGCGCCGGTCCGGGATTCAGGTCAGGATTCCCATTCTCTTACCGACTCGTTTCAGTACCTCGAGCGCCTGCTGCAGCTGTTCTCGGCTGTGGGTGGCGGTCATGATGGTGCGCACGCGTGCCTTGCCCTCTGGCACCGTGGGGTAGGTGATACCGGTACCGAGGACCCCTTCCTGGAACAATTCGCGGGAAAACTCCATGGTCTGCTTACCGCCGCCGATAATGATCGGGGTGATGGGCGTTTCGCTTTCTGGCGTCGTCCGTCCCCCGATATCGAAGCCGAGCAGGGCGAGTTCGTGCTTCCAGAACCGGGTGTTGTCCCAGAGTTGCGCGATGCGCTCGGGTTCTTCTTCGAGTACGTCGAACGCCGCCATACACGTAGCCGCTACCGAGGGTGGATGGGAGGTGGAAAAAAGAAACGGCCGGGCGCGATGGTAGAGAAAGTCGATGAGATGGTGCGATCCGCATACATATCCGCCGAGAGCACCGATGGCTTTTGACAGGGTGCCAACCTGCACGTCAACCCGGCCGTGGACATTGAAATGGTCGATTGTCCCGCGTCCGTTGCGGCCGAGAACGCCCGAGGCGTGAGCGTCGTCGACCATCATAATGGCGCCGTAGTTTTCCGCCAGCTCGCACAACCCGGGCAGCGGCCCGATATCGCCGTCCATCGAAAACACTCCGTCGCTAATCAGCAACTTTCGCCCCGGCTGGTCTTTCACGCCGGCCAGCTTCGATTCCGCATCGGCGAGGTTTTTGTGCTCAAAGACGAGGATCTTTGCCCGCGACAGGCGCGCCCCGTCAATGATGGAAGCGTGGTTGAGCTGGTCGGAGATGATGTAGTCATCCTTGCCGAGAATGGCCGAGACCGTGCCCGCGTTGGCCGTAAAGCCGGATTGAAAGACCACGCACGCCTCCACGTTCTTGAAGCGCGCGATCTTTTGCTCGAGCTCCATATGAATCTTCATCGTGCCGGCTATGGTCCGCACGGCGCCCGATCCGACCCCATAACGCCGGGCAGCGTCAAGCGCCGCCTCGCGCAGCTTCGGATGTGTAGTCAGGCCGAGGTAATTATTGGAGGCAAGGTTGATTACCCGTTTGCCGTCGAAGGTGCACACGGGAGCCTGCTCATCATCGAGCACCCGCAGGCGAAAATGGGTGCCCTTCGCCCGGAGCTCGTTCAGTTGGTCGCTGAGAAAAGATAGCGGGTCGGTCCGGGTCAGAGTAGACATCAGTTCTCCATTTCTGAAGCCTTCGATGCTTATAGTAAGTGTAATACCGGCGGCCGCATCAGATCCGGGCGATCAGGCCGGCAACGAGCGCCGCCCGCCGCGGCAGTTCGCTGAGGAGAATGGACTCGTGTGGCGCGTGGGCGCCTTCGCCGACCGCGCCGAGTCCATCGAGAGTCGGGACGCCGAGCGCGGCGGTGAAGTTTCCATCCGATCCTCCGCCCACGCTGGCTTCTCCGACTTCGATGCCGATCTCTCTAGAAATCTCCTTTGCCTTTCTGTATAACGCCTCAACTCCCGGCGTGCGCTCCATGGGGGGCCGGTTAAGGCCGCCGCTTAAGTGCAATTTGCAATGGGGGTTGAAGGGGGCGAGTGCGGCAATCCGGCGTCCGATCTCGCGCGCATCGGCCAGGGTTCTGACGCGCACATCGATGGCTGCGCTCGCCTCGGCGGGGACAACGTTGCTGCGTGTCCCGCCGCTGATCTTGCCTACGTTTACAGTGATCCCGCGCCCAGGGTCGACGAGCTTGGAAATTTCAAGAATCTGTCTGGCCAGTTCAACGACGGCGCTCTGACCTTTCTCAAAATCGAGGCCGGCGTGAGCAGGCTTACCTTGGATTCGCAGCCGGTACTCACCGACGCCCTTTCTCGCGGTTTTGAGCGCTCCGCGGAGGCCGTGTGCCGGCTCTAGCACCAGGACGGCGGCAGCTCGCCGGGCCAGGCGTTCGGTGATCATGCGCGAGGAGTTGCTACCGACCTCTTCGTCCGAGACCAGCAAAACGGTGAGCGGACGAAGCAGTTGCTTGCCGCCCCATTGTATGAGGGCCGCGGTTGCCTCCAAGGCCAGGGCAATGCCGGATTTCATATCGAGTACGCCCGGTCCCCAGACCCGCCCCCTCGACACCCGGTAGGGCATGCGGGAGATCGTACCTATGGGGTAAACGGTATCCATGTGGCCGACAAGAAGCACCGGTTTTTCTTTCAGGCGCCGCGAGCTTCGAAAGCGCACCTCCAGGTGATTGCCGAATTTTTTGGCCGGGTGAAAATGCGTCAGCCCGCCAAGTTCTTGGAATCGGGAGGCGAGAACCGTTCCGAGGCGATCGACGGCCGCTTTCACGTCGCTCGGTGACTCTATTTCGACGAGCTGCTGGATGGTATCGAGAAGATCGGTGAGATGTTTACGAAAATAACGGAGTTGTTCGGCGGCCGGGGGAAGGCACATAATCAATAAAGATTCGCTTCGTTTGGACGGTCCAGCCGATAAAGTATAATCTTCGCGCGAACCCGCATGAGCGACACCCTCCAGCCTGAGGTGCCGGCAGCCGAACATATCCGGCTGGACATCCATGACATTCTGCGCATCCTCCCCCACCGCTACCCTTTTGTGTTTATTGATCGGGTCGTCGACCTCACCCGCAAGCAGCGCATCGTTGCCATTAAGAATGTCACCATTGACGAACCGTATTTTGCCGGCCATTTCCCGGGTGTTCCGATCATGCCGGGAGTGCTGATCGTCGAAGCCATAGCCCAGGCCGGCGGTGCCCTGTTATTGACCGAGGTACCCGATCGGGATCAGAAACTAATGGTCTTTACCGGGATTGAGCGTGCTCGCTTCCGCCGCCCGGTTGTTCCCGGAGACCAGCTGCGGATCGAAGTGGAAGTCAAAGCCTGGCGTGAGGGGGGCGAGCGGAACGCCGTCCGCATGGCCGGCATCGCCTACGTGGACACGAAGAAAGTGGCCGAGGCAATCGTTACCTGCCAGCTGGTCCCGAAGACCGGCGGACGCACTCCCTCGCCCGACGCCGCGGGCACGCCGAAAAAGTGAGCTCCCGGGCGAGCGCCAAGCCTATGAAGGTCCACCCGACAGCCATCATCGATCCTACGGCCAACGTCCCTTCTTCGACGAACATCGGGCCCTATTCAATCCTTGGGCCCGGGGTGGAACTGGGAGAAGATTGCGAGCTGATTTCACACGTGGTAATCGAGGGTCCTTCACGGATCGGCGCCCGCAATCGTTTCTTCCCCTTTGCCGCCGTCGGGCTACCGCCACAGGACCTGAGCTACAGAGGCGAGGCAACGCGCCTTGAGATGGGCGATGACAACGTGGTGCGCGAGTTTGTGACTCTGAATCGGGGAACGGTAAAGGGCGGGGGCCTTACCCGAATCGGCAGCAACGTCCTGATCATGGCCTATACTCACGTGGCGCACGACTGCACGATCGGCGATCATGTCATCCTGGCCAATGCGGCAACCATCGGAGGACACGTAAGCGTCGGGGAATGGGCGGTCGTCGGGGCCCTCTGCCCGGTCCATCAATTCGTGCGCATTGGTGCCCACTCCTATATCGGAGGCGGGACGACCGTAACCCGCGATGTCCTGCCTTTTTCGAAAACCGCCGCCGAACGCGGTACTCACGCCTACGGGTTGAATTCTGTCGGGCTTGAGCGCCGGGGATTCAGCAACGAGAGAATCCGCAAGATCCACCATGCCTACAAAGTTCTGCTGGCGTCGAAGCTGAATACTTCGCAGGCTCTGGACAAACTAAAATCGGAGCCGGACCGTGGACCCGATCTGGAGATGCTGATTCGCTTCATCGAGGAATCGGTGCGCGGAGTGATCAAATAGACGCCGGGCAATGCCGTCGTCAAGATCTCGCGGCGGAAGCTTATTGGTTCATGGCCGGTAGTGCAAAACTCGGCCTGATCGCTGGCAACGGACGCTTTCCGTGTCTCGTACTCGAGGCGGCTCGTCGTGAAGGCTATGAAGTTGTGGTGGCGGCGATCAAGGAAGAGACCTTGCCGGAGATCGAGTCGCACGGCGCGCATAGGGTTCACTGGCTGTCTCTTGGAGAACTTTCAAAGCTTATCGAGACTTTTCACCGCGAAGGGGTTACGCGGGCCATCATGGCCGGCCAGGTCAAACACAAGCAGATCTTTTCGAGCATCCGGCCGGATTGGCGCCTGGCAAAGCTGCTGCTTGCCCTGAACACGCGAAATACCGACGCTCTGCTGGGCGCCGTAGCGAAAGTTCTGGCCGATGAAGGAATCGTGCTTGAGAGCTCGACGGCTTTACTTGAGAAACTGCTGGTCAAGTCCGGAGTCCTCAGTAAACGCACTCCGAGCGAAAAGGAAATGAAAAATGTCGAATACGGGCTAGAGGTGGCGCGAGGTCTGGGACAATACGATATCGGCCAGACGGTGGTTATCGCCGAGCGTGCCTGCGTCGCCGTCGAGGCTATGGAAGGAACCGATGCAACCATCGAACGCGCCGGGCACATCATGGCATCGCTCGAACAAGGTAAGTCGATTCTCGCCCGTCAACTAACGGTAGTGAAAGCGGGCAAGCCGAAACAAGATATGCGGTTTGACGTACCAGTCGTGGGCACAAGGACAATCCAGGTGATGCGGGCAGCCGGCGCAACCTGCCTTGCGGTTGAGGCCGGCCGCTGCCTATTGCTCGATGGCGATGAGGTAATTGCCGAGGCTGACCGGAACGGCATTGCGCTGATTGCCGAGTAACAGGTTTCCGGGAGAATCATGTCTAAAATTGATTTGATTGTTGACCAGCTGAAGCGGGCATTTGATGGTGAAGCGTGGCATGGTCCGGCGCTGATGGAGGTTCTCGATGGAATCACGGCCAACACGGCCGCCGCCCGCCCACTCGCTTCCGTTCACAGTATTTGGGAGCTGGTACTTCATGTGGCTGCTTGGGAGGAGGTCATTACTAGACGCATTCAGGGAGAAGCGCTGATGCTGACGGATGAGCAGAATTTCGGTCGAGTCTTCGCCGCAACGGAGATGGCCTGGCGTGATGCCGTCGACCGGCTGCGGCGCAACCACAGCAAGCTGGTCGAGGCAGTTTCATCACTTCCTGATTCCCGGCTGAGCGCACAGGTTCCGGGTAAGCCCTATGATTTCGAATTCATGCTGCTGGGAGCCGTCCAGCATGCGGCTTACCATGGCGGGCAGATTGCACTGCTGAAACGCACGCGCGCGTGATTCACGGAATGTGCTGCCAGCTAACAACTTCGAAGTGCTTGGATTGCTCCTTACCCTCGGAGTGCCTTCATCGGCTGAACCTGCGGTTATCTTCGACCGCAAGACCTCGGGCAACTCTCATGTTTTGAAAACCGGCGATAATCCACGGCTCCAGCTTGATTAGGTTACGAAATCGTCCCAGGTGCGGTGGCCTTGCACTCGGTCGCCAGGTTCTATGGCCGGAGCAAGTTGCGAAGTGCCCATCTGGTCGAGGCCGGCGGAGACCTTCCGATAATCGTCACCTTCGTGAATAGCGACGAGCACGTAAAATCGAGTGCCGCCAAAGCTGCGGGAAATGGCTGCTCACAGGCTGATCGTCAGGGAAAATGTGACCATCGAACAAGGCAGTCTCGATTAAGGAGCCCGGCAAGTTTGGCGGGCATCGGTCTTTCGTGCATCCGATGCTCGCGGATCAGTGTCTTAAAACGGTGCTTCCCAAGGATCTCGAGTTGTTGGGGATACTCCGCCTCTCACGCACTCCTGAGCGCGCACACCCGGGTGCTTTTTCAAGCGAGGACCCCCGGGTGCGGTAAAGCAGCTGGATCGACTTCGGGAGATGATATGTCCCTTCAATGATGCTGGGTCCTCGGGTTTAAAATTCATTGCCGGTTTGAAAACCATTTCGCTTTGAAGTTGATTGGCGGAATCCGGTATTCTTGGGCGTCTTCCAATAAGTAATTGCCGGGAGCAGGTTCTGGCGCAACAGTTGATATCAGCGGCTGTTGTAGGCGTTGGCGCATTCGGACGCAATCACGTACGCGTATACCACGAACTCGCCCAGCAAGGGGAAGCCGTGCGGCTGGTCGGGGTCGTGGATACGGACCTCGAGCGTGCGGATAAGATTGCCCGGGAATTCAACTGCCGGCCTTTTGGGTCGATAGACCAGCTCATCTCGACACACAGTGAGGTGCAGGCCGCCTCCCTGGCGGTCCCAACCGTCGATCACCTGCCCGTCGCTCGTACTCTGCTCGAGGCGGGAATCGACATTCTCATCGAGAAGCCGCTGGCTACCTCGCTGGCTGAAGCCGACGAACTGATCAAGGCTGCAGAAGGTTGCGGAAGAATTGCCCAGGCCGGCCATCTGGAGCGATTCAATCCGGCGGTACGGGCCATCATTCCCCTTCTTACCAGTCCGATGTTTTTCGAGGTCCACCGGTTGAGCGTATTTACTCCGCGTTCGCTCGATGTCGACGTGGTCCTTGATCTCATGATTCATGATCTCGACGCAGTGCTTTCATTTGTAAACTCGCCGGTGAAAGAAGTCCGCGCCGCCGGCCTGCCCATACTTTCAGCCAAAGTAGACATCGCCAATGCCAGGGTGGAGTTTGAATCCGGCTGCATCGCTAACTTCACGGCCAGCCGGGTTTCAACCGAGCGGGTGCGCAAACTGCGTTTTTTTCAGCCCCGGCAATACATTTCGATTGATTATGGGCGACAGGATGTGCTGGTGTTCACCGTGGGGGCTGACGGAAGCGGCGGAAAACCCTCGGTCAACCCCGAGATCAAGGTCTTCAAGCCGCCGGTATCTCCTGAGGAACCGCTGCGGGCCGAAATCCGTGCCTTTCTCAATTCCGTTCGCTCGCGACAGAAGCCCATGGTTCCCCTCGGAGACGGCCGTCGCGCCCTGGCGCTTGCCTTAGACGTCCTTACCCAGATTGAGACCCACCGCGGCAAGCTGAACCTGGTCGGTTGAGCTCCCGTGCCCGACTGGCTTTCGATCCAGTCCGTCTCTGCGCTGCGAGAGTTCCCAAGGAATTCACGAATTTTACAAATTTTGACACCCAGCGGGCTCGGAAGGAGCGAGGCTAGGAGGGATCGTCCACCGAGGAGGGGTAGCGTGGAATCCCTTATTCCCTAAGTACTTGTACCACAAGAGGCTCTTGTCGCCGGGAAAAAGATGAGACAATGGTTACGAGCCGCTTGCATCCTAAGTCATAGCCGGGCATGCCGTTGACCCAAATTCCGCTGCAGCCTCCCCCAGCCGAGCGCCCTCTCGCCCACGCCGAACTCTACGACGCGAACACTTGGGAATCGGCCTATCGTGAGATGCACGATTTTCCAACGTTGCTGATCCAGGCGCGAGACGATCTGGCACGGGCTCGCAAGCGGGAAGCTTTCTGGATGTCGGTGGTCGCGCACATCCTGCTGATTCTGGTCATCATCAATTCACCAAAATTTCAAAAGTACCTGCCGCATCGCACCGTGATGCTGGTGCACAGCGGCCGCGATAACGACAAGCTGACTTTTCTCGAACTGCCTGCAGATACCCTGAAACAGGTCCCCCATCCCGAAACCAACATCATGTCGGACAAGAACCGGCGGGCCATGTCGCGTACTCCGCAACTTGACCGCAAGCAGCTGAAAAAATTGCTGGATGCTACGCGTGCCGGAAAGCCGGGTCCGGTTGCCCCACCCGCACCCGAGCGGCCGATGGCGCCCCCGCCCGAACGGCAGGCGGAACAGTCGCAAGCCGGGCCTGCGGAGCAGCCGCAACCGGCGCCTCCGCCGGCGCAAACCGCGCGTCTACAGTCTCCTCCAGTCTCGCAAAAGCCGGTCTTCAGCACTCAACCAATGTCGGCGAGCCGTGCCATCGATCAGGCTGCGCACGAAGCCGCCCTGAGCCACGGGAAATACGCTCCCGGCGATAACGGCGATCTTGGACTTGGCCAGAGGCAGCAGGCGGCTCGCATGGGAGATGCCGAGATCATCAGCGATACCATGGGAGTGGATTTTGCCCCTTATCTGCAGCGGGTGCTGCACGATGTAAAGCGAAACTGGTACAACCTAATACCAGAATCCGCCATGCCGCCCCTGCTCAAAAGGGGCAAGGTATCGATTGAATTCGCTATCACCAAAAACGGGCAGATCGCAGGACTGCACTATGTGAGCGGCTCGGGAGATGTGGCTCTGGACCGCGCCGCATATGGGGGGATCACCTCCTCGAATCCCTTCCCCCCGCTACCGGGTGAATTCGCCGGATCCTACCTGGGACTGCGCTTCACCTTTCTATATAACCCGGATCCCAACCAGGCCGACCTTCATTAGGGGTGTTCAGCTTGGCTTCGGCGAAGCGCTCCGCCGTAGGCCATGCGCAGTAGTGTCCTCTCGGCAAACGGGACATAGAGAAGTGCGGCCGTTGCCGCCAGCGCACCGCCAAACCCGATCCACTCATGAATCAGGAATGGAGCGAGCGCCCAGAGTTCGTCGAGCACAAAGATTGCAGGAAAAATCCGGTTGAACTTCTCTCCTAAGCGGGTGTAGTCGAAGGCTGTCGCTGAAAGAAGATAGAACCGCACCGGAATGCCCACGGCTGCCGTGACCAGGACCGACACCAGGATAATTGGGGTCCCGCGGCCCAAGCCGGTAGTCCTGTCTATGGCTTCCCAGCGGATAAGGGCGAGCAGGTAAAAGACCGTATACATCACCTGAATCGCGGCAAACAGCGAGCGGGAAACCCCGCGGTGCTGAAAGCGGACGTCGAGTTCGGCGCCGGACGGAGAATGGGTATTACCGCTCGTGCCACTCGAAGCTGCCGCGGGCGATGACCATTCGACGTCGGCAACGAACCTGTAGCCACGCTTCGCGAGGGTTTCGATGAAGCGCGGGCTGCTGGCTGAATCTCCTAGCGCATCGCGCAGTTTCGCGACTGCGGTATTCAGGCTATGGTCAAAGTCGACAAACGTATCGGCGGGCCACAATCGTTCCCGCAGTTCTTCACGGCTGACGACATTCCCGGCGCGCTCGAGCAATATCGCGAGCACTGCGAAAGGCTGGTCCTGAAGGCGCATTCGGCGTCCCTGTTTGCGCAATTCCCCGGATGCGAGGTCGGCTTCAAAGACGGCGAAGCGGGCGAGCGCCGCCTGGCGGCTAGTCGGAGAAAGCGGAGCAGCCATCTAGGCTAGTGTAGCCGAAGGGGAACTCGGCCGATGGCAAGCGGAAAGCGAGCGGAAAAGCGTCGCAGCCAGCGGCTGAACAGAATGTTAGGCGTCCGCTTCAGTGGCATTCGCATTCGAACTCAACGCGAGCGAGAGCAAGGCGCGCTGTTCTACGTCGTGAGCTTTGGTTGAGCCCGTGGCCGGACTGGGGCTCTCCGAGCGCTTCACGGAGAGCACGGATCTGGCACCCGCGAGGCGCTGAAGACGAGGAAGCATGTAACTGAGCGCCCCCATATTCGCAGGCTCCTCCTGCACCCAGACAATCTCACGCGCGCCGGAGTGGCGCTCGAGTTCATCTGTGAGCTCCTTTTCTGGAAATGGATAGAGCTGCTCGACAGAGCAGATGGCGGTTTGAAAATCTTTTTTCTTCTTTCGTGCTATGCGCAATTCATGGGCGATCTTTCCGCTACAGAACAGGATGCGGCGGACCCGCTCTCCTTCAGAATCCGGGCGAACGTTGAGAAACGTGCCGCTCGAGAATTCTTCAACCGCGGAGGACGCTTCCGGGTGGCGCAGCATACTTTTCGGGGTGAAGACTACAAGCGGCTTTCGCCACGCGCGCAGGGCCTGGCGCCGCAGCAGGTGAAAGTATTGGGCGGCAGTCGAAGGCTGGCAGATCTGAAAATTATCCGTCGCCGCGAGCTGCAGAAAGCGCTCCACGCGGGCGCTTGAATGCTCCGGTCCCTGGCCTTCATAGCCGTGAGGAAGCAGCAGCACCAGGCCGGAAAGCAGGTTCCATTTTGCCTCGCCGGCGACGATGAACTGGTCGATCATCGCCTGGGCGACATTGGCGAAGTCGCCAAACTGCGCCTCCCATAAGACGAGCGCCTCGGGATAATCGCGGCTGTAACCGTACTCAAAGCCCAGGACGCCGGCTTCTGAGAGGGTCGAGTTGTAGATCTTGCAGTTTGCCTGGGGTTCGGAGATGTGCTGAAGAGGGACGTACTCCTGCTCGTTTTCGATATCGATGAGCACCGAATGCCGCTGGTTGAATGTGCCGCGACGGCTGTCTTGGCCGCTCAAGCGGACGGGAATTCCCCGCTTGACCAAGCTGGCGAAAGCCAGAGCCTCGGCCATGCCGTAATCCACCGGGCGCTTGCCGGCGCCCATTTCCCCGCGCTGCTGGAGGAGCTTTTCAACTTTGGGATGAATATGGAATCCGGGCGGATAGGATGACAGCCTTTCGCTCAGTTGGCGAAATTCTTCCGCCGGCAGAGAGGTTTCCACCTCGTATTGCGGTTTGTAGCGTCCCCCCTTGTAATGATTCCAATACCCCGGCAGCTGCCGCATGCTGGGCTTCTTCTTGATCGCACCGGCCTGTTTCTGCGCCGCTTCGAGCTCGGCCTTGATTTTTTCCGCTCTCCCGGCCGCATCGCTCACCCCTATATCCTCGGCATATATCTCCCACAGCGGAGGATGTTCTTTGATGGCCCTATAAAGGAGGGGCTGGGTGATAGTCGGGTCGTCGACTTCGCTGTGCCCGTGGCGGCGATAGCCGATCAAGTCGATTACAACGTCGCTGGTGAACGCATAACGATATTCAAGAGCCAGGCGGCCAATGCGGACCACGGCGTCGACGTCCTCGGCGTTGACGTGAAAAATGGGGATGGCCTGCCGTCGCGCCAGATCGGCTGCAAAACGGGAGGAATGTAGCTCTCGGGGGATGGTGGTGAAGCCGATCAGGTTGTTCACGATGACGTGCACAGTTCCGCCGACGCTATAGGCGGGAATGTCGGCCAAGTTAAGGGTCTCGGCAAAGACTCCCTGCCCAGCAAAAGCGCCGTCACCGTGCACCAGGAGAGGAACATACTGCAGACTTCCACCCGGGCCGGCTCGATCCTGCTTGGCCCGGGTGCGTCCCACGGTAACCGGATCCACAGCTTCCAGATGGCTAGGATTTGAAACCAGGTGAATGTGAATTTTCGCACCGCTGCGGGTAATATACTCACCCGTCGCGCCCATGTGGTATTTGACGTCGCCGCCCCCAAGAACGCTACGGGGATCGACATCTTCGAAACCGGCGAAAACCTCCGCGAGCGCGCGCTTTGCCACATGGGCTATAACATTCAGGCGGCCGCGATGGCTCATGCCCACGACCAGCTGCACGGCCCCATGCTGGCCCGCAGTCTCAAGGACCTCGTCGACGAGCGGAATCAGCGCCGTAACCCCTTCGAGCGAAAACCGTTTTGTCCCGAGATATCTCTGCTGCAGGACGAGTTCGAAAAGCTCGGCGCGGATCAACTGCTCGAGCGTGTGGTTCTGATCGACTGCCGGGGGTGGTGCTTCGAGGCGCTCCCCAATCCAGCGGCGACGCTCGGGATCCGGGATATGCATGAACTCCGCGCCAATCGTCGCCGAGTACACTTTCCGGGCTTCCTGGGCAAATTCCCCGTCGAACTGTAGCTCGGGATGGGGGACCGGCTGCAAGAACCCAAGCGGATCAAGATCAGCTTCGAGGTAACCCCAGTGGCGAAAAGCATCAAAGACGCGCTCCCGCTCGCCCGTCCCGGCTTCGACCAGGGCTGTACCCGTTGTCCTGCCGCTCTTGAGGTATCCGGTGGCCATAAACTGACTCCTATAGAATAACGGATGCGGAGCCAATGCCGCTGGCCACCTGCCGTTCAGATAGCGGGACCCGTCGCCCGCCCTGCCATTTGAGAAGAACGATCGGATTCTGCCATCGGCCTCGCCGCCGTGCGGCTTGCTTTCTCGGCTTCGATTGGGGCCGCGCCCGATATATGTCACCTTGCCCGGACTTTCGCGCACTATCGGCCATTCCCGACCCTGTCGGGGGAGCGCCGTCGGCTCTAAGAATCATTTCTGCCGTTAGCACCCATCAGTCGGCCGACAGCCGGAACCGGCGACGTTGCCGCAGCAACGCCGCTCGCACCTTCACCCAAGCCACGCGCGAAAACCGCGGGAAAAAGGAAGGGCAGCCGGCAGCGGGTCTCTAAAGAAGCGGGCTTCGTGGAGGGATCTCCTCGGCCCACGGCCGTCGCGACGCAACCAGCACCAACCCTTGCAGGTATTATCGAAAAAGCAGACCGCGCCCTAAGCGTGGCCGAGACCAAGGAGGAGGGAGAGGGCCTAGGCGGAGCCCTCTGAATTGTCCTTACGGCCAGCGCTTGGCTGTGTCTTCCCAACCAGCTGCCCGGGCACTGGGCTGCACCTGGTTGACAGCCGGCTGCGGTATACGGATAGGTTGTTGGGAAGTGGCACTCGCAGGGGTCAGAGTCGGCTTCGGATTTCCTGTGTCGCTATTGATGTCCTTGTCGTCTGAGAGCAGCGGAGCGGCGACTCGCAATGCCTCTACTTCTTTTTCTAGGCGGGCCAACTCCAATTCTTTCTGCCGCAGAACTTCATATACATTCTTCATACTTTTAGCACCTGTTGTAAGTTAGTTGACAAGAAGCGGTTACCGAACTTTAGGAAACTGTATGCAGCTACGAAGCATTTGTCAAGAATTATGCACGAGTCGAACCTGTTCCCTGGCGGCTACATTTAGAGCGAAAATAGCTCGCCCGTCCGCCTGGATCATCACGCCGGTACAATCCTCAGGCTCATGTCGACTGCCGGTGCCGAGTGGGTTAGGGCGCCCACGGAGATGAAATCCACGCCAGTTTCAGCGTAAGCACGAACATTCTCGAGGTCGACGCCGCCAGAGCACTCAATCGGAAGGCGGCGGTCGGCCCTGACGCAGCGCTCGACCGCGGCTCTGACCTCTGACACCGGCATATTGTCGAGCAGAATGGCCTCGGCTCCGAAACTCAGTGCTTCTTCGAGTTCCGACAGGCCGCGCACTTCTACCTCGATCGGCTGTTTGCCACGCCGGTTGCGGTGGGCGCGCTCAAGCGCCACCTTGAGTCCCCCGGCGAGAGCGACGTGATTGTTCTTGATCATTACGCCATCAGAGAGGTCAAGCCGGTGGTTCTGGCCGCCGCCGCAACGAACTGCATACTTGTCCAGGGCGCGAAGCCCGGGGGCAGTTTTGCGGGTATCGAGAATTCTCGCTTTGGTGCCAGAAACCGCCTCGACAAAGCTCCGCGTAAGGGTGGCGACTCCACTTAGCCGCTGGAGAAAATTCAAGATCACGCGCTCGCAGGAGAGCATCACGCGGGCGTTATGGCGTACCACCGCCACCGGTTGGCCCGCGTGCAGCCGCACGCCATCGAAAATCTCCGGATGGCTGGTGACTTCGTAATGCGAGACGACCGCACCGTCGAGTGCGGCATAGACATCGAGAATGCGGGAGATGCAGCCGATGCCGGACAGAATGCAGTCCTGTTTGGCGAGGATGGTTCCGGTGGCCCGCTGATTGGGATCGATACAGGCGTAGCTGGTGGCATCGCGCGTGGCGCGGTCCTCAACGAGAGCGTTCTCGAGAATGGCGGTTATGCGTCGGCTGGTCCAGTCCATAGTCTTGGAACAGAGAATGAGCGACCCGCGGCTTCTGAATCGGGTCGTGTCGTGCTCTAAATGCCTCCAGCATCGAGCCCAGTTTGATCATGCGCGGCCCTCGGCTCGCGAGCAGTGCCGCTGGACAGCTCCGGCTTGAGCTTACGTAAACTCCTCCAGCTTGCTTCTGATCTTGCCGGTAACGACCTTCAGCTCTTCTACCCGGCTGCGCAACTTCGCGATCACATCCGCCGGAGCCTTCTCTATAAACTGCTCGTTGCCGAGCTGTCGTTCGCCGTTGGCGAGTTCAGAGGAAAGCTTCTCCAATTCCTTGTGGAGTTTTTGGCGCTCCGCCGAACGGTCGATCTGGCTCTCGTAAATGAGCCGAACGTCGAAGCGCGCCGTGTGGCGCGTCGCCGAGACTTTCCCCAGGGAGGCGTTTGCGAAGCGAGGCTCCTCCACATTTCCAAGCAGTGTCAGGGCAACGCAGTTTGCTTCAATCAAAGTGCGAGTTTCCGGCATATGGGCAAAAATTTCGATCGGCACCCTGCGTTTTGGGTCGACCTTCAGTTCCGCACGAAGATTTCTGACGGTCACGATGAGGTCCTGGAGAATCGCCATCTGCGTCTCCGCCGCCGTGTCGATCTGATGCTCGTCCATTTGTGGGTAGGCGGCCAGCCCGACAGATTTTTGCGGAGGGCTGCCCGCGTGCATTGCGTGCCAGAGCTCATCGGTGATGAAGGGCATCAGGGGGTGAAGCAGCCGGAGCGAGGCCTCGAACAGAGCGGCCAGATTCCCACAGGCGGTGCGGGCATCATCCTTCGAATCCGGCGCCAGCCGCGGCTTAATCAGCTCGATATACCAGTCGCACAATTCTCCCCAGAAAAAGTCATAAATGAAGTTTGCCGCCTCATCGAACCGGTAAGCGGCCAGAGACTGGTTTACCTGGCGGGCGATGCCGTTGAAGCGGGATAGAATCCAACGGTCTTCGAGGGTAGCGGCGCGAAATCCAGGAATCCCGGCAGCCCCTCGAGACGGTTGCTCGAGGAGGGTGGCGCGGGAATCGGGTTCCAGGCGGTCAATATTGAGGAACATAAAGCGCGCGGCGTTCCAGATCTTATTCGCGAACGCCCGGTATCCATCGGTGCGCTTTTCGCTAAAGGCAATGTCGGTGCCCGGCGACGACATGGCCGCGAGCGTGAAGCGCGTTGCATCGGTGCCGTATTTCCTGATTACCGCAATTGGATCGAGCACATTACCTTTAGTCTTAGACATCTTCTGGCGCTCGGCGTCGCGCACTAAGGCATGTATGTACACTTCCCGAAACGGGATAGAATCCTCGAGCGCTTTTCCATCCACAGACCCGGTCGAACCCGGCCTGTGCGGAGGGGCCATGAACCAGCAGCCCAACATGATCATGCGCGCCACCCAAAAGAAGAGGATGTCGAACCCGGTGATCAGGAGCGAGCCGGGATAGAACGCGCGCAGATCGCAGGTCGCGTCGGGCCAGCCAAGGGAGGTAAACGGCAGCAGGCCCGAAGAAAACCACGTGTCAAGGACATCCGGATCCTGCTCGAGTTTCGAACCGCCGCACTTCGGACATTCCTTTGGCGCCTCACGGGCAACCGTGATTTCGCCACACTCGCAGTGCCAAGCTGGAATGCGATGTCCCCACCAGAGCTGCCGGGAGATGCACCAGTCATGAATATCTCGCATCCAGTTCAGATAAATCAGGCGATAATTAGGGGGAGTGAAGCGCACATAGTCGCGCTCGACAACCTCGATGGCGCGGTTGGCCAGCGGCTGAATTTTCACGAACCACTGCGTCGACAGCCTGGGCTCGACCACGGTTCCACAGCGTTGGCAGCGGCCGAGCGCCAGCACGTAGTCCTTTGCCCCGGCCAGAAACCCCTGCCTTTGTAAATCCTCGAGGACGCGTTTCCTGGCTGCGTAACGGTCCAGCCCTGCATATGGTCCTGCATTCTGGTTCATGCTGGCGTGCTGGTCGATGACTTCAATTCGCGGCAGATTGTGCCGCAGCCCCGCCTCGAAGTCATTGGCGTCGTGCGCGGGCGTGACTTTAACCGCGCCCGTTCCAAACTCCGGCTGCGCAAGCTCGTCGGTTATGATCGGAAGCTCGCGATTTAGAAGCGGCAGAAGCGCTTTCCTGCCGCGGAGATGCCGATAGCGCTCATCGCGCTCATTGACGGCCACGGCCACGTCTCCCAGCATTGTCTCCGGACGTGTGGTGGCTACGGTGATGAACTCATCCATTCCGATTACAGGGTAGCGAATCTCCCACAGCTTGCCCGCAAGCTCCTCGCGCTTCACTTCGAGATCGGAGATCGCGGTTTCACAGCGTGGACACCAGTTCACGATGTACTCGCCGCGATAGATCAGGCCTTCGCCATATAGACGGACGAACGCCTCGCGCACCGCGCGCGAGAGATTTTCATCCATGGTGAAATATTCCCGGCTCCAGTCGACCGAGGCCCCCAGCCGCCGCATCTGCTCCTGGATTGCTCCACCGAAGTGTCTCTTCCACTCCCACACGCGTTCAACGAATTTGTCCCGGCCGAGTTCGCGACGCTTCTTGCCTTCCTGCTCAAGTTGGCGCTCGACCATCATCTGCGTCGCTATGCCGGCATGATCCGTGCCCGGGAGCCACAGAGCCACGAAGCCTCGCATACGGTGCCACCGGGTGATGATATCCATCTGTGTTTGGTTGAGCATGTGCCCCATGTGCAGGCGGCCGGTCACATTCGGAGGAGGAAGCAACATGCTGAAGATCCGCTCGGCCTCGCCTGGCGGCGGCGTGGGAACAAAGAAGAGCTTCTCCTTCACCCAATATTCGGCCCAGCGCGCCTCGATCGCATCCGGCTGATAGCTTTTAGGGATTTCCTGGTGCATTGGAAGTGTTCGGCGTCAGCACCAAGGGATCAGAATCCCGAGCTTTTGCTGACTGATTTCAGGCAACGAGTGCTGGGCCTGGTTCGATCTTACAGGCGGAAGAAAACAAACGCTAATCGGGGTAGGGGGTAGTGGACAGCACGGGAAAAAGTACCCCAAAGGCGAATGTCCGGCGAAACGCTGATGCATCGTGTCGCGCGATAGTCCATCAGTGCAGCGTGAGGCGCCGCGGTGTGCGGGATATAGAGATGTTACGCCAACGACCCGGCGAGTATGATTCTTACCTATGATTCACCTGCCCGACGATGAAGGCAGTCAAGGGATGCTGGAATACCTGTTTATCGTGGTTCCGCGATGCATTTCGTTGTGGCAACGAGTACAACGCGGTACCCTGATAAGCTTCCTGCTGTGTCCTTTAGCGTTAATTTTCTTTACGACATCTCCAAAAGCTCGCGCGCAGCAGTGGGATACCTGCACTCCCTCGCCTGAGGTCAAAAGAGCACTGGATGCGATCCCGAAGCAAACCCCCAACCAGACCGACTGGGAGTTTCACCAGAAAGAGATTGAGGCTATTCAAAGCCTGCGAAAGCAGCATCCGGACGATATTTTCGTCGAACGGCGTTATGTCGAGTTGATGCTGGACCACCCGGCCGCACACCGCGAAATAATGGCGGAGTACAAGAACAAATTCGCGGCGACTCCGAACAGCCC
>JAFAWX010000077.1 GCA_019241535.1 Acidobacteriota bacterium | reverse complement strand
TCGGGGAAATGGCGGCATCTTGCAATCAGCGAGAAAACTGTCACCATGTCGGTGGCGATCTCAGAATCAACCGCCCATAACGTGGTCATGTCAAAGCCGCCAAAATTCGGCGCATTCCACCAGCTCAGCAGGAATTCCGCTGTCATCCGCCCCTGCCCTGTCCCTGCCTGCGCGATTGTAATCAGGCGCTCGAGTGCTGCCTTTTGCCGGCTTGAAATCGAACCACCCATGTACTTGCCTCCTCGACGTTGTCTTCATCCTGCAGCGGCCGTTGTCCTTCGAGCAGGGTCTCGGCCTTACTTTTCGAGTTCGCTTTTCTGGTCAAGACCATTGTCGCGTTCGCCTACCATCTGTCTTTCTGAGTACTCGGCCACCAACAATCCGCTTGGATTAACTTCGCTGCGCTGTTCCTCAACCAGGCGCACGTTGTATTGGCCCACAATACGGTCCGTTGCCTCGGCTCCATCCCTCACCTTGTGAATCTCCTTCACTCCGAACACTACGTAACTCCAGGGACTGTTTTTTGCCCGTTCGATAGAGCGAATTCGTACATCGGAGATGATGTGGTCCTGGTCGATCCTGCCCAGCGTATCGTCGTCTCGCAGCCGGTTCATGGTGAACGAGCGCAGGTTAGCAGTCATCATGTTGAGCGCCTCGGCGAAATTCCGCGCTGCCGAATCGGGTGTGTACGAAAGGTAACGATCGAGAAAGCGCCGCACCAGAGCCTTCCCCTCGAGATCCGTCGGTGCGGTTCCAGGCGCAGCCGCATCTCCGTCCCCGCTTCCCGCCTGGCGCCTGAGCATCATCTCAATTGCCGAGGTCTGGTTGGTTCTTACCCCGCCGCCGACCACGGTGGCATTCCCGTCCTTGTCAACGCGAATGACCGTAGGCGGCTGGATGCGAACGTAAATGGCAAAGCCCAAAGAGGCGAGAGCGATCACGGCAAAGAGGATGGCGAGAAACATCGCGCGATTGGCGTATGCGCGCAGCATGCCGTCGTGCTCGTAATACCTTGTGTATCGCAGCATTTCAGGCAGGTCCTCAGGTGGCCTCAGTTTCATTGCTCTCCACCCGTTTCGCTTTGCCGCACAATGTTGCTATAGGCAAATCGCTCCCAGCCCCCACAAGGCCGCGCGCCATTAACTCGAGCGTCGGGCCTTCAGTTTGCAAGCCTCTCAAAAAGGTACGCATGGTGTTCATCTTCGGCCGAAGTCACTGGTGTTGGAGAAGGTTGGCGATGGCTTGACGCAGGCTGGTCGTGTTTGCTGCTCCCAACTTGATGTCGGCGCTCGCAGTCGCGAGAGCAATTGAGTGCAGGCGCATCAGATCGGCGGTGGCGCTTTGGGTGTAAGCCTGGGCTCGTATCAGCCAGGCATCTGCCTGTGCTTCGATGATAGGCGCACTTCCAGGAGCGGCATTCTGAATGCTCTGGTTGAGCTGATCAGCCGCCTGGATCTCAAGATCCGCGAGAGCGTCGATCTCGATGGCGCGCTTCATGGCCGCCTGCGCAGCCGCGTCACTCATGTCGACCATGTTCAGGACCTGTGGGGAAGCTGATGCCGCCATCGGCACCGGGCCATAGAGCGCCGTGTAGGCTCCCGTCGTGCGGCCAACCGATACGGGATTGGCGGAGAGGAGTACCTGTTCGAGCTGCTGCGATGCTGGAAGCGTAGCGCTGCTGATGGAAATTCGCGAGAGACTCCGAATCTGCCGAATGGTTCCCTGCAGGGCCACGACCAGAGCCTGTGCCTGGGCAATCAGATTCTGCGGCCAGACGACGGTCTGCTGATACTGGGCGATGGAATTGTCGACCGCGAGGATTTGATTGAGCGCACCGCCAATGACGTTCTGGAGCGCGGACTGAATGCTCGCCAGTCCGGCAGAGAGAATTGCGCAACAGGGATCAACAAACTGCGCTCGTGCTTGCCAGGGCGCCGTCGCTGCCACCAGCATAACGAGCAAGGTCAAGCGCAGCTTGTGCCGTGTTAGCCGCCATCTAAGGCTTCGAAGTAAATCCCTGATTGTGTTCATGCTGGGTTCCTTTATTGGTGCTGCAAGAGGTTCACGAGAATGCCCCGCAATTGAGCGGTATGGTTGACGTTTTCCTTGCACAGAGTATTGCGATGCGCCAGCCGTGCGGCTTCCTGCCGGAGTTCGGCCGCAAGCATCTTTTGTGTCAGCGCCTGGCTGTTGATCGCCGAGACGATCGAAGCGGCGGTCAGAAGGGGCGCTGACCCCGGAGCTGCTTGTCCGGCAGTGTTCTCAATAGAATCGGCGGACTGAATTTCAATGTCGGCAGCCTGATCGCCGGCCTTCAGCAGCTTCAGACTGTCTAGTGCCAAAGCATCATCCATATCTGACATGGCGCGATCGGCAGGAGACGCCTCGGTTGCGACGGGAACGAGCCCGAAGGTGCTGCCGAATGTCGAAGTCAGTACGGGAAAGTTGTTTACCTGATGGTCACGGATAACTGCCTCGAGGGCCTGCGCAGCAGGTAAGGTTGCGCTTTTCAGATCGAGATGAATAATCGTCGCCATAACAGTGCGATAGCGGCTGACCATATACCTGACCTGTGCTCTTGCCTGATTGATCACCGCCTGCGGAAAGGCTACGATCTGCTGGAGATCGCTCAGCACGTTTCTCGCGGCGTAGATGGCCGTCACAGCCGTCTTAATAAGTCCGTTGATGACGGCGAGAACCGACTGGATGGCACTCAGGATGCCGGTCGGCACCTGCGACTGTGCGGGCCGTGGCGCTCCGACCAGCATCAACACCATTGCACCACTGAGGATGACGGCAATCAGTCTTTTTCGGCTTGTTGCCGTAATGATCAGCCAGGCAATGGCGGTGAAAATAACCGAGTACCAGATGAACTGCATTCCCCTCCTCCTTCCTCTGTCGGCGAGCCACGGACGCCATCGGTAAGCCAGTGAAGCCCAGCGCTGCCATAAACGGGTTAGTCCTTGATGTAGTCCTTTCGCAGTATGCGATCCGGCTCGAGCGCGGAATAGACGTGAGGCTTGGTGTGGTACAACAGCCAATCCATCAGGTAACCACGGGGTTTGCCGTACTTGAAAGCCATGAGGGCCGGCACGCTCAGCAGCGGAACGAAATACTGCAGCACCATGTTCATCGGTAAGCCGAACATCTCGCGGTTCAAGAAACGACCGAAAATATTCATCACCACAGCAATACCTAAAATTGCGAACAGATCCTCGGCCTCAAGACCGAGGAAAGTGATTCGGGCGCGCAGATTGCGGTGAAGCGGTGTCACATCGAGAGCCATGATTCCCTCCTCTAGGTGATTCCACCTGTTCCTTGAGCTACAAAAAACTCTGCCAATCGCAGGACGCCTGACACCGTGAGGCAGAGAGCGGCGGTCAGAAAATGCCGCATCCAGCCACTCGTCGGGTTAACCAAC
Source organism: Acidobacteriota bacterium (assembly GCA_019241535.1). Classification (GTDB taxonomy): domain Bacteria; phylum Acidobacteriota; class Terriglobia; order Terriglobales; family Acidobacteriaceae; genus Gp1-AA145. The sequence goes on along the minus strand of JAFAWX010000077.1, from coordinate 7,459 downwards.
GAAAAAACACCCAGCTTCAGAGCCATCAGGGCTACCTGGGATGCGGCGTAAATTGGCAGGATCACGTTCGCAACCCAATTGATCAACGCCACAATCGATAGCCAGTAGAGGTCAGGGTTGTTCCAGGCGGCTTGCGATGCAAACGTCTCAAATGCGCGTGCTATGCCGGACACCATCAGCGATGCCAAGGCGCCGTACATGCTGTGCGCAAATTCCTGCCCTTTCGAAAACTGCAGAATCGCCAGAATGATGAGGAAGGCACTAAGCGTTGGCATGATGACATTGCCGATCCAGTTCGTGAGGTTGAGTAGGCCAACATCGAACGACATGCCCGCAAGATTCATTGATCAGACCCAAACTCCGCGATCTTCAGCCAAGCACCGAACCACGAGCATTCGGACGGCGTTGTTGCTTCACTCGCATCCATCCCCGCCGCATGACGGCCCTCATATGGATTGTTCTTCTTGGTCGAGCCGGTTCAGAAAGCGATCGACGTGTGAGGAACGTAAGTCGGAACCTAAATCCTGTCAAACAACGGTGAACCAGGTCTCGAAAATTCCGTGAAACAGATGATCGGCGACCTTGCTCTCCAGGAACACGGCGCAGGCGGTTGTCACCCGGGAATGTATTCAGATCTCCTGGATGCTAATTCCATGCCGCCACAGCATCAGGCGCCGTTTGAGCTTGTAGACCGCGGTCCGAACACCCTTGACGTCCTCGACAACCTGAACCCAGTTTCCGTTTTCGTCCCGCCCCTCATAGGCAAAATCTGCGCGGTAGGTAATTGCCCGCTCATTGCCATGGGGCGGAATCAGTTCGAAACTGGCCTGTTTCTTGAGGCGGCGAATGTGCCCGATTTGCTGCAGCAACTCGAGTTCGCGCGCCCGTTGCGCTTCTTTGCGACTGGCATACCCTTCGGTTCGCCTGGCTTTGTATTTCGAAGGTGGGTTTCCTGAAATTGGAACTCTCATTTTTTGCCTGGGCCAACCGTTAGGCGCTTGATGGAAAGGGGAGCGCACGTGCCATCCTATGGCGACGGGGCTGGCTGGTAAGAGCTGTTTTCTCTGTAGAGTTCGTTGATCTCACGCCGCAACTGGAGCAGTTGACGAAGTTCTTCAAGACTCGGTACGGCACCCGTGACGCCCGCATTGTTCAAGCCTGCATTTCGATTCACCGGGTTCCTGTCCACGTGCTCGCCCGTCGCTTTGTGAAGCACGACATAAAAACGTGTATTACCGGGAACGGTCACAATCAGGTTTTGGTTAAGCGCCAGCCCGTTCAGCTCTTCCTGGCCGGCCGTGGCCACGTTGTCCGCAACCCTTTGGCGCAGCAGAGCGTTCGTGGATATCAACCCGGCCGAGCCCGATGCCTCGGGCCCGACAAGATACGACGCCACCGTTCCTAATCCCGTGAGTGAGCGTACGAGAAATTTCCTGCCGGTCCGCTTGCCGGATACATAACCCTTGAGTGGCCTGAAATTCAGGTCCATGGCCGATGCCTCGAGCTTTGCCACGTTGCCATCGGGCAGCTCCAACCGATTGAAGTCGATTGCCACATCTCCGGACGGACTTGCCTGGGTGAGCCGCCCGAGAACCCTCGCTCCCGCCGGCATGACAATCTGGCCGTCTCTCTCGTAGTTGTACTCGATGACAGCCGTAACGGGGATGGCGGCGGCCGAACTGACTGGAGCCTCGAGACGGGCGAGCAGGCGCGTTCCGGCTGGAAGGGCTATAGTTTCCTCTTCCCCGCTTTCAAGCACAGCCGGTTTCCCGCGCGCCTGAGTCTCGGTTGCGTGCACAAAGACGAGAGATGGCTTTTTCAGGTCTGGTTCTTCGGGCGGACGCGATGCGGGCGGTGGGGGCGGGGGTGGTGCAATCCTAGTCTTTCCTGCAGTTGGATCAGAGAAGTCGATCCGGCTCAAGGCATAATCCGGCGCCTCAGAACTTGGCCGCGACGGGGACGGCTTTGCAGGATGGCCGGTTCGCGAGGTGCGACTGACATCGTCAGGTGTGACCTGTCCGCCGAGAGCTGGATCCGTCGAGTGGACATCGGCGCTCAACATGGGTGTGACCGCATTGCCAGAGTCGTGACTCTCCTCTCCGGGTGTCACCTTGCGCCCCAGGTTAGGCCGGCGGGAACTCTCTCCAAAATGTTTGGGTTTGCTGGGAGTCGAAAAGAAAACGAAAAACAGGAACAACAAAGCTGCTCCCATTGCCAGGACGCCGATGAGCGACCTAGTCCGGTCGCGGGCCTGCTCTTGCAGACTTGGCCGGTGCTTGCGCTGTCTCCAGGATCGCTCAAATGCCGAGCGGAACGACTCTCGCCAGCCTGTTTTCCCTTCCTCTTCAATATCGTCGTCTTCTTCGGTGTTTAGGTCGGCCTTGTCAACGAGGTCAGGGTTGGGTTCTTTCGCCCCTTCAATAGTCTTGCGCGTGGGCTCACTGCGCATGATTCGGTTCCTCCGCTGCGGTGCTGACACCAAAGCCGATGGGCACGAGAGCCGGTTTGTCTACAGCACCGGACTCGGCCATCTGCAGAAACAATGTTTCAGTCGATCTTTTGTAGGGTGGACGCTCGAATTCGACAACACCGTCGGCACGATCGCCGGGGCCGATTCGGCGAGGACTGAGGCGGAAATCAGTGATGCTCAGCTGCTCCGCCGAAGACCATTGCTCATGCTTGATCAGTTTCCCGCGTCTCACCCTGCCGCCCAGCTGAACCTGGGGTGGCATCAGCAAAACGGGAGCCTTTCCGGTGTCAATGACCGAGAACAGCACGACTACTAGTTGCCCGCCATCGATCACCTCGCTGATACCTGCCCGGAGACGGTCTCCCTTGAACTCGTTCTCTTCCATGCGCTGCCCATAAAGCTCAGGCAGTCGGGCCCGCTTCTGGCGTTCGAGCAATTCATCCAGTCGATCCGGCTTTGCCGCAGCCGGGGCATCTGCTTTTTCGAGGGCCGTTGTCTGAGAAACCAGAACAACCGGAAGCGCCTCGGGCTGGATTAGAAAGCCGTTGCGCGCCTGATAATGAAACAGAAAATCTACTTTCGAGGAAGGCGTGCCTGTGCCGTGGCTTACCAGCAGGAAGCTGATTTGCCGACCCTTGATGGTCGAAATCAGCAAATTGCTCTGCACACTCTTTTCACTCAGCGGTTTCACGAAAACCAGCTCCGGCTCGCGTTCGGAGTGTTCCACCTGAAACAGCGCGGGATCTCCAACAATTACCGAATTGACCGGCTCGGACACGCGAATGGTGGTCACAAAATGAGGGGTGAGATCGATGGTTCTGAACCTCGGATCTACTCGGGTTGTCGTTCGCACCTGCGGGTCAATGGCGATTTGCTGCGTCCATGTTGCCGTCGACAAAATCAGTGGGAATAAATAATGCATTTTCATGGAATCACCTCACTTTGGGCTGGCAGCCGCTACCGCTGCCGTATGGCGCGATACACGGTGGGAGCGATACTGCCGCGCAATTCTCAGGACATAACCCTGAACGTCGGGTGATGAATACGCGAGTCCGCGAGCGGCAATTGCCCTCTCTCCCACGTAGTAGGCGGCGCTGACCAGTCGAAGATCGCCACCAAATCTGGCTGACAACCAGGCAAGGTATGCCACTCCCCCGCGAACGTTTTCCTCGATGTGAAAGCGGTTGCGGACACCAAATCGGACGGCGGTCTCTGGCATCAGCTGCATGATTCCGGCAGCTCCCTTGGGCGAAACGAGCAGGGGATTCCAGCCTGATTCGGTGTCGATGATCGCCTCAACCAATTCGACCGGCACCCCATAGCGCTCTGCATAAATCTCTACCCAGTACTCCGCTGGCTTATCAGGTGGGCGAGCACAGGTAATCTTGGCTCTTCCCACGAAGATCAGTAAGACAACACAGCTGAGACATTTCACGGTCCTAGCTCCGGTGCTGAACTGCGCTCGGCTGCCGCCCGCAGGAGCTGGTCACGGTAATGTTTCGAATCAGCCACCAGCATTTCAAAACCGGCACGCAGGCGCAGCCGTCTGCAATCGACATCGGTTTTTGCGAGCAGCGGCAGCCAGAGATCCTGCTGCTCGTGCGATATCTCCTCGACCCCAAGAATTCCGAGAGCCTCGGCCACGTCCAGCATCTCGGCAATAGAGGGAGGCTTTTCCATGTTCCATGCGCGCAGCGCATGGGCCAGGCCGGCGATCTGGGCGCTCCGTCTGGGGCAGCACTCAGTTGTTCTTAGCGCCAGGATGTCCCGCTCCGCCTCGATGCTCGGGTATTCAAAGCGTAGGTAAAAGCATCGGCGCCGCAGCGGATCGCCGAGTCGCCTCTCCTCATTCGAGGTCAGCACCACAAAAGGTTTCCTGCAGGCCTGAATCGTTCCCAGCATGGGCACGGTAATCTGCCACGCACTGAGGATTTCAAGCAGCAAGGCCTCGATGCTGTAGTCGACCTTGTCGATTTCATCCACCAGCAGAACGCAGGGCCGGTCCTGATAGCGCAGCGCGCGCAGCAGCGGGCCTTCAGCAAAAAAATCGAAACTGTGGAGGCGGTCGCGGATTTCTGACCATTTTGCGAAGCCGCGGTTGCCCTCAGTCTTGAGGAAAAGCCGCTGCAGTCCTTCGTCGAATTTCCCGATTAGTTTCTCTTCACCGATGCCTACGTAGCACTGCACGCGCTCAAGGACCGCGCCTGCAGCTGATGCAACCGCATATGCGAGCTCAGTTTTGCCGCATCCTGGCGGCCCTTCGACGAGGACAGGTCGATGCATGCGGGAAGCAAGATAGAGAATTTCGAGCTTTACGGGATCGACTGCATATCTGGCAGCGCGCAATTTGCGAGCGAGTTCCTCCGGGGACGAAAACACCTGCTGTTTCCTTCCAGGCTTGACACTACACCGGGATTTGTCCATTTGTCTTGTGAGTTTTTGTATTCGAATGAAGAACGAAACGGCGTCAGCGTGTTCTCGCCGAATACTCCGCCATCGAGCCGCAGTGTAGTCATCAGCCTCATTTTGGCCGTCGTTTTTCCCTTTTCGCTCGAGGCGCAGGTGACTTGCACTCCTCGCCTCGAGGTTCGCAGAAAGTGTGCATCGATTTCAGCGTGACTGACCGCGTGGCCGTTTTTGAGCCTACGGTGGCAGGCCAGAACGGGAGCGCATAGCTGCGGGCATGCTCAAACGTCTACGCCGGCCGAAAAAGGTCGCAGCGTCGGCGTCGAGCGGTGGCGCGGAGTCTCGGACCGGAACATAGCAGCGAATTTTTTACGCCGATTACGCTTTAGCTGCGCATCGAGCTAAAACGCTTCGAGCACGGCTACTTCTGTGCTTGGAGAAGCTTTTGCGGCTTCCTACACGCCTTTTTTGACCGAAACGCGCTTTCGTACTACAAGTGACCGCGTGCACGACGACGGACTCCGCAGCCGCTTGCTCGACGAACTTTGGAACAGGCAGCTCCCGTCGGGAGGATGGTCTGAATGCCTGCACTCCAAACAGGCTGCGCTCGAACCTTCGTGTCTCGCAGCTCTAGTCGCCCGGTTGAATCCCAGCGCCCGCCAGAGTGTGCGCAATTTCCTTCTAAAAGCGCAGAATCCAAACGGGAGCTGGCCGGCCTTTATCGGCGATGACCCGGACGGCAGCTGGGTTAGCTCCTTGGCTCTACTCGCCCTGGGTGATCATGTGCCTGCAAGTTCGGCCCGGCTGCGCGGATTCCTGTGGCTTATCGATTGCAAAGGTAGAGAATCGCATTGGCTGTGGAGATGGAAATTCCTTACCTCTGACCGGCACGTTCGCTTTGATCCCCATAAATATGGATGGCCTTGGTTTCCGGAAACCGTAAGCTGGGTCGTTCCGACCAGCTTCGCCATTCTGGCTTGCGAACAATTTCCTTCGACTTGCACCCGTATTCACGATGCCGAGAAACGTATAGAGAGCGGCGTAGACATGCTCATCGACCGAGCCTGCCCGGGCGGCGGCTGGAATGCCGGAAACGGCGTGGTATACGGTCAACCGCTCGCGCCGCACGTAGACGATACCGCGCTTGCGCTTCTCGCCCTGAAGAAACGAAAAGGTGATCTCCTTTGCGAGCGGAGCCTAGACTGGGTCGAAGAAAGCACTCATGATTTGAGAACTCCGTGGAGCCTGTCCTGGGCAATTCTCGCCCTGGCCGCGCATGGCAGGTCCCGGGCCCGCTTGGAATCCCGCCTGAAGGCGACCTGCAAGGCCGTAGCCCTCCTGGACACCTGTACTCTGGCCCTTGCGTGTCTGGCGCTCGATTGCCCGGGTTCCCTATATGACTTAGGAGTGCAGCATGAGTGTTAGTCGTCGGGACTTTTTTGCCGCCAGCCTCGGGTTGGCAGCCGGAACCACGGTCACAGTTCCCTTTCTTTTCCCCAGATATGGCTCCGATCGGCGGCCCAGACGGTCGCACGTTGCCATTCTGAATGCGGAGCGGTACTCGTCCGCTCTCGGCGCTCTTCTGCGTGCCGGACTGGGCCTGTTTTCGCTTGATGTTTGCGGCAAAAGCGTACTGCTCAAGCCCAACCTGGTGGACTGCCGCCCGGGAGATGCGGTTAATACTCATTCGTCGGTGGTTCTGGCCGCGGCCGAGTGCTTCCGTCACCTGGGGGCGAAATCGGTTTCAGTTGCTGAAGGACCCGGGCACCAGCGTGACACTCAATTGCTGCTTTCACAAACCGGCTATGACGATTGCCTGCGCCGCGAGAAGATCGCTTTCATTGACCTGAACCGCGACGAACTGGTGCGCACGCGGGTTGGCGCCGGTTATACAGGCATGAAAACGCTGTGGCTCCCGCGAACCGTGCTTGCCGCGGATCTCCTGGTCTCGATGCCAAAAATGAAGACTCACCACTGGTCTGGCGTCAGCCTGGCCATGAAGAACATGTTCGGCATTGTGCCGGGCATGCGCTACGGATGGCCTAAGAATATTCTTCATTGGAAAGGCATTCAGGAGAGCATCCTCGACATATGCGCAACCGTTCCCATCGGCTTCGTCATTGCCGACGGGATTGTCGCCATGGAAGGCAATGGTCCGCTTCAGGGGACAGCACGTGTTCTGGGCAAGATCGTACTGTCCGATGATCCTGTAGCCGCCGATGCGACTTGCGCGCGCTTGATGGGGTTCAATGCCAACCATATCCCGCACGTTCGCGAAGCATCTCGCTTTATCGGCAACACCTCTACTGCGCTGATCGACCAGGTTGGGGAAACTCCGGCAGCCCCCCGGCTGCCTTTCAGCGTGGTTCCCGAATGGGCTTCGCTTGTTTGAGGCGGCCCATGAGACACGATCACTCAAAGAAGACTTTCGCGCGTTACCTGGAAAGGATGTCGCATGCTTCAGGTCAAGATACCTAAGTGGCTTACCCGAGCAGCGGGAGTTTTCCGTTTCTCCTGCGCATGCTTTTTGGGCTCATGCTCGGGCTTACGGCATCGCAGGCGTTTCGACATTGGTGCGATTAC
>JAFAWX010000346.1 GCA_019241535.1 Acidobacteriota bacterium | reverse complement strand
AATTCTGATCTCTTCAGCCGCGATCAGATAGGTCAACTTCTGCGGGAATTTCAAATCCTGCTGGGAAAACTTGCCTCCGACGCAGCACAAACTCTCTGAGTTTGTCAGCATGGATGCGAATCATCAGAAATGAAGCGGTGAGTCGTTTCGCGTGCTTCGGCGAACTGGATCGCCTCGTAAACTACAACCATCCCGCCGCCTCCAACCTGCGCAGTACGCGCTAATGAGAAATGGTGCCGCCGATGAATGGCCGCGGCTCCGGGCAGGCCGCATGTGGAGCGGCAAATGCGGGTTCAGTACAGCAAACAGACGGTTTGCACATCGAACAAGCGCAACCAGGCGCTTGAATCAAGGCTACAATCACGCATATAATCCTCGGCGATTTGAAAGGAGGCCTCATGGCCGAAAGCCGCAAACTTGTTGACTGCCGCCGTTTCCCCGCGGAGAAGCCTTGCTCCATTGTCATTGCAGGCACGGAGGAGGATGTGCTTGATCTTGCGGTCATGCACGCAACCAGCAGGCATGGACACGCCGATACGCCGGAACTCCGCGAGCAAATACGATCCATGATGCAGGACGAATCCTCGGCAACCGCCGAAGCTGCTTAAGAGTACCAGCCCCGTAATTTCACGCTCGGCATCACCCGTCCAACAGAAAAGCCATGCGGGAGCGGGGCTCTGCCTCACTCGCACAACGCCCTGTGCGCCCGACCATTTTTGACCGAGAGCGACCACCGTAGAGCCACCAGACTTAGAGTAGGCGTCCAGTACGAAAGAGCGGCGGTGCAGAGCAGGAAGATAGTTTCGGCTTTACCGGTGCTAAGGTCTACCGACCCACAAGCCCTATAGTCAACGTGAAAGAAACGTGGAAAGCAGCCCGAAAACGGACCCGGCGCGACTGCCGTTAGTGCAAGATGGGGACGCCCACCAGCCCGGCCGGTAAGTCTACTGTTTCAAAGACTCGATCCACGCATACATTCTCAGTTTCCAGCTTGTCGGCTAGAGCATGCCGCTTCGACGATTCACGGCACGGCCAGAATTCCTCGGCCCTCTAGCTTTCGAACATTGTCGGGTGGTCTGCGAGTACGATGGCCAAGCATTCGCCCCAAAATTTCACGTTCCAGGTGTTTCGGCGTACGTTTGGCACCGACCCACAAATGCATAGAACAATGAAAGACGCGCAAGCCATCCTTCAACACAAACACATCAATTTGCACAACAGAAAAAATCAAAGGCGCCGGTAAACTGACCAGAGAATGGGCTCCTCGCATCGGACCCGACAGGCCCCGCAGTAGTGACCCCTCAAAATAGGAGCATCTGGGCCGGCCTCATTACCTGCAACCCACCGGTTAGAAGCCGGCTCATCACGATTGTTTACGTCGCTATCAGAGTTAGAGAAGATATCCGAAAAAGCAAAACTTCTGGTCAATGACCCTCACGGAATAGTACATGGCTCCTATCGTCGGGCGTGATCACTCAGTCGAGGTCGAGCGACTTGCAAATGGCCAGGACTTGATCGCTTGTGCACGAATGAAGTACGCCCCTAATCCCAATAAAAGCAGAACAAGGGCCGTGTGCAGAAAGTGACGTTGCTCAGGTGTGATAGCGACATAAATCCAACCGGTCAGCGCGACCAGAGCGGGAAGGGGATACAGCCACATGCTGTAGGGTCGAGCGATTTCCTTGCGATACGTCCGCATAGCAAACACCGCCAAGATCTGCGGAATGAACTGGAAGACGATTTGGATGATCATCAAAGCCGAAAGCAGCCGCTCTAAGGAGAGCCAGCAGAGTGGCACGGCCAGCGCAATAATCGCCAGAAGAGAAACCGTTGGGAAGTGGCCCGTGGGGTGTACTCGGCCGAACACTTTAAAGAAGTTTCCTTCCGCCCCGGCTGCGTATAGGATTCTGGAGTACCCCAGTATCATCGTGAAGATCCCGCCGAGGGTGGCAACCAGAATGAGACATGTCATCACTGCGGCGGCGCGTGGCCCATGTACCCGCCCGATAAACTCAGACACGACGGCATGAGAGATCGCAGCCTCCCGCCAAGGTATGGTTCCAATGATCACGATGCTCATTACAAGGTACAGAACCGCGACAATCACAACCGAGAACACGATCGCCCTGGGAATATTTTTGGTAGGATTCGTGACCTCGCCTCCGAGATAAGTAATGTTGTTGTATCCGCCGTAGTTATACATGGCCACTAAGGTCGCGGCCGCCAAACCAAATAGGAAAGATCTCGATGGACGAAAGGCTGCGGGAGGAAAGTCAAAGGCCATTCGCGCGTCCAGGTGAACCAGCCCCGAGATGATCACCCATAACATGGCAGCAAGCACGACAACAAGCATTACTACCGACATACGGCCTACTGTCTTGATTGGCCGATAAAGCAGAAACGCCATCAGGACACAGGCTCCTGCGGCAAGTGCCCCGACCCCAGCGTGGGTCAGAGTGGGCAAGAAGTAATGTGTGTACTCTGCAAAACCCACGCAGGCTGCCGAGATCGCCAAAGGGGCCACGAAAATGGTTTCCCAGAGGAATAGAAAGGAGATCAAGATACCCCAACTGCGACGATTGAACGCCTCGCGGAAATAAATGTAGGCTCCTCCCGCGCCTGGCATCGCCGCGCCCAATTCCGCATATACCATTCCATCACAAACGGAAAACAACGCGCCCAGAAACCAGCCAAGCACGGCCTGAGGGCCACCCATCGCGGAGAGAATCATGCCAATGGTAATGAACGGTCCAATGCCGATCATTTCGAGCATGTTCACGGCTGTGGACTGAACCAGGCCCATGCCGCGAATGAGTTTTTGAGCTGGTCTTGCTATTTCGGGCAAAAGAGCGGGTGCAGCGTTCTCGGCCAAGTCAGACTTCCCGGGGGAAAGATGTGTTCTTCAACGCGCGGGCACTATAGCAGCGCGCCTGAGCCAGGGGCAAGGATAAAGGCGCCGCCGAAATGGCCAGCGTTCGGGTTAGAGGTCGGTTGCACAGATTGCGGATCTTTCGAACCTAATTGCGCCAGTCCTCGAGTCAAACCGGCGAGTCAAACCGGCATGGACAAACCGCCAAATCTTACGTTAGCCTGCAAGGCACTTCCAAAGAGGGACGCATGGCGGAGGTTAGAAGACGGGATCTATGCCTGGCTGGATTGTCCCTTCCCGCAATAGCCCGTGTGATCCACTCCATTGCATCCAGCAAAGAGGATTCCCCACTGCCCAAACGATTTGAGGAGACAGCTGGTTTCCAAGTGACAGAGGTAATGTCGCACTCTCGTCTGGCGATTCTGCCTCTCGGCAGCCTGGAATTCCACGGTCCTCATAACCCCTTGGGATCAGATTCCATCATCATCTCAGAAATTGCGGAGCGCGTCGCAGCACGAACCTCGGCATTGCTTTTCCCCACCATCAGATTCACACACTGTCCCGCGCACACCGCACACTTTCGCGGGACCATCTCGATCCGCCCGGAAGTGATGACCATGTACCTTGCGGATGTGCTGCGCAACATTACCCGACTCGGAGCGGGTAAAATTCTCGTTCTCAACGGGCATGACGGCAATATCGGCCCGGGGCGGGGAGCTATTGCCGAAGTTGCAAACGAGAGTAAAGATGCGGCTCTGCTGTTAGTAAGCTGGTGGGAATTTCTGCCTAAAGAAATGATGCTGCAGTTAGGTATGTTTCATCAGGCCAATGGCGGACATGGGCACGGCGGGCCACTGGAGACCTCTGCCGTAGCCGCGTTTCGTCCCGACCTGGTCCACCTGGAACAAGCCAAGGATGTACCAACTCCCCCCGACCTTTCCGGAGGACCTCCATACTTTCTGCAGAAGTCCACTGGCGCCGATTGGCCAGGATATTCGGGAAAGGTCAGTGAAGCGTCAGCCGAGAAAGGCAAACAGATCGTCCATATAACAGAGGACGGTATCGTTAAACTCATTGAAAATTGGTTGCAGCACGATGAAGTTCCCGGTAGTTGGTAGCTATTCTTCCCGCGGGCAGGAGTCTGCCAGGATCAGTCAGAGCTCAAGGCTGCAGAAAACGCTGTTGCGAGGAATTCTGGCTACCGTTCTTGCAGTGTTGTGTTTCCGTGCCATCGGACAGCGGGACCTGAGTTCCCGCCCCGCGGGTTCGTCGCGAAGCACTCAGTTAGCGGAAGCACAATCCGCTCTGGCGCGAGGCGACGCCAATAACGCGATCGCAATCCTTTCAAACTATATTCAGGTTCACCCTCGAGAGGTTCCGGCTCGGCTGGCGCTGGGCCGAGCATACGTTTCAGCCGGACGGAACGACGAGGCGCAGGCCGAGTTCCAGAATGTGCTAAAACAGGCTCCCGATAATGTGCCTGCGCTTGCCTCAGCCGGGGAGATTTATCTTCATGAGGGGGAACTCGAGAAAGCTGCGCTCATGCTGGGGCGAGCCGTTAAAGCTGACGGCAATGCCAAGGGCATTCGCATCGAATGGGCGATCGTGCTGGCTCGCCTCCACAAGTATGCGGCGGCCGAGAGCGCTTTGGGCAATGTAACTCCGCCGAAGACCAACGAAGAACTCATGCGTTTTCATCGCCTCAAGGCCTCAATAGCCTCGGGACTGGGAAATTCTCACCTGGCGGCGGCGGAGATGGAAAGGGCTCTTGCTGTGCAGCCGCATGATGCTGGGCTTGTCCTGGCCACCGCCACAGCGCAACTGCAGTCTCGGAACTGGCAGCGCGCGGCAAACCTGGCAGGGCCGCTCTTTGAGCGTGCTCACGAGCCAGAAGCCGGTCTCATTCTTGTGCAATCGCAATTGGGAATGCACAAGGAGTTCCGCAAGACGTTGGAATCGTTGCACGCCACGCAATGGAAACCGCCAGACGAATTGGCGTTTCGGCAGCGTTTAGCCGAGGTTCTGATCGCTCACGGCGAGTTCGCCGCGTCGGTTGACGAGTTGAAGCGAGCGATGGAGCTCGATCCCGGACGGGTGGATTTGACCTACAACTTGGCGCTGGCACAGTACAAGGCAGGACTTCTAGACGATGCGCGCCAGAGCGCGGAGCAGTGTAGAGCTCTTGAGGACACCGCCGATCTCGAGGACCTAGTCGGCGACATCGAGGAAGCGGGCGGGGATTACCTAGCCGCGGTGCGCAGCTACCAGGCCGCGGTGGCGCTTGCCCCGAATGAGCAAAAGTATCGGCTAGCACTTGCGGTGGAATTTATTCGGCACCAGAGCTTCGACGCCGCACGGATCATTATCAAGCAAGCCGAGGAGCAGTGGCCGAAGTCCTGGCGAATCCAGCTCGCGCTCGGCATGGTGGAGTACTTTGCAGGAAGTGAAGAGGAAGCCAGCCGAATTCTTGCGCACGCTGCGGAGTTGGCTCCCCAACCGGAGATGGCCTTGGAGTATCTAGGAAATATCGAGATGGATCAGGCTTCTCCTCCCGCTCCGGCTGTCGTGGAGCAGCTTTGCGAGTATTCTGACCGGCACTCCAAAGAGGGAATGGTGCAGTACTACTGCGGGGCTTTGCTCTTTCGAAGAGATTACCTCTCCGGCGACAAGACCGATGCCGATGAGATTCGACACCGACTGAACATGGCCGCCAAACTTCTTCCTAGCAACTCCGCGCCGCACTGCCAACTTGGTCAAATGTATCGATGGCTAGAGCGATGGGAAGAGGCTCGCCAGGAATCCGAAACCTGTGCACATATGGATCCGAACTCCGCCGATGGACACTATCGGCTGGCTCAGATTTATCGACACCTGGGGCAGGCGGAGCGATCGCGACAGGAGATGGCGCTTTACCAGTCCGCTTCACAGCGGATGGCAGATGAGAACACCCGCCGCGATGAGGCGATGAAGACGTTCCTCTATACCATTCAGAAGTAAAAGCAGCGATGCGTTCAATGTGCCCTGGTGTCGGCAAACAATTCGGCGCGACGATCCATCAGGTCACCGCTTGGACTCTTTTGCCGCCGAGGAACGGGCTGATGCCGATTTCGCGTACTGCGGATTCTTGGCCAGGCTGATCATGTTGGCGAAAAGCCGATAGGCGCCAGGCACACCCTCCGGCAACTGGCGATAGAAGGCATAGGCATTGTATATGTAGATGCCCTTGCCGTATTTCGCGTAGAGAAGGCCACCTTTCTGGGGCTCCTGACCAGGATCGTGCGTTTCAAGCAGCGGCTCGTAAGCTGGGTCCCAACTGGTAAGAAACTTGGATCCACGTTCCTCTACCCAGCCGTCAAAATCCTTGGCACTAATCTCATTAGGCCAGGTAAAGACCGGGTTCGTGGGGGCGAGGATCTCCACTCTGGAATGCTCGTCCGTTACTTCTTCCGGCATAGAGCCCATTTTGTAGGGATACGGACCGTAGTTCTGGTCATATTCTTGGGTGTTGTATTGCACGATGACCACACCACCCTGCTTTACATAATCCAAAATGCGCCCGTTATATGTCTTCAGGTCCTCGCGGGCGGCGTAGGCGCGCACTCCGAGTACTATAGCGTCATATTTAGAAAGATTGCCGCTGGCCAGCTCTCCGGAAGGGAGGAAGTGAACGTTGAGCCCGAGATTGGCCAGCGACTGCGCCACGTCATCGCCTGTGCCTTCAACGTAGCCGACATTGAGGCCTGGGGAGATTTTTACGTTCACACCTGTGGTGCGGTAGACGGACGGCCTATAAAGATTGTAGGGACGCAGACCTGAGTAGCCAGTGGTGTGATAGCCCTCTTTGTATTCGTGTCCTTTATAGGTGGCTACGGCTGTAATGGTGTAAGGCTTCTCTTCCAGGCCAATGGGAGTCACGTGAAAACTGAGCGTCTGGTCTTCGCCGTCTTTGACGGTTGAAAACGGTTGCTCCGGCGACTTCCATTCTTTCGGCAACTCCAGTTTGACCATTCCCTGTGCCGGGCCTTTGACATTGCTATGCACTGTCACACTGACATCAAATGCTTGCGAGCTCACAGGCACCACACCCGCCTGGGGTGCGATGGAAACAGAGATTGCCGGGCCCACAATCAGGGGTTCCGGCACTGCTCCCGGCCCCGTGATCCGGTTGATGGTCTGAACCACCTGGGAGAGCTCGAATGGCACGTCATTAAACAAGAAGTGAAGCCTGGCGGTGAGGGGATAAGGGGCCGTGGGCAGGCTAAGGTACTTAGCGTCGTGGATGTCGTAATAAGCCTGCTCAATATCCGCCCGGGTAAAATACGGTCGTGTATACCCCGCATCGGGCGCTACGTGCACGGTGAACCGCACATTCGTGGACTGGTTCCCCTGGAGCGTACCTCCAGGTTGCCTTGTCGGATCGATGCTCCATGATTCCCCCGTTGAAGGTTCGAGAACTACGCTTTCCAGTCGCACCGGGAGTTTGGTTGGATTGGTGGAGTGTACTTTCACCCAGAATTCCTGTCCGGGTATAGCCACCTGAAACGTCTCCGGATTGCGAAAGAAACGCGCGAAGGGCCCACTCGGCTCCTTCTCCGGCGCAACCGTGGCAAGGACGGATATGCCCAGTGACTGCGCGAGTGCCGTCTCGAACTGCAAGCTTTTTATTTCGAGTTCATGGGTGACGTCGTATTTTGCGTCCGCACTGAGACTGCTGGTCGAAACTTTTTCGATCAGGTCGCGGGTAAGCTTCAGCCCCTCCGCTAACGTGGACGCGCTCGTTTCCGGTTGTTGTGGGGAGAAGTCCTTTATGGCTTTCTCCACTAGCGCGTCAATGTGACTCAACCCTGCCTTCAAGAAGGCGTTGTCGCCTCCTTTGGCCGAGCTGGCGATGCCAGAAAGGGAGACGTCGATACCCTCAAAGAAGGATGACTCTTTCTCGGGAACCGAGACTAGCGACGCAAAGCGATGATAAGGACTCATCTCTTCCTCAGCTTCCGCCAAGCCGGTTCCCCCGTTTTGTGATTTTTGATGCCCAAGTCCGCGGCTGGCAATCTGAGCGTAGGTTATGCCGAGAATAGGGTCGTACTCGCCTTCCGGAATTTCCACCGATGCCGACAGCGCGCCTTTGACGATCGTACCGTCGGTGTAATTTTGAAATTCTGCGGGGTAGTATTTCCCGTCAGCATAATTGAAGATTCCTTTTTCTGTCACTGGAACAAACGGGACTCGAGCATAATCCTTCAGTGGTTTCCAAGGACGGAGTCCTTCCTTAATTTGTTCCGGGAACATAGTTGGATCGCCTGCCGCCTTAAATGCTTCTTGCGCCATCTGGCCGGCCACCTCGTGGTTGCCGTGCCCATCCGTGGGGCCACCTAAGAACACGGATGTAATGACCAACGGACGCGATAGGCGCACGACGCGAACCACCTCGGCCAACACACGATCGTGTCCCCATTTTTCAAATGCTTCCTCCTTGGTTTTGGAGAAGCCGTAATCGCACACCTGGGTCCAAAACTGATCGGCTCCGTAATAGCGATCGGCGGCGAGAAGTTCTTGCGTGCGCACCAGTCCAAGCGCGTCGAAATAGTCCGAAGACATGAGGTTGGCGCCGCCCTCGCCGCGATTTAAGGTCAGCAGAGTCACAATAGCGCCCTGACCACGCGACTCATAAGTCAGCATGCCCCCGTCCTCATCATCGGGGTGGGCCGTAACCATCAGCAGGCTGGCGCGAGTGTGAAGTTTACGCAGACTCTGCCACAGACCCGCGGCCCCGCTGTCAATGAACAAAGGTTCCGCAGCAGCTACCGGATTTTGCGCGGTGCGGGTGGGAGGTTGTGCCTTCAGCAATACGCATAGAAACAGAAAGGAAAGCGTGCAGGCAACCGCACCGAAGACGAAGGGGGAGAATTTCCGGAATCGCGAGGGCATGGCCTTCTCCTACTCTCAATTCTTTCGAACGGAATTCTACGTTGACAAACGGCGATGTCAATCAACAATCCCAAAGAGTCTTAGCATGGTGACTTCGCCCGGGAACAGACGCTCCGTGGTATTCGTAGTTCCAGAGAACGGCTAACGGGGTACTTCCTGAAATTGCTTCACAATTAGGAGCCTCACGATGAACACTTGACACGCGCAAGGCTAAGTGCTACATGTGGGCGCGATTTCGTGATCCAATCGGTTCGCGGTGCGAAATGGGGATGAGAAGCCCTTCCAGTGTAAAAGCGGAGGCTGCGATGTACCGAGATGTGAAGTTTAGACAATTGCCAAAGTGGCTGGTGTTTTCCTTGTTCTTGCTAGGGTTGGCTACTCTGCCGGCTTTCGCCCAAATCGATCGCGGCGTCATCGTGGGCACCGTGCTCGACACCTCGGGCGCCGTGGTGCAACAAGCGAATGTAATCGTAACTAATCAGGCGACGGGAGTCGCGGTCACGGCTCCTGTCAATGCCATTGGGGACTATCAAGTCTTGGCTCTCATTCCGGGGACGTATTCGGTCAAGGTAAGCGCACGAGGCTTCGAAACCGCCGTGCGGGACGGCATAGTTCTCCACGTGCAAGATCGCCTCTCTTTAAACTTCACCCTCAAGGTGGGGGCCGTAACCGAGCAGGTGGAGGTGTCAGGTGCGGAGCCCTTGCTACAGACCCAGACGGCGGACGTGGGAGACGTGGTTGATAGCCAGAAGGTCAACGATCTTCCTTTGAACGGCCGTCGATACGCCGACCTGGCTCTGTTGGAGCCGGGCGTGAACAAGTTCTACGCCGCAAATAATCCCGCTCCGGACCGCTTCAGCGCGAATGGAAACCTCGAACTGCAAAACAATTTCTTGTTGAACGGCATTGACAACAATTCCTGGTCGGAAAACCTGCAGGAGTTCTCAGTCCAAGTGGTTCAGCCCCCACCGGATGCGGTAGAGGAATTTCGTGTTCAAACCCGAACTTACTCATCGGAGTTCGGCAATTCCGCTGGTGCCGTGATCAATGCGACCGTCAAGTCAGGCACCAATGGATATCATGGGAATCTGTTCGAGTATCTGCGCAATGCCAAGCTCGACGCCAACTCCTGGATCAACAAACATACGAGCCCAATTGTGCCGCGAGGGGGATTTACGCAGAATCAATTCGGCGGTACATTTGGTGGTCCCATCATTAAAGACAAGACATTTTTCTTTGGCGATTTCGAGCGCTTTACCAGCCGGCAGTCCACTAGCATCACGAGCACGGTCCCCACTCCCCTAATGAAGGCGGGAAACTTTACGGAATTGCCCTTCGCCTTGACTCCTTCCACCGTCCCCGGGCAGGCGGGTTGTTATGTCGGCAACGTCATCCAGGCTGGCTGCCTTGATCCCGTAGCCGGCACCCTGATGACTTTGCTCCCCGACCCAAACATCTCTTCTCTGGTTGCGGTGCAAGGCACTCCCGGCAGCTGGACTGGACAGCCGAACTACCTCTTCTCGACGTCTGTGCCCGACGATGTTTACTCGCTGGACGGCAAAATCGATCACAACCTGAACCAGAAAAATCGCATGTTCGGAAGTTACAGCTATCGTCACCTCAGCCGGCAAGACCCGCCCTGGACGGCAAACGGGGCGATTGGCAGCGGTAACTTCGCAACCCAATATCGCATCCACGACCAATCATGGGCGTTGGGATGGACGCGCAACTTGTCAAACAGCTTGCTGAATGATGCGCGGTTTGGGTTTAACCGTGACTATGCTCACAGCGATCCGATCGGAGTAACCCTCGGTACTTCGCGGGCACAAAGTCTGATAGGGTTGACCGGCATTCCCAATGGTCCGGGATCCGGGGGCTTGCCACCAATTGAAATTAACGGATTAACCCGCATCGGAACCTCGCCCTGGCGCCCTCAGTACCAGATCTCACAAGCCTGGAACATTGTCGAGAACTTGAGCTGGCTTAAAGGCAGCCATAGCTTCAAGTTCGGCTATCAATATTTAAAGCGTTCCGACAACTTCCTTGACCTGCGCGCTCCACAAGGCGAGTTGCAGACCAATGGAATCTACACCGCAGGCGGCGCCAACGGCTTGCCGGATTTCCTGCTCGGGGATGTGGATGGCGTGCATTTTACGACACCCCTGGTGGTTCACTATTTCCAGCCTGGTCATTCGTTCTATGCCATGGATACCTGGAAGACGACTCAAAAACTAACGTTAACCTACGGTCTTCGTTACGAACTCTTTGCGCCGATCAGAGACCGAAACAACCGGACCACGAATTTCACGCCGGCCAACGGTGGCGGAATCGTAACGGCGGCAAGCAACGCCTCCGGCTGGTACGACCGCGCCCTCATTCACCCAGACCTCAACGATTTCGCTCCGCGTCTGGGTTTTGCGTACCAGATGACCGACCGCGTCGTGCTCCGTGGAGGGTACGGTGTCTTCTATCAGCACAGCAACCGCATAGGCTCGGAAAGTCTGCTTCAACTGAACCCGCCTTTCCTTCTGGACGAGCAGCTAAACCAAAGTGGTGCCAACACCGTCTTTCAGTTAAAGAACGGCTTTCCGTTGAGCACGATCACCGGGTCGGGCTTCAATCTGACGAACATCCAGCTTCGTGCCCAGGACCCAAACCAGCGATCCGGTTATGTAGAGCAGACGAGCTTCGGTACGGAATATCAAGTGAGCAGCGATACGGTGCTGGCGGCCACCTACGTGGGGAACTGGGGCCGAAAGATGAACCGTCTGCGGGATGCCAACATGCCTCGCGTAACAGCTTTCGACAACGGCTGTCCAGTCTTGCAATATCCCTATGCCAACCTGAATACGATATCGAACATCGACACCTTTACCAGTTCCGGTTGCCAATCCACCGGGCAACATGCGTTTCTGGAGCTCGCGACCAACGACGGAAACACCGATTACAACTCTTTAGAACTCTCGCTTCGCAAAAGAATGTCTAAAGGTCTGACTTACTCCCTGGGCTACACGTTCAGTCATGGCCTGGCTGACTTCGGCGACAACCTCACGGATCCCGACGGGGCACTTCCGCAAAACTCATACAATTACGCTGCGGAAAAGAGCAATTCCACTCTGGACATTCGCAGCCGTTTCGTCGGAAGTTTCCTGTGGGTATTACCTTTAGGGCAAGGGCAGCATTTCCTCTCCCGCCCCGGCGTGCTTAATCGGGTGGTGGGCGGCTGGCAGCTAAATGGGATCGTTACCCTGCAGACTGGCAGTCCGTACAGCGTCACGGCTGCGAACGATGGCCTGTTAGGCTTTACTCATGTCGTCTACGCCAACTGCATAGGAGATCCTTTCGCCGGCGCAACCACCAATCCTGATTTGTATACAACCACGGGATTCCTGATCAATCCCGCCGCATTTTCGCAACCAGGGTCGGGACAGTTCGGCACCTGTCGGCCGCGCATGTTCCATGGTCCGGGAATCCGCATGCTGGATCTCAGTATCTTTAAAGATTTCCGGTTTACGGAGCATAGTTACCTGCAATTCCGGACGGAATTCTTCAACGCCTTCAATCATCCGAACTTCGCCAATCCGAGCGCAAATATTTCATCCCCAGGTTCCTTCGGCAAGGTTTCCAATACGCTTGCGCCCATTCTCGGCACTGATTCAGGGGGGCCGGGCGATCCTCGCGAGATTCAGTTTGCCTTGAAGCTGTTCTTTTAATGTGATGCGGGAGTGTCCTGGTCCGGCTCCGGATAGAAGTGCAAGCCGGGGCACTTTCCTCAGCAAAGAGCCGGCAGTTGCATTTGGGGCCCAAAAGCACTGAGATACTCGGCCAGCACCTCGCGAGCAACATCAGGCACGGCCACTAACGGATTCTTTTCTAGGGCGGCAAGCGCCGCTTCCGGCGAGTGTTCCACCGCTGCACGCACCGTCAGACGCTCGTACTCTTTCATCTGCAACAACAACGATCGGACTTGTTCCGGCGCGTGCCCCACGGCAGGGGCGTGCACGCCACGGGAAGATACTAGGCAGGGAAGTTCCACGGCATCATCGGCATCGAGATCCTCTAAGGCGTTAAGATTGCGCACCGTGAGTGGTATCAAGCGCGGCTGCTCCGAATGCAAGGCTTGCAGCACGAGAAGCGCGATACGTTCGTAACCAGAGAACTCTGAGTAGAGTTCCTGGTTCTCCTCCTGCCGCTCCCCCGCTGTGGCTTCAATACTGAAATAGGAAGCGTTCCGTGCGCGCAGGTAATTCTCATAAATGGCGATAAGCTCCGTTTCCGAGGCAGTTGCGAGTCTCTCGAATAAGTCCTTGTTCAAGTCAGCGACCACGCGGCCGCGTGATGTTCCCGTGCGCCAGGTATTCTCATACGCTGCTTGGGGGAAGTAATAGAAGTAGAGATACTCTGTTGGGAGGAGTGCCAGTTTCTGAATGAATTCAACCGGGAACAGTTCGTGCTGGTAGCACTTCCGAACCAACTCCGGCGAGGAGAGAATCTGAGGTAGCAGATCCGTGCCTTGGGCATCGCAGACGGAGCGCACCCACCCCAGATGATTCAGGCCGACATAGTCAAACTTGAGTTCGAAGGGGTTTCGGTCTAGCGCCTTGGCGATCGACTCATAGGTCTTTAAGGGCGTGTCGCACACGCCCAGAATGCGGATGCCGCAATGGTTCAAAACTCCCTGGGAGATGATTCCCACAGGGTTCGTGAAATTGATGACCGTCGCCATGGGCGCGACGCGCTGGATCAAGCGAGCATATTCCAGCATCACAGGCAAGTTCCGCATTGCGCAGGCGAACCCACCTGCGCCTACCGTTTCTTGCCCAACCAAGCCGTGAGCTAAGGCAATAGTCTCGTCTTGAATGCGTGCATTAATCCCGCCCACCCGAATGCTCGTAACTACGTAGTTCGAATCCTCGAGAGCGCGATGAAGATCAGAATAAACTCGCAAACGAGCCTGAAGGCCGACCCGCTTCCCCATAGCCGCGGCGACCCGTGCCACCATGCCTAGCCGCTCACTGTCTATATCCCAAAGCGCAAGCTCGGCTAAGCCGGTGTTCGCAAAGGCGCCGCCTAGGCCATAAACCAACAATGGAGTTCTGACTCCGGCCGCTCCGATTAGGCTAATCTTCATACGCCTCTCGATCCTGCGCGTCCTCAGGTCGATCTATCGCGCATCCACTCCCCAAAAAACTTTCACCTGACCACGTGCGCAAGCCCCTTAGATTCGTTTCATTAGCTTGAGAAGTTTCCCGCGCGCAATCCGCGCAGCCGAACCCCCGGGGCGCGTAGTAGCCATAGCTCCACATATATTTCCCGACCGTAGACAGTCCGCTATGCTCCAGCCCGAAAGGTAGCCATGTAGAAAGCCTCCGTTGAAGGCATCGCCTGCGCCGGTCGCATCCAGAACGCGAACAGGGATAGAGTTCACCGCTAGGAGTCTTTTGTCTTGAAAGGCAACCGAGCCGTTGCACCCCAGCTTAATGACCGGTAAGCGAATCCATTGGGACAATTTCTTGGCAGCTTGCTCGACCGACTTCTCGCCGGTCATGGTTCGTGCCTCGAGTTCGTTAGGAAAGACAAAATCACACTGGTGAAGAAGAGACGGCAATTGCGGCGATCGTAAAACCTCCGGATTCCACCCTAAATCCAGTGAAATTGTTATACCGCGTGAGCGCAGTTCACGAATTGGGGAGATCCACGGATGAAGAGGCGACAGCCCACATGCCAAATGAAGGTGCCTTGCGCTTTGAAACTGCTGGCGTATGGTTGTGCGCTTAAGCAGTGTATGCAGATTGCGGTTGATCCGGTCGTGAGTTATCAGCATGCGATCGCCGTCGTATGCGACGCAGACCGTCATGGCGGTTGGCAGGTGGCTGAACTCACAAGCCCCGGTGAAAATTCCGCTCCCGATCAACTTCTGCCAGCCCGGGTTCCGAGGAGCATCATGCCCTACTCTGGTAACGACAGCCGTTGAAGTGCCCAGCCCGGCCGCAACCAGCGCGGTAGTCGCGAGACCACCCCCGGGATACTCCGCAAAGTGTTGGGTCTTGACTTCTTCCCCTAGTTTGGGTGCCCGGGGAAGTTCATAAAAAATCAGATCCCAAAAGAACTCGCCGCACACCACCAAGTCCACTTGGGTACGCGCAGAAAGAGAAGTCACCCTTCCACGATCATAACAGGGCGCTCGACCGCCCGCCCCAGGCGAAGTGGCTCTGCGGTGGCTTGAGGTCAAGCCGCGCCATCACCCACCCAACAGAGCGCAACAATGTGCGCGACGAGGAGAAAAGTTGTTGTTCTTAATTCGCCAGAAGATGACAGAAGCAGATCGACAATGGGCAGGGCAATATGAGGCAGGAGATATGATTGTTTGTTCGCGCAGTTACGACGTTTGGTATTGATCCGGGGAATATAGCCGCGTGAAGGATGTAGACATAACTAAGGCTTGGGCGTACTTCACAGATTCCCAGTGGAGAGCTATTCTCGACGTTGGTGGCTTTTACCGCGAAGGCTATAGCGAGCAAAGCCCCTCGTACCTTCCGGAGCAGCAACCCGGCACTAGGCTCACTCAGGTACAAATGAACGAGTAGGTCCGAGATTTCGAGCTTTCGTGAACAGGCGAATAGCTGTCGTGAGAATATAAACGTGAGAGGACGTCAATGATTTTGATCACTGGTGCGAGCGGCAATGTCGGCCGCGAAGTTCTCAAGCAAATCGTAGGGACAGGAGCCCAGGTGCGGGCGGGCTTCCAGTCCCTGAACAAAGCCGCGGCAGCACCTTCGGGTGTGGAAACTGTCGCCCTAGATTATGGTCAGCCGGAGACGATGCGATCGGCGTTGAAGGGAGTGGAGCGGGTCTTTCTGGTGGGGCCGCCAACCGCACAACTTCCCGCGCTCGAGCGCATGGCCGTAGATCTTATAAAACAGTCGCATGTCACTCAGGTAGTGAAGCTCTCGGCCATGGGCGGCAGGCACGCGATTTTCCCGCGGCAGCACGCCGAGTCGGAAGATTACATTCGCTCGTCCGGCCTGCCCTATACGTTTCTCCGGCCAAACGGATTCATGCAGAATATGATCAACTACAACGCGCCGACGATTAACGCTCAGAACGCATTCTATGGAAGCGAAGGCGATGGGCGAGTCAGCCAGGTCGATATTCGAGACGTGGCGGCGGTTGCGGTGAAGGCGCTGACCGAGGATGGCCACGTGGGCAAAACCTACACCCTTACGGGTCCGGAGGCGCTTACGAACCGCGAGATTGCTCAGATCCTATCAGATACCGTTGGCCGCGAGATCCGTTACATCGATCTGCCTCCTGCGCAGTTGAAGCAGGCTCTGCTTTCGGCCGGCGTGCCGGAGTGGAGCGTGGACGCTCTACTCGATCTACAACGGTTGTACCGAGAAGGAAGGGCAGCCACTGTGACCGGGGATGTGGAACAAATCACGGGCCGCAAGCCAATCGGCTATACGCAATTTTCCCGAGACTACAAGAATGTATTTCAGCCAGAGGAGCGCGCGGCAAGTTAAGAAGAGCATCATTCGTCAAATTTTGATTGTTTCGCGAAACTGCGGCGGCGTTCGCGCTTTCACCAACTGCTCAAAGCCGTAGGCGATCTTCAGCAGTGTCGGCTCGCTCCAGGCGCGGCCGAAAAAAGAAATTCCCACCGGCAACCCGAAAACAAACCCCGCGGGCACGTTAATGTTCGGGTAGCCGGCAACGGCGGCGGCATTCGAACTGCCTCCGACCGCATGGTCACCATTCGCCAGATCCGTCAGCCACGGCGGTGCGCCGGTGGGCGCGACGATCGCATCCAACTGGAACTTGTTCATGACGCCGTCAATTCCATGCTCGCGGCTCAGGCTGTGATTGGCCGCCAGCGCCACGGAATATTCGCGATCTGTAAGCACGCCCTTAGCTTCAGACTTTACGAAAAGATCTTGCCCGAAATAAGGCATCTCTTTTTCTTTGTTGTTTTCGTTAAATGCAATCAGCTCAGTCAGGCTTCTCACCTGCGCCCTCGTGTGTGAGGACAGATAAGCATTCAAGTCGGCTTTCAGCTCATACAGCAGGACCAGCAACTCGGTGTCATCGAATTTGCCATGAGACTCGAGGTCCGCAGGATCGACGAGGACAGCGCCGGCGGCTTTCATTTCCTCAAGCAACCGATTCAGGAGCGCGTCCACGGCATCGTTGAAACCGAAATACTTCCGCGCGACACCCAGGCGGGCTCCTCGCAATCCGTCAGCAGTCAGGAACCGCGTATAGTCAGTCTCCCTTTTGACCCCTGCTCGGCTAGTCGCCTGGTCACGGGGATCGGGAGCGGCCAGGACACCGAGCAGAATGGCGGCGTCGCGAACCGTGCGCGCCATGGGACCAGCCGTATCCTGACTGTGAGCAATGGGGACGATCCCCGCTCGGCTGATCAGACCCAGGGTGGGCTTGATTCCAACAATGCCGTTGGCGGAAGAGGGACAGACGATGGAGCCATCGGTTTCGGTGCCGACAGCAACGCTACACAGATTGGCGGAGACGGCGACGCCGGATCCGGAACTTGAACCGCAGGCATTGCGGTCAAGAGCGTAAGGATTCTTCGTAAGCCCCCCGCGCCCGCTCCATCCGCTGGTCGAGTGGCTTGAGCGAATATTTGCCCACTCGCTCAAATTGGTTTTTCCCAGGATAACTGCCCCGGCGATGCGAAGTTGCATGGCCACGCCCGAATCGGCGATTGGCTTCGAGCCAATCAAAGCCAGCGATCCGGCAGTTGTCTGCATGCCGTCAGCAGTATCAATATTGTCTTTGATCAGCAGGGGAATTCCGTGCATCGGCCCGCGAATACCTTTTTGCTTCCGTTCTTGGTCGAGGGCTTGGGCAATCGAGAGGGCATCGGGATTCACTTCGATGACGCTGTTGACGCGCGGCCCGCGCTTATCGACCTCGTCGATTCTCGCCAGATAGGCCTCTGTAAGAGAGCGGGAAGAAATCTCGCCGGACTTCATCCGCGCCTGCAAGTCCTCAATCGTGCTCTCCTCAAAGGCAAATGGCCTTACCGGGATCTCGGCCGAAGGTCTGCCATCAAGGCTGCGTGAGAGCGACGCCCTATCAAGTAGCACCGTGCCGCTCGCGAGCATGGCATTGCGCAACAAACCGCGCCGCGAAACCCCCCGTTCTGAGACTCGTTCGCTGCTCAAAGTTTTCCTCCCGTGGCTGCGAGTTGCAGCAAGGAATTATACGGACGAGTTGGTGGGATAATCCTGCTCACTTTTTTCAGCTGAACCCGTCCAATAAATTGGAGCAGTGTGTGCGCACGAATGAAGTTTGAGGATCCGCGCCGAGCTTGCGCCCGCTAACTGCAAAACTGCTAGAATCGCAACTTTGTCTCTCGCGTCTTGCCGCCATCCAGTATCAATAGAAAGCGCAAAGGAGTGCTTATGATCGCCTGCAGGAAATGGCTTCCCTTTGTCGTCATGACCTGTTCGCTTGCCGCCGGCCAACAGTCGCAGGAGGGCAGACTGATGCGCTTTCCCGATATTTACCGGGACAAGGTGGTCTTTGTTTACGGCGGCGATCTCTGGCTGGCCTCAACTTCCGGGGGCGCGGCGCGCCGCATCACGGCGCATCCCGGTCGCGAGCTGTTCCCAAAGTTTTCGCCCGACGGCAAGTCGATTGCTTTCACCGGTCAATACGACGGCAATTTTAACGTTTACGTAATGCCTTCTGAAGGCGGCCAGCCCAGGCAGTTAACCTTTTACCAGGGCAGCGCGCAGCAGTTAAGCGACCGGATGGGCATACACAATGAAGTGGTAACCTGGACCCCCGACAGCCGACGGATTGTTTTCCTTTCGCGCCGCGATGCCTGGAACGGATGGACGAAACGCCTTTTCTCGGTGGCAGTCGAGGGTGGAATTCCTCAGCCCATGCCCATGGACCAGGGCGGACTGCTCTCGTACTCGCCCGATGGCACAAAGGTTGCCTATAACATTATTTTCCGGAATTTCCGACAGTGGAAGCGCTACACCGGTGGTCTCGCCCAGTCAATCACGGTTTATGACCTGAAAGCGAATACCAGCTACGACCTCCTCCATACCGACTACAGCGATACTTTTCCGATGTGGCACGAGAACACGATTTATTTCACCTCCGATCGGGGAGCGGAACACCATCTGAATATCTACAGCTACGATCTTCAATCGAAGCAGGTGGAGCAGCTTACGCATTTCCGAGATTGGGACGTTATGTGGCCGAGCCTGGGCCCGGACGCTATCGTCTTTGAAAATGCCGGCTTTCTTTACACCTTCGACTTGCAGTCGAAGCAACCGAACAAGCTTGCGATCTCCCTACCTGCCGACCGCATCCAGGTGCTGCCACACTGGGACAATGTGAGCAAATTGGTTACTGACTTCGATCTTGCGCCTGACGGGAAGCGGGCCGTTTTCTCCGCTCGCGGCGATGTTTTCACCGTACCGGCAAAAGAAGGAAGCATTCGCAGTTTGACGGCCACCCCGGGTATCCGCGAACGGAAGGTCGCCTGGTCGCCGGATGGCCGCTTGATTGCTTACGTCTCAGATCGGACGGGAGAGGATGAAATATACGTAATTCCTCAGGACGGACTAGGTAAAGAACAGCAGATCACCAGCGGCTATAAGGGATTCAAGTTCTCTCCTGTGTGGTCGCCTGACAGCAGGAAAATCGCCTGGGCTGATAAGGATCAGAATCTCTGGTGGATCGATATTACAGAGAAGAAGCCGCTCAAAATCGATCACGCCAGCTACGCAGAAATAACCAATTACGCTTGGTCGCCTGACAGCAACTGGCTTACCTACGACAAGCAGGGAGAAAACCTGTACGGGGTGGTCTATTTGTATTCGGTGAGCGAGAGAAAAAGCTTTTCCGTGACCTCGAGCATGGCCAACAGCTACAACCCCGTCTTCGATCCTGAAGGCAAGTATCTTTACTTTCTTTCCGACCGGGATTTCAACGAGGTGCTGGGATCGATCGACTTCGAATTTGCAAATCCCAAAACCACTCGCGTTTATGTGATAACGCTGAAAAAAGAAGAGCTCTCTCCGCTGGGGGTGCAGAGCGATGAAACCGAGGTGAAGAAGGCTGAGCCCTCGCCAACTGCGCTCCCGCAAACAACCGCAACCCTCGATAGCAAAGATAGTCCCGGCAAGCCCGAGGATAAAAGCAGCGAGCCCGAGAAGCAGAAAGACGGTGAAAAAGATAATAAAAAGGAGAAACCGGTTGTCGTCAATATCGACCTTGACGGCATAGAGCAACGGGTCATTGCCCTGCCCACCCCACCGGCAGTGGTTCAGACCTTTGCGGCCGCGAAAGGATTTCTATATTACTCGACCACTCCCGTTCAGGGTTTGTCCGGGCCCGTGCCCGGCGAGAGCTCCGCGGTGCACGCCTACGATCTCAAGGAACGCAAAGAAAAAACGGTCATTGAAAATGTGGAGCATTTCGCCCTCTCCTTCGACGGCTCGAAGCTGCTCTATGAATCCGCTGGTGGCGGCGAGCACGGGACCCATACCTACGGCATTATCGATGCCAAGCCTGGCAACGAAGCAAAAAAGGTCGGCGATGGCAGCCTCAGCTTGAACGGGATGCGGGCTCGAATCGATCCTGCCCAGGAGTGGAAAGAGATGTTCGAAGAAGTTTGGCGGCAGGAACGCGACTATTTCTACGAAGCTGCCATGAACGGGGTCGACTGGGAGCAGATGCGCGAGAAATATGCTCAGCTTCTGCCTTACGTCTCCGAGCGCTACTCACTGACCTATATTCTCG
>JAFAWX010000264.1 GCA_019241535.1 Acidobacteriota bacterium | reverse complement strand
TGGAAGAGGAATCGGCTTGGGTGGCGCTTCCATTTGTGCCTTCGGCAGTGACGGCAACTTCCGGCATAAGATACCTCGGAAAAAATAAAGAGATTGCATCTTAAATTGGCGCAGTGAACAGGCGCAATGAACCGCCCGGCACCTCAGAGGGTGTGAAGATAGGCCAGCAGGTCATGGATTTCGTCTTCGGTGAGCACGTTCCCGAAACCTCGCATTTTATTTCTTCCGACGCGGATGATCTCACTGACGCGGGCCTCGTTGGCCGGTATCCCGCTCGAGCTCAAGAACGGCTTTCGGAATATCGCTTTCAGGCTGGGGCCTTGTCGGCCACGAGAGGAATAGGCCGCATGACAGCGGTCGCAGTACTGCTCGTATATGTGGTGGCCCGAGGCCTGCTGCGGGTTGAGTCCCAATTCGGCGTCGCTTCTTCGCCGCTCGAGCTCGCAGGTGGAAGATGCAAGCAGCAAGATGAGCGCCCAGCAGCACGCAAAGCCCGGCCGGCAGTGCTGGTCTAAAGAGCTTGGGTCGTCAGCCATATTGAGGATTGGCAGTAAAATAGCAGAAGCGGTATGCGGGGCGCACACCTCCAAGTCGTCTTAAAACGTGCCTACAACGAACCGTTGAAGGGGGACGGCTGCCGTGTGCTGGTCGACCGGCTCTGGCCGCGGGGCTGGAAGAAGACAGAGGCCAAGATCGATGTGTGGTTGCGGGATTTGGCACCATCGAACGAGCTGCGAAAGTGGTTCCACGCGCATCGCGACCACTGGGAAGAATTTTGCAGGCGGTATTTGCGTGAGCTGCGAAGCCCGGCCGCGGCCAGTTCCCTCGACCAGCTCTATCAATGCCTGGCGCGCAGCGGGCGCTTGACCCTAGTTTTCGCCTCAAAAGATGAAGAGCACAATAACGCCGTCGTCCTCAAAGAACTAATCGAAGGAATGAAAAAACCGCCGACCGGCACCCGGCCGTCAGCCCAGCGGGCGCTGCGACTACGCCGCAACCGGCGGCCTTCCGCATAATTATTTACGGGAATTCAGAACGGTTTCAACAATCATGTCAATTGCCTCGTTGAGCCGTTTCCCCGGAATATTGAAGTTGTTCGTGAGAATCGAAAAAGCAAGCTCCTCGCCCTTGGCCGTCACGCCGTAGCCGGAAAGCGTCTTCACTCCGCCCAAAGAACCCGTCTTGGCATAAAGGTGCGCGGCAGGATTCAGGTCCTTGAACCTGTCGGCCAGCGAGCCATCACTCGCTGCAACCGGGAGAGAATCGTGGAACTGTTTTCCCCAGGGCTGGGTCAAGGCGTAACGCAAAAGCTCGACCACGCAGTGGGGCGTGACCAGGTTCTGACGCGAGAGCCCGGAGCCGTCGTAGAACGAATATTCGTCGCCCGCGATTCCGGCATTATTCAAGAAGCCGCGCAAGACCTCAAGCCCCGCTTGGACGGTTCCCGCGGTTCCCTTTTCCCGCCCCAGGAGACGCAGCAGGATCTCGGCATGAAGGTTCTGGCTTACCTTGTTGATGACTTCGATATCTTCGGCCAAAGGAGCTGACCGGTATTCCCCGAGCACCAACGGGCCACTCGGGAAACTGAGCGAATGCTCGTCGCCGCCGCGCCCGGAGGCGACGGCAACGGTGGTGAATGTGGAGAGGCTGGCCAGCTCGGTATGGTGCGTGCGCTGCCGTCCGTAAACTGCGATGCCGCGCATCTCGAGCAGGTGGCGGAACAAAGTGGCGGCAAACTCGGCCGGGTCTTCAATGGCCAGACCTTCGTTCGCCCCGTTGTCGTCCATCGGGATTGTTCCCCACAGGGTCAGCGTGGTCGACCCCGGCTCGCGGTTGATGTAGATTTTGCGTCCTGTGCCGGCAGGCGTGGTCATCAGCCGGTTGTCGATCGTGTAATAGTCGGCAAAAGGAGTCACGCTGACGAAGGCTTTATCGCCGGCGCGCGCTCCTGGAAGGATGTTTACGAAAATCACGTTGTCATTGATGGTCAGGGCGGATACCGGAGCACCATCGGGCCAGACCAGATCGTCCTGGCTCCAGCCCTCGCCATAACGCTCGAAGGCAAAGTAGGAGTCGTCGGCGACAATGTCTCCGTCAATGTACTTCACTCCCTTGGCAACCAATTCGTCAGCCAGCTTTTCAAGGACGCGCACCGGGTCGGCGTCGCGCTCCGTTCGCATGTTATAAGGCAGCTCCCGGCCGGAGAGGTTCGGGTCCCCGCGGCCGACGAGCACCAGGTTTCCCGTAAGCCGGCCATACTTGTCGAGCGAACCGCTGGTTTCAACCGTGGTCCGGAATTTGTAGTCCGGCCCGATGAGGGCAAGAGCGGCCGCGGTAGTGAACAGTTTCGTGTTCGATGCCGGCGTAAACAGCCGGGTGGAGTTCAGGGAGTACAGCAGTTTGCCGCTTTCGAGCGAAGTGACTTCAATTCCCCAGAACCCTTGGCGGAGATCCGGCTGAGAAAGAATGCTTTCGATCTGCTTCTTGAGGGGAAGGCGGGCTTTGCCGGGCGGGATCTGGGCAGGAGAGACCGCTGCCAGCAAACAAAGAAAGGCGAGCACCGCTACTCTGCGGCTCGGCATCTACAAACCCGATTGTAGCATTGCCCGGTCTCGCGGGCGCCCGGCAACTACAGTAAACCATTGGGTAGAATCGCGAGAATGCGCCCGGTATTCACTTGGAACCTGGGTAGCCGCACGCTCGAGCTGGGGCGGCGAACTCTGGTAATGGGAATTGTGAACGTGACCCCGGATTCGTTCTCTGACGGTGGGGAGCACTTCTCGGCCGATGCAGCTATCGCCCATGCCATCAAGCTTCTCGACGATGGAGCGGACCTGGTGGATATCGGAGGGGAGTCGACGCGGCCGGGTTCTAGAGCGGGGGGGGACGGTCCCGCGGTATCGGTCGAGGAGGAATTGCGGCGCGTCATGCCCGTAGTTTCTGCAGTGAGGCAACAAAGGCCATCGGCTCTCGTCTCCATCGACACTTACAAGTCGAAGGTTGCGCGGGAGGCCGTCGCGGCCGGAGCGAGTGTTGTCAATGATGTTTCCGGGTTCCAGTGGGACCCGCAGACGGTATCGATGCTTGCCGGCCTCGATTGCGGCGCCATCCTGATGCACACCCGCGGGCAACCAGGGGAATGGCAGTCTCTCCCGCCTGTCCCCGACATGGTGACATTGGTCAGGCGGGAGCTGCGCCAGCGGGCCGATGCGGCCGTGCTGGCCGGCATCAAACACGAGAGGCTGGTTCTCGATCCCGGCTTCGGCTTCGGCAAAGGCTATGAAGGCGACTACGCTCTCCTGCGCCGCTTCGACGAGCTCGTGGAATTGGGGTTCCCGCTCGCCGCCGGTGTCTCTCGCAAATCGTTTATCGGGCGGCTGCTTGAAGAGAAACCAGCTGCCGGCAAAAGGCTGTTCGGCAGCCTGGGCGCGGAAATCACGCTCGCGCTCCGCGGCGCCCACATTATTCGCACTCATGAGGTTAAGGCCTGTGCGCAGGCGCTGCGGCTGGCTGATTTGGCCGTCACCTAAGGAGCCAGCCTCGCCTGACGAGGTTCGGAGGTTGGACGGATGAAACCGGGTTTGTCGCTGACCGTCGTCGCAGTTGCTTTTGTCCTGGCGAATGCTTCTCATGGTTTCGACCAGCGGCTTGAGCCGGCCGGGGCCAGACGGGCGGAGCTCGAGCGGCTCTTCGCTGAGGAATGGGAATACCAATTGCGAGAGAGTCCCGAACTGGCCACCTCGATCGGCGATTACCGCTACAACGACCGCTGGAGCGATTTGTCGCTGGCGCATGTCGCCCGGCAGAGAAGCGAGCTGGAGGAGTGGCTCGGGCGCTTCCAGGGATTCGATGTTCGTGGACTTCCCGAGCAGGACCAACTGAGCCATCAGTTGATGGTTCGGAACCTCAAAGAAGGCATCGAGGGAATCGACTTAAAAACCTACGAGATGCCGATTGATCAGTTCAACGGTGCTCACCTCGAGGCGGCGCAGTTAGTCGCAATCATGCCATTCGATTCCCCAAAACATTACCAGGAATACCTCTCGCGCCTGAATCGTCTGCCCCGTCTCTTCGATCAGCTCATCGAAGTCATGAAGCAGGGCAAACAAGACCAGCGCATGCCGCCGCGCTATCTGCTTGAAATGGCTGTGGGGCAGTGCCAGAAAATTGCCGAGGAAGCGGGAGAGACGAATGCGTTCGGCCAGCCGGTGGCCAAGTTTCCCGATGATTTCTCCCCGGCCGATCGCAAGCGGCTGCACGCTGCCATTCTGGCAGCTGTAGACGATCAAGTCCGGCCGGCATACCGTAAGCTCAGAGACTTTCTCGGGAACGATTACGCGCCCAACGGGCGGCTGGAACCGGGAATCTGGTCGCTGCCCGGAGGTGGTGCTCTTTACCGCTTCGGTATCCGCCAGCTGACGACAACCAACATGGATCCGAAAGAGATTCACGAGTTGGGCCTCAGGGAGGTGGCACGCATCGAAGACGAGCAGCTTGCGATCGCAAAGAAGCTGGGCTTCAGCGATCTTGCGAGCTTCCGCTCAGCGGTCAAGGAGAATCACCGGTTGCTCGCCGGCTCTCCCGACGAGCTCCTCTCGAAATACCGCGGCTACATCGAACGGATGAAGCCGCACTTGCCAAAGCTGTTCGGCCTTTTGCCAAGAACACCGCTCGAAGTCCGTCCCATGGAGGAGTTTCGCGCCAAGGAAGCTGCCGCTGCCGAGTACCAGCAGGGCACTCCCGACGGCTCGCGACCGGGGATCGTCTACATAAACACCAGCGATTATGCCCACCGCTCGATGCTTACGATTGAATCGACCGCTTACCACGAAGGCATTCCCGGCCACCACATGCAGATTTCAATTGCCGAGACCCTGCCCGAATTGCCTGCGTTTCGTCGCCATGGCTTTTTTTCCGCTTACGAAGAGGGCTGGGCACTGTACGCTGAGCGGCTGGGCAAAGACATCGGGTTTTATCAGGACCCATACTCTGATTACGGACGACTTTCCGATGAAATGCTGCGCGCCATTCGTCTCGTCGTCGATACCGGCGTGCACGACAAGCACTGGACACGTCAGCAGATGGTGGACTTCTTCCACCAGCACTCTTCCGAGGACGAGCCCGATTTGCAGGCGGAAACCGACCGTTACATCGCATGGCCGGCTCAGGCTCTTGGCTACAAGCTCGGGCAGCTCGAGATCCTCAAACTGCGGGACCAGGCGAAAGCGGAGCTGGGCGACTTCTATGACATTCGCGCCTTCCACGACGAGATCCTGCGCGGCGGCGCTCTGCCGCTCGATGTGCTCGACGCGCGCGTCGGTCGATGGATTAGCGCCCGGCAGGCCGATCGCGGCGGCACATCTCAAAACGTGCGCTGAGAATCGACGAGTATCGTGACCGGGCCGTCGTTTACGAGTTCCACCTTCATCATTGCCTGAAAGCGTCCGGTTTCGCAGACCAGTCCGGCGGCGCGAATCTGCTCGACGAAATGTTCATAGAGTCGGCGGGCCGGCTCCGGTCGCGCCGCCTCATCAAAAGATGGCCGCTTGCCGCGGCGGACATCGCCGTACAGGGTGAACTGAGAAACCGCGAGGACCGCCCCCCGGATCTCAGAAATCGACAGATTCATCCTGCCGCGCTCATCATCGAAGATCCGCAGGCCCAGGATTTTGGCCGCCAAATACTCGGCGTCGGCGGCAGTGTCGCTTTTGCCGATGCCGAGAAGCACCAGCAACCCGGCGGCAATCTTTCCGACGATTTCGCCGTCGACTACGACCTGGGCACCAGAAACGCGTTCGACGACGGCTCGCAAAGGAGTTCTCGTTGACTGGCTACAGGTTTCGACCGAGACCGAGCATGATGGTCAAGGGCGGGACATAGTCGGGTTTAACGTAGCGATTGACGAGGAACCGCTTTCCGTCCTTGCTGACGTCATAGCTGAAAACGTCGGTCGACGAAATCGCAGCCCGGCCGTGAAACTGAAAAAGCGGCGTAGGAGTACCGGTTGAAAACGTTCCCTCAGCGCGCACCGGCACGGCAGTTAGCATGCCTCCGGCGGCGAGATAAAAGATCTCGTTGCCGTCTCCTCGCCAGCGCGGCTCGATGCCGCCCCCTCGCGAGACCTGCCATTTGCCTGCCGCAGTCGGAAATGTGGTCACGTAAATCTCCCAGCTGCCGGACTCGTCCGATGCGTAGGCGACCCATTTTCCGTCGGGCGAGATCAGGCCGTTGGTCTGATTGCCCGGGCCTCTCAGAAAAACGGTGGCCTGGCCGCCGGATGATGGTTCCAGTTCCAGGTAGTAACCCGATGAACTCTGGCGGGTGAATAGAATTTGCCGGTCGTCGGCGGACCAGGAGTTTGGAACCAGGTCTTCGGTTCCGCCACCCCGGAGTATGATCCGTTCACGTTCCAGGCCGTTTGCCGCTTTCAGAACGAGGCTGGCCATTCCTACGGTTCCGCCTGCGGAGCGGAGCGCAAGCGTCTTGCCGTCCCGCGACCAAACTCCCACGACCTCCTCGGCCGGATCAAAGGTAAAGCGCGCGTTGCCACCTCCCTGAGTGCTCTCCAGCCAAATGTCGACATTGTTGGCTCTTTCATCGCTGATGTCCACGGCTACCCGGTTGCCATCCGGAGAAAGCGTCGGATTACATTGAACCGCCGGTTCTCCAATCTGTCTCAGCTCTCTGCCCGTACGATCCATCCAGGTCAGCGCCGACCGTGCCGCTTCTGTCCTGCTGTTGTAAACCAGCGTGCCATTTTCAGCCGTGAATGATGCCCAGTAGGTCGAAGGCTGAAGTGCTACGGCCTTCGCTATGACAATAGGGCTGCCGGAGATAACCGCCCGATCAGCGTCGAAGGCGTTCGCGACCAGCTGGCGCTGAGCGTCGGCGTAATACAAATGACTGCCGTCGACAGCAAAACTCGAACGGGCCAGGGTCACCAGTTTTCTTTCCTGGTGATCGAGCGAACTGGAAAAAATACCGCTGAGCCGATCGTCGCTTAAACCCCCAAAGTTACCTGCCCAGAACAGGAAGTGATTGCCGTCGGGCAGAAAAACTGGCCAGCGATGCGATTGTTCCTGCCGGCTGAAAATGCGGTCGGTAACCGGGGCCGCCCCCGAGCCATCGGAATTGACGCGCCATAGCGGGCTACCGGTGTCGGGCTCGTAAAGGATGACGTTCCCTCGTCCCCAGGCGCCGCCGCGTGCGGCCCAGACGCTCGCAAGAACCTGCGGTGGGCCGCCGGCGATGGCTATTTTCTGCAACTTTCCATTAGCAAAAAATCCGAGATATGCACCGTCCGGCGACCAGAAAGGGTAATTGGCGCCCTCGGTCCCGGCCAACACACGCGCCTCGGGCGAGCCCACCCGTTGAACTGACAGCACCGGGATCCCCGACTTTTCGTCCGGCGACACAAATGCCAGGATGGAGCCGTCGGCTGACAGTGCCATATGGCTCACCTCTCCCGGGATGGGAATGGCGAACTGCATGTGCCCGCCCGAGGGTCGGCTACGACCCAGAAACCAGCCTGCCACGGCCATGACCAGCAGAAGGACGACAACGGCAGCCCAAAGCACCCGTGACACTTTCTTGCTCGTCTTGGTCATGGCGGCTGCCGGGCTCGAGTCGCTTCCCGACACCGCCGCCAGCGCAAACGATAGGTCGCGGGCCGACTGAAAGCGCTGCTCGGGATCCTTTTCCAGGCAGCGCCGCACGATGCGGTCGAACCCGGAAGAAACCGGCCGATCAGGAGCAGTCAACTCCGGCGGATCCTCCCTCAGGACCGCCGCCATGGTTTCCGCCGCAGTGTCGCGTCCGAATGCGCGACTGCCTTTCAGCATTTCGTACAGCACTGCCCCCAGCGCAAAAATATCGGTTTTGCGGTCCGCCGGTTCCCCCCGAACCTGCTCGGGAGCCATATAGCTGGCGGTTCCGAGCACGATTCCAGCGACGGTGTGGGAGCCGGTCAAGGTGACCGAGTCCTGGCCCCCCGCCCTCAGCGGCTCGACGAGCTTGGCCAGACCGAAGTCCAGAATCTTGATGCGAGCGTCTTTGGTCACAAAAATGTTTTCCGGCTTGAGATCGCGATGCACCACGCCTCTGTCGTGCGCGGCAGCCAGCCCATCGGCGATCTGGATGCCGTATTCAATCGCCTTGCGTTGTGACAACCGGCCGCGGTCGAGGGCCGCCCGCAGCGTCTCACCTTCGAGAAGCTCCGAAATCAGAAACGGGGAATGTTGGTTCTGACCAATATCGAAGACGGAGAGGATGTTGGGATGATTCAGCGCCGCGACCGTGCACGCCTCCTGCTCGAAGCGCTCCAGGCGCTCGGCATCCCTCGAAAACGACTCGGGAAGAATTTTGAGCGCCACGTCACGGCCCAGCCGCGTGTCACGCGCGCGATACACTTCGCCCATGCCGCCTGCACCCAGGGGAGATTGAATTTCATAGGGACCGAGCTTCGTGCCGGCAGCTAGTGCCATGGGTGCTGTGGATTATATCGCCCCGACGTGCCTGCACCTCCCGCAAATGGGGGATCAACTCGATGCATGTTCCCGGTTTGACCGCAAGCGACGGCAGCAGTTAGGATTTCCCTTTGCCCCGGGCAGTCCCCATCTATTCTGAGCGAGGAAAACCATGGCAGCCGTTGATGAAAAAGTGAAGCAGATCATCGTGGAACAACTGGGAGTGGACGAGGGCGAAGTGACCCCCAGCGCTTCGTTCGTGGACGACCTGGGTGCCGACTCGCTGGATACGGTTGAATTGGTCATGGCGTTTGAGGAAGCCTTCGAGATTGAAATTCCCGACGAGGACGCGGAGAAAATTCGTACCG
>JAFAWX010000159.1 GCA_019241535.1 Acidobacteriota bacterium | reverse complement strand
TTCGATCCCAACCACTCCGAGCACGCTGATACCGAGAAGAATGAATCCCAGCCAGGCGACCCAGAAAACGAAACGGCTCACCAGCTCCGTTGAGGAAGGCAATGCCGTGCCGCGCAGCAGTTGAGGCGCGCCCGTGTGCTCAAACAGTCTGTCGAAGCGAGCGATTTTCAGCAGGCTTCGCAGGAGGGTTTTCAGCACGAAAGCGATCACCCAGCCAACCACCACAATGACCAACATCTCCAGAAAACGAGGCACGAACCGTGCGACGCTTCGCAGGATCTCGTCGAGCGTCCTGACCAGCTCTGCGATAAAGCTTTGCCACATAAGACCTCACTTCCTCTCGTCCCAGATTTCCACCAGATACGGTTTCTCGCCCTCGAAGGTGCGACACAATGACTCGATGTTGTTCTCTACGTCTTCCGCCGAGGCCTCGCGGGTTTCGGTCAGGAACGTATACGCCCGTCCCCGGAACAAAGGCACCAGGGCCTGCACGATGTGATCGCGCCCGATCACCGCCTTGTGGTAGGCGGCCGAGAACTCATAGACCGTGCGGGCCCAAAGCTCTGCCGGATAGTCGAAGGTCTCTTCCGGCAGCGCCGCCAGGCGCTTCAGTTCGTTATGGGTGGCGGAGGACAAAATGGATAAGAAGACCGGCTCCAGCTCGGAGATCCCGAAGACGAACATCTGGTGCAGCCGCTTGCGGTTCAAGCGCAGCGGTTCGAGGCTCACCGCGGGCTGGCAGCCGAGACAAGGCGCTTCGAGTGTCTCCTGCGGGGAACGCCAGAATGACGAGTAGCAGTCCATGGAACAAAACAGAATGCCCGCGGTCTCGCGCATGGCGTTCACCAGGTCGGAACGCGGGTTTTCCAGCCGCGCCTTGGTGCCGAGAAATGCCTGCACCAACTTAAGCCGGCTGACCACCGCCCAAAGCGTCAGCCACAACTCGGTGCCACGGCGGCCCTCTTCCTGGGCCCAGACGCTCTGCGCGAGAAACTGCGTGGCGGTAGAGCCGGAGAATGCAAAATCCACGGGATAAGGTTCGCGGATTTTCGATGCATACAGGGCACGCGTGATCGGATAGACGAGGTTGCGGATGAGGAGGCCGTCGAACTTGTGCCGCCGGTAGACTGGCAGAACCACGTCTTTACCCTCAAAAACCGGGCGCAGCAGGCGGTCGAGCCACTCCGGCTCAATGGTGGTCGATTCCGGAGAGACTACGGCGCAGGCTTTGGCCTGAAGCAGGTCGGCAGCCGCTACGATCGTATGCAGCGCGATCCCGCTCGCCGGCCCACCTTCATATTGCGTGCTGATGCTGTGCAGGGTCCGCAAGGCATGGACATCGCCGCTGACGCTCAAGTCGCTGATAGAGGCAGCCCGCACCAGATCCTGAGTGCCGTCCCGGGATCCGCCGTCGGCGTTGATGATGACCGAGCGTGCGCGGGGAAAGTAGGTCAGCAAACCCGCGCGGAGTGCCTGAACGACTTTGCCGATGGTTTGCCCGTCGTTGTAACTGGGTACGGCGACGAGAATGTCCACTTCGCCGACGTTCATCAGCTCGCGGATAAAATCGTCCGATAATATGCTCTCTTCTGGCAACTCGAGCTCCTGCGTTTGCCGGCAACCGGCCGCTATTCGGACATGAAGAGAGCGCAGCAGCCATCGAAAACGACTCAGCTACACTCTTCTCAGCCTGAACCAGTAAAACTGATACGGGCCCAAGGTCAATAAATAGGGCAGCCCTCCGATGCGCGGAAATATGTTGCGTCCAAACATCTCAATGAGGATGTTGCCCCGATAGGTGCTGAGGTCGAGTTCCACCGCCTGCGCCGCGCTGGAAAGGTTGTTGACGATCAGAATGGTCTCATTCCCCAGCTTGCGCACATAGGCCAGCACCCTGTGATTGGCAGGATAGAGGAATTCAATCGACCCCCGGCCGAAGACGGCGCTCGCCTTGCGGATGCGAATCAGGCGTTTCATCCAGGAGAGCAGGGAATGATCGAACCGCTTCTGCGACTGCACGTTGATGGCTTGATATCCGTAGACCGGGTTCAACATCAGGGGGGAATAGAGGGCCTCGGGATCGGCCGTCGAAAAGCCTCCGTTCCAGCCGCCATCCCACTGCATGGGCGTGCGCACCCCGTTGCGGTCGCCCAGGTTCACATTGTCCCCCATGCCAATCTCGTCCCCATAATAGATGATGGGGGTACCCGGAAACGACATCAACATGCCATTCATCAGCTCAATGCGGCGGCGATCGTTGTCGAGCAGAGGCGCGAGCCGGCGGCGAATGCCCAGGTTCAGGCGCATGGCCTTGTCCTTGGCATACTCGTCGTACATATAGTCGCGCTCCATGTCGGTCACCATTTCAAGCGTCAGCTCGTCATGATTGCGCAGAAACAGGCACCACTGGCAAACGTCGGGAATCGCGGGCGTCTGCTTGAGAATTTCCGTTACCGGCTTGCGGTCCTCGAGCTTCAGGGCCATGAACATTCGCGGCATGAGGGGAAAGTGGAAAGCCATGTGAAACTCGTCGCCATCGGCAAAGTAAGCCCGCAGATCGGCCGGCCACTGGTTTGCCTCCGCCAGCAGCATGCGCCCGGAGAACTCGGCGTCCAGGCGAGCGCGTAACTCCTTCATGACCGCGTGGGTCTCGGGAATGTTCTCGCAATTGGTGCCTTCGCGCTCTACCAGGTATGGCACCGCGTCCAGGCGGAAGGCGTCCACCCCCATTTCCAGCCAGAACTTCATCACGCTCCACATCTCTTCCCGCACCTGCGGATTGTCGTAGTTGAGATCAGGCTGGTGGCTGAAAAAGCGGTGCCAGTAGTATTGCTTGGAAACCGGATCCCAGCCCCAGTTCGAGAGCTCGGTGTCGAGAAAAATGATCCGCGTCCCCCGATACTTGGTATCCGTATCGCTCCACACATACCAGTCGCGCCGGGGATTGTCCCGCGAGCTGCGAGATTCCTGGAACCAGGGATGCTGGTCGGAGGTGTGGTTGAGTACCATTTCGATGATCACTCGAATGCCCCGGCGGTGGGCGGCTTCGAGGAACATCTTGAAGTCGTCGAGATTGCCGTAGGTGGGATTTACGGAGCGGTAATCGGAAATGTCATATCCGTCATCCCGCAGCGGAGAGGGAAAAAACGGCATCAGCCAGAGCGCACTAATTCCCAAGTCCTGCAGGTAGTCGAGCTTCTGCGCCAGCCCCCGGAAATCTCCGTTGCCGTCCCCGCCGCTATCGTAAAACGCGCGAACGTGGACCTGGTAAATAATTGCGTCCTTATACCAAAGCGAATCCTGTTGAGCCAACGCCCTTTCCCCAAATGGCAATCTGGCCCGGTCCGCGGGTGCGGCAGAATACTGCTGAACATACCGGGTGTCTGCTGCCTAAGAATCTGAGAGTAATCTAAGCCCCCCACCGCGAAGAAATTCTGGTCGCGAGCCCCGGCGAGACACGCGACTGTTTCCCACTAAACACGGGCGTGGGCGCCGGCACACGGTAGGCGGCTGCCCGGCCGCTTGCAAGCCTTTGAGTTTGAATGAACACCCTGCCCGGCCCCCGGCTTGCAATTGTAACTGCCGAACGAGGAGAGAGCGATATGCAGCAGGCAATTACATTTTTCACGGTTGTTGCGGGGCTGGTCTTTTCCGTCGCCATCGCAGTCATGGTAGAAGAATTCATCTTTGGACAGATATTCCGCCGCTTGTTCACGGCTCAGCCGGTCAGAAGCCGGAGCGCTCACATCGGAGGGCTTAAGTGACACTTCCCGGGTACTTGTTTGGCTTGGGGCGAGGCTGGAATGATCGGCCGCGAAAAGGGCCGGGGCCCCGGACGAGTCTGTCGAACACGCCGGGCAGCCTAGTTTCTCTGAAGCGGAGCTTTTTTTCGCTTGGGGCTGCGATGGGGGAAGAAGCGGCCGGTGTCAGAAGAGAACATGGCAGCAGTGCGACACACGAGCCTTATAGCCGGCTCTTACGGGCGGCTGCTTTTTTGCGCCTTAATCCTGCTGTCGCAACCGGCCCTCGCTAGCGACTGGCGGGAACCTGAGACCCAACTGGCTGAAGAAATTGTCCACGTTAACGGTCCGGGAGTCATCTCGCTTGAAATAAACAACCGCTCTTCAATCAGCGCGGCGGCGGTCGAAGAGATCCGCCGCGCGCTGGTTTCGTTGCTCGCCAGCCGCGGAGTTCGGGTATGGCTGGCGGACCAGGCCACCTCTGACGTGAAGATCTTTTTTTCCGAGAACCTCGAGAACTATGTCTGGGTAGCCGAAATCCGCCAGGGTTCAGGAGACCTTCGCGTAGTACTGGTTTCCTCGCCACGTTCGCGGCCAACGCCAACCGGGGGAAACCTAACGCCACTCCGGATTGAGGTCTCGGCGCTGATTTCCCAGCCTTCTCCCATCCTGGACGCGGCGATCGTTGAAGGCCGTCCGCAACGACTTATCGTGCTCGGCCGGACCGTGGTCGCCCTTTACGAGTTCAGACAGGGACGGTGGGCCGTCTTCGAGACTTTGCCCATTCATACAACCAATCCGCTTCCCCGCGATCTCCGCGGCAGAATTATCCTGCGCCGGGATCATCTTTTCGACGCCTATCTGCCCGGCCTGACTTGCCGCAGTACGGCCTCGACGGCCCTAAGCATTACCTGTTTGCCGGGCGACGAGGCCTGGCCGATTGAGACCGCGGATACCGGCGTTTCCGCTTTTTTTTCTAGGACACAGAATTTTTTTACGGGCGCGCTCGTTCCCGGAATCGGCAAGCAGACGACTGCGCCGGCTTTCTATTGCGCAGCTCGCATACCGCAGCCGAACTATACGCTTTGGCTTTTCACTGGCGTAGAAGGTGAGATCAACATCCTGGATGGGGTCAATCATGAGGTGATGCGAGGAGTTGGCTGGGGAAGTGATATAGCAGGCACACGGGCAAGCTGCAGAAGCGATCGCCAGGTACTGGTAACCTCGCCTGCCAGCGAAGGCGCGGATTCGCTCGAAGCCTATGGGCTCTCGAATGGTACTCCAGTCCCGCTCAGCCAAAAGCTTTCGCTCAGCGGCCCCGTGACTGCATTGTGGACGGCGCAGAATGGCGATTCAGTTACGGCGGTCTACCGCAATCTTCAAACGGGCGATTATGAAGCGGTTCAGCTCAAGCTTGCTTGTAGCCAGTAGCATTGCCTGCGCGGCTGTGGCATCGGCGGCCTCCCGCCCCCATTACGGGGGAACGCTCCGCGTCCAGATGAGGGATACTCCCCAGGTTCTCGATCCCGCTTCCTTTTCATCCCCGGCCTGTCGAAGCCTTTGGCGTCTGGTTTTTGAAACCCTCGTCGAACTCGACCAGCATGGGCGGCCGCAGCCGCTATTGTCCGCCTCGTGGCAATCGGAACCGGGGAACCAGCGGTGGCGCTTTCTCGTTCGCAGCGGTGTCTTATTTCACGGCGGGGAAGCTTTGGAGGCGGCAGCGGTCGTGGCATCTTTGCGAAACGGCAATCCGGAGTGGAAAGTACTCCAAGATCGGGACACGGTGGTCATTGAAACCAACTCACCGGACCCGGATGTTCCCGCCAAACTCGCCCTGGCACGGAACGCAATCGCGCGACCAGAAGGCGGGCACCTGGGCGGTACCGGACCCTTCGCCATAACTGAGTGGGTGGCGGGCCGGCGCTTGCGGCTGGCCGCCAACCCGACCTATCGCGGGGGCCAGCCCTTCTTGCAGGCGATCGACGTGGAGTTCGGCAAAGCGGAACGCGACCAGCTGATGGCGCTCGATCTCGGAAATGCCGATGTGGCCGAGATTGCACCCGAAGATATCGCCCGCGCCCGCGCGCAGAACCGCAGAGTGCTCGACTCTCTGCCAGGCGAGCTCATGGCCCTGGTGTTTGCCCACGATGCCCGGGCGCCGGGCGAAGCGCTCGTGCGCAGCGCGTTACCTTTCATTCTCGACCGCAGGGCCATGAGCGACGTGGTCTTGCAAGGAGGAGGCGAACCGGCAGACGCCCTCTTGCCCAATTGGCTCTCGGGCTACGCTTTTGTTTTCTCGTCCGCAGCAAACGCAGCACCGGCCCGGCAACCGCGGCCGGAGACCCCACAGGGTTCTCCTCTGCTTCTCGCCTATGATGGTTCTGATCCGGTATCGGAAACCATCGCGCAGAGAATTCTATTGAATGCCCGGGATCGAGGCGTTGCGATTCAAATCGCCAGTTCATCCGGGAGCTCTGATGTGCGGCTGATGAGAGTACCGCTTGCCTCGATGGCCGCCCCAGTCGCACTCGATGAGCTCGCCCGCAGCCTGGGACTGGCACGGCCGCCTTCGACCACCAGTTCCATTGCTGATCTGTACTCCGCGGAGAAAGCGATGCTTGAATCCGGTCGGCTGATTCCCTTGCTCGAGCTCCGGACGGCGGTAGCATTGGGCCCTGCTGTAAATGGCTGGAGCATGCTACCTGATGGAACCCGCGGACTCGAAAACGTGTGGCTCGTAAGGGAGCGGCCATGAGGTTCCGTCGCAAGCTGCTCATGTTGCTGGCAGTAAGCGTGCTCCTGCCGCTTGCGGCGGTAACCTGGATTGTTTCCGCCATTGCGCGCAGCGCGTTTGAGCGCGCCAGCGATGAGCGTAGCTCCACTCTGGTGGCTCAGTTTCGCCATGAATTCACCCGCCGGGGAGAA
Source organism: Acidobacteriota bacterium (assembly GCA_019241535.1). Taxonomy (GTDB): domain Bacteria; phylum Acidobacteriota; class Terriglobia; order Terriglobales; family Acidobacteriaceae; genus Gp1-AA145. The sequence continues at coordinate 9,017 of JAFAWX010000159.1, read as the reverse complement.
GAGGTGAGTCGAAGAGTCCAGGCGGCTGCGTCTGCTCCGGAAGTCATGCGCATGGCGATAGCTGCCGCCCAGACCTCTCCCAATTACAGCTTCTTTCTCGATGATGCGCGGGCGCTGGCCGAGGCTCAACGCCTGGACTTTCTCGAATGTGCCGACGATCGCGGCACGATAATCTCTTCTGCCCAGTGGCCGGCAAAGTTCGGCTACAAGGAGCCGCTCGTAATCTGGCCGATCGCGGCGTCCCCTTTCTTGAAGCAAGAAGAGATGCCCACGGGTCCGGAGCTCGGATTATTTGCCGTTCGCGGCTTGCGAGCCGGAGACCGAAAGCTCTACCTGATCGGCGGCGTGCGCCTGGACCGCACGTTCCTCTCCAGTCTCGATCTTCCGAGTGACATGCGGGTCATGCTTTACGGGAGCGCGGGCCGTCCCTTTTCTACCCGTCACCTGATCACCGCAGGCGACGGGCTCCAAAACGCGCAGCTTCTCGCGCCGCTGATTGAGAGGGTGGCCCGCAATGGCCGGGAATCGAGCGGCCTGATCGACTGGGGCCACGGCGGGGAGGAGATGATCAATGCCTTTCCACTGACGGGGGAAAATAACCAGCTGTTGGGAATCCTCCTGGTCGGGAGTTCCCGCCGCCTATATAACCAGCTACGCAGCCAGATCCGCTCTGCCGCGCTGGTTGCGGCTGGCGCTGGGTTGTTGCTGGCGGTGGCGCTCAGCAGCTGGGCGGCAGCCCGCGTAACCCGCCCGATCGAGGAGCTTGCCCGGGCCGCGCACGAAGTAGCCGTGGGCAATTGGAAGACTCGCGTGGCTGCAGGCCGTCGCGATGAAATTGGCGATCTCGGAAAAGCCTTCAATCGCATGACCGGCGATCTCCTCGAGCAGCGCGAGCGCCTGCTGCAGGCCGAGCGCGTGGCTGCCTGGCGAGAACTGGCGCGCCGACTGGCCCACGAGCTCAAAAACCCGCTCTTTCCCTTACAGCTGACGGTTGAGAATCTTCTCCGCTCGCGTCGTCAGGGCGGGCAGCAGTTTGAAGATACGTTTCACGAGAGCGCGTCGACTTTGCTTTCCGAAATTGCCAACTTGAAGACTATCGTCGCCCGTTTCAGCGAATTCTCGGCAATGCCGCAACCACAATTTCAGAGTGTGGCGGTAGACGACCTGCTTAGCCACGTCGCCAGAATTTATCAGCCCCAGCTGGAGCGGGCAGGCATTCGAATGACGCTTGAGCTCTCCGCCCCGGAGCCGATTGCGGCCGACCCGGATCTTCTCGATCGCGCCGTGTCAAACCTGGTCCTGAATGCCATCGAAGCCATGCCCCAAGGCGGGACCCTGGCCTTGAGGACTCACCAGCAGGCCGCCGGGGTTTCGATCGAAGTCTCCGACACAGGTGCCGGACTCACACCGGCGGAGTGCGAACGCCTGTTTACGCCTTATTACACCAGCAAGCCGCATGGCACCGGACTGGGGCTGGCGATCGCGCAATCGGTCGTCAGCGACCATGCCGGCAGGATCCGTGTGCACAGCGAGCCCAACCATGGCACTCGGTTCACCATCGAGCTGCCCGCAAACCGGGATAAACTGCCGGCAGCCGTAGGGACACACGTTTGAGAGAGGACTCTCAAGTGAAGGCGAAAATACTCGTTGTCGACGATGAGCCCGGCACCCTGGCGTCGCTCGCGCGCGCATTTCGCCTGGCCGGGCATCAGGCTACAGTCTGTGACAATGCCGCGAAAGCCATTGAGCTGGCGAATTCCACAAACTTCGATCTGATTTTTTCTGACGTCGTTATGCCCGAAAAAGATGGCCTTGCACTGCTTGAAGAACTGCGCTCTCTCGGGGTGAGCACGCCGGTGGTGATGATGTCGGGCCAGGCGCAGATTGAGATGGCGGTCCGCGGCACGCGGCTCGGCGCCCTGGATTTTCTCGAAAAACCGATCTCGACCGAAAAGCTTCTGCTCACGGTTGAAAATGCCCTCAAGCTCGAACGGCTGGAGTCGGAGAATCGTCGGCTGCGGCAGCGAGTGGGCAAGCACGAGATCGTCTGGTCAGGCGAAGCCATGAAGAAAGTCATGGCTCAGATCGAGCGTGTGGCTGCCAGTGAAACCCGCATCTGCATTCTCGGCGAGACCGGCACGGGCAAGGAACTCGCCGCCCGCACTCTTCATGAAAAAAGCCCGCGAAGTTCCGGGCCTTTTGTCGCCTTGAATTGTGCGGCGGTTCCCGCCGAATTGATTGAATCGGAGTTATTCGGCCACGAAAAAGGATCGTTTACCGGGGCCGGGACAAGACATGTCGGCAAGTTTGAGCAGGCCGATCATGGAACCCTGTTTCTTGATGAAATTGGCGATATGCCGCTCGCCATGCAGGCCAAGCTGCTGCGCGTGCTCGAGGAAGGGGAAATCGAGCGCATCGGCGCAACCAGACCCGTTGAAGTAGACGTTCGCGTAATTGTGGCCACTCATCGCAATCTGGATCTGATGGTGCGCGAGGGCAAGTTCCGTCAGGATCTTTTCCACCGTGTCTTCGTATATCCGCTGACCATGCCGTCGCTGCGGGAAAGATCCGAGGACATCGCCGGGCTGGTCGAACACTTCGCCGCCCAGCTCCGTTCGCAAAACGGCTGGAAAGTGGTGAACTTTACCCGAGAGGCGATCGAGACCCTTGAGCAATATTCGTGGCCAGGAAATGTACGCGAGTTGCGCAACATGGTCGAGCGCTTGTTGCTGCTGGCAGGCGAGGAAGTAGACGCGGAGACGGTGCGCTCCGCCTTGACGCCGGCTGAACCGGGTGGGGGAACAAAACTGCGGTCGGGGACGTTGGCGGAGCGGGTCGAAAAGTTCGAACGCGAAGTGATTCTGGCGGAGCTCAAACTTAGCGGCTTTCACATGACAAACACCGCCAAAAGACTAGGTCTTGAACGCAGTCATCTCTATAAGAAAGCCGAGCAGCTGGGCATTGATCTTCGCCGGGAGCGCGCGCAAGAGGAGGGTTAAATTCCCCCGCGCGCCTGTGAGCCCGCTTTTTCTAGCCGCCCGGAAGAAGGCTCTCCCGCGTGTGCCAGCTTCCATTCCCAGGCACTTGTAATGATCGTCGGGAGGTCCGAGAAACGCGGCTGCCAGTGAAGTTCCTGCATGAGTTTTGATGGATTTGCGCAAAGTACGGCCGGGTCTCCGGCGCGCCGCGGCCCCTGCCGTACGGGTATTTTCCTGCCCGTCACCTCCTGAACCGCGCGGATGACCTCCCGCACGGAAAATGGGCAGCCGCACCCGATGTTGTAAACCCGCATTCGACCGTCTTCAGGAAGGTCGAGAGCCAATATATGGGCGGCGGCAATGTCGAGGACATGTACATAGTCACGCACGCAGGTTCCGTCACTGGTGTCGTAGTCGGTGCCGTAAAGGGTGAACCCGTCGGTTTCGCGCGCTGCCGCCTTTAGTAACAGCGGGATGATGTGGGTTTCCGGCTGGTGCCGCTCCCCGATGCCGTCGGTCGCACCGGCAGCATTGAAATAACGCAAAGCGACCACCGTCCAGCGGTAAGCTGAAGCGTACCAGGCTAAAACCCGTTCGAGCATTAACTTGGTTTCGCCGTAGGCGTTCGTAGGATTGTTTTCATGGCTTTCGTCGATGGGAACAGTCCTCGGTTCTCCGTATACTGCGGCAGAAGACGAAAATACAAACTTCTTCACTCCTGACTCGCGAACTGCCTCAAGGAAGGCAATCCCCGCGGCCACATTCTGATCGAAAAAAACCCCGGGGTTTTTGACCGATTCCGGCACCAGCGCTTTGGCCGCGAAGTGAAACACGGCGTCGAAGCTGTGTTCGCGGAACACCGTCGCGATCTTCTCTCGGTCGGCCAGATCAAGCTGATAGAAAAGCGCCTGGGGCGGAACGGCTTCCCGGAATCCGGTCGAGAGATCATCGACGACTACCACGGAGTGACCTCGAGCGATGAGCTCCGCGCCGCAGACAGAACCGACATAGCCTGCTCCGCCGGTGACCAAGACATTTGCCATCGAATTAGCTCCTAGTATGCTCGCTAGCGAAAGTCAGCCGCTCGGGTCAGTAAGCCCCCTTACCCCTGATGACCTTCCACGGCGTCTCGAACAGAATCTGCAGATCGAGAGCCAGACTCCAGTGGGTGATGTAGTGGACATCCATGCGCACGCGTTCCTCGTAAGTTGTATCCTGACGGCCGCGCGTCTGCCAGTAGCCAGTAAGACCCGGTTTCGTGGTCATCAGCAAATCCCGATAGGGACCGTACTTTGATAGCTCCTGAGCGGTAATCATCCGCGGCCCAACGAGACTCATTTGGCCTTTTAAGACGTTGAAGAGCTGCGGCAGCTCATCCAGGCTGTATTTCCTCAAAAGCGCTCCCGCGCTGGTTAAGCGCGGATCCTGGCGCAACTTGAAATTGCGCTCGTATTCGCGCTTCAGTGCCGGATCCTGGTCGAGCATGGCACCGGCACCGCGGCGCATGCTCCGGAACTTATAGGCATCGAATTCCCCTTTTGTTCCGACCACGCGACGGCGATAGATAACCGGCCAGCCGTCGTCGATGACCACTATGAGAGCGATCATTAAATATAAGGGCAGAAGGAGAACGATGAGAATCGCCGCACCTAGACGGTCGACAACTTCCTTCCCCACACGTCCCATCTATGCTTCTCCGTTATTCGACAAAAGAAGTTCAGTTTGCCTAAGTGCGCAGGCTGCGAGGTTGAGAACGGGAGGCCTCGAGCGGCCACGAACCCGAAAAATCGGCAACCGCCTCCTGGTAAGACTGCGATAAAGCTGCCACTAGACGCGTCCAGTCGTGCTCCTGCTCGACGTAGGCCCTTCCGGCCGCGATCAGTTCTTCTCTCAGCCGGCGATTGTCGAGAAGTAATTCGACGGCAGAAACAAATTCGCTCGAATCGCCAGCCGCGAGAAGATGCTTTCCGGGTTCTACCCCGAGGCCGGGACAACAGAGCCGGGTCGTGACCACAGGGACCCCAAGGGCCATAGCCTCGAGCAACTTGAACTGAATGCCCGCACGAATACGGATCGGGCACAGCGCCACCCAGGCGCGTCCGAGATAGGGCCTCACATCCGGAACCGAGCCGATCACGCGGATGTTGTTTTTGCCATGCAACCGGCGCACACTCCGCGGCGGGCGGCTGCCGACGATTTCAAGCTGCAATTCCGGCCGGCGCGCCCGTAAAACGGGCCAAACCGAACCAGCGAAGTACAAGGCAGCATCCTGGTTAGGGAAGTAATCGAGCTTGGCGCAGAAGACCAGCAGGTTTTCTTGCACTTGAAATTGCCGGAACCGAAAATGCTCGAGGTCAACCCCGTTCCGAACCACGTCGATCTTTTCGCGCATGGCGGCGGGCACGGGATAGGCCTCTCGATCGATTGCCGAGGAAATCGCCAAGCGGTTGAAGCGGTGCCCAGCTTTTGCCTCCAAATGCGCCAGCTTTTTTGATTCCATCCAGGAAAAGAGCTTCACCAGAGGGTTCGTCGTAACCCGGCGCCGCCTTGACTCAAACATCGAGAGGCAATCGACGGCGTCGAATACCGCCGGTACCTTTCCCAGCACATCGTCGACCATGGCAAGGGATTTGACATGCTCCGCATGAACCAAATCCACTTCGTTAGCTTCAACCCGCGCTTTTACCGAATCCCGCAGCCGGGGAGAATAAAAATAAGCGCAACGCAAGGAGTTTGCAGTAAACAAAGCGGCCAGGCAGTTTGCGAGCGACCTCCAGCGGGTCACGCGGATGACTTCCAGCCTTTGGCAGTGCTCGCGCAACTCGGAAATAAAACGATCGTCAGCGTCGTTGGTCGCCAGACACACGACCGAAACCTGGTGCTTTTCCGAAAGGTGGCGGATGAAATTGAAGGGACGAGGTCGGATGAAGGACGGGACGTTAGGAACGACAAAAAGGACTCTCATGGCGAGATCCGCCTGAGAACCGAGCTTTTTGACACCTGCCAGGCATCTTCTTGATCTAATTGTCGATGAGCGCCGTAGTTTGACTTAATCTGCATGCCGCGAGCAAGACTCCAAACAGGGTCCAGGGATAAACCGTGACCGTGAGCACCCTCATGCCTCCTCCGGCCGCGGCGGTTGCAAAAAAAGCCTCCTGAAAGAAGCATTCTGCAATCCAAACCAGCACAAACGCCGAGCCGGCCGCCTTCAGCCACTCATGGGAATCGTCAAGAGGCTCCCCGACAAAGCGCAGTTGCCTGCGCACCCTGAGCAGCGCTACCACCAGCCACAGCAACATCGTCAGTCCGACGACGCCCGTCTCGGCCGCCACCGTCAGGAACTGATTGTGAGCGATCCCTCCCGCAGCTTCCCCTTCGTAGCTGCGGTCAAAGAACTGATAGTTGCCTGCACCTACGCCGAGCAGGGGATGCGTCGCAAACAACTGCAACGCCGTGGCGTAATAGTAGATCCTTTCGAGGCCATATACTTCGTCGGGATTATAGAAGTGGGAGACCAGTCCGATGGCGCCAGAAAAGGTGATGGCCACGGTGGCGAAGACAGTGATGAACAGGCGCAAGACCGGATTGACACGCCGGCGAAGCCAGGAGGCCGATACTAGCAACAGCCCGCAGAAAGCCAGCAACCAACTGGCGCGAGAAACCGTAAGCACCACCCCGAGGAGACAGAGAAAAAAGAGCACACAAACCAGCCGATAGCGGGACAACCACCCGCGCCCGAACAGCACTCCGGCATAGAGAAAAGGAAGGCAGAGAGCAGTGAGCGGTTCCATTGACGAATCCCAGGGCTGCCCCCAATAGCCGCGGGTTGCGCCCAGAATCGAGAAAGAGCCGCCGTAACCAAAGATCAGCCCTCCCGCCGTAAGCAGGGTACCAACGGCCGCGACCGCGCCTATCATGATCACCACGGTTTCGACATCCTTCCAGCGCTTGATTCCGGCCGAGACGGCAAACGGTATTCCAATGGTGGCGGCCAGCAGCACCAGCTGGGACGCCTGCGCGGTCGCCCAGGAGACGTCCGAGTGCGGGAAGCTGTAAGTCACCTCAGGGTCGGGATGAAGGCGCGACCACATCATCGACAAAGGGGCCACGGCTGCCATGCTCAGTAATGGCCCCCTCACGGCAAGTGCGGGGAAAAGAGTCCTGGGCGACCAGGTGCTGGTCATTATCCAGGCAAGAAGAAAGATGCCGATAGCCACGTTGCCGGGATAAAGCCGAGATAAGGGGCCGCTTTCAAAGGGAGAATAATTCAGCAGCCCGCAGGTGAAAATCACTACCGCAAGACCACTCAAGGGGCTTCTGAACTGGGCAAGCACTGCCAAGATCCCCGCCATGCCCAGCCATACCACTGGCGATTGGACGATCAGAACATCCAGGGTGACGGCGATCGCGGCAATCAGAACGCAGACCTTCCACGACCAACTCTGCGGTATTTCAGTAGAAGTGTCGACCCAATGCACGATGAACCCGGTTTGCCGGCTTTCTCTTCAGCGCGTCGCGATATAAGCCTTGGTCATGCCCAGGAAGCGCTCCCGGCGTATGGTGCAATCGGGAAACAGTTGCCGCATCTCGGCGTAATTGAGCAGCCGGAGATGGGACTGAAAATCCCGCACTTGCTCGCGCGAAGGCTTCCACCGTATGCCGTAGTAAGTGAAGTAGCGCACGAACCAGTATCTTTTTAGGAGGAATGCAAGCCAGGGGACAAACGGCGTGAAATAGTGGGGCTCGAAGAAGAAGCTGCGCGCCGGCGTCTGGCAATATACGCGCTTGCCTACCCGGCAAAGCTCACGAGCAAACGCCTGCTGGTCCTGCCAGGTGCCGACGTGCTCGATGGTTGAATTGGAGAAAGCCAGGTCAAAGGACTTGTCCGGGAAAGAGGTTTTGCGGGCATCACCTTTCATGACCACAAATCCCGCCGGAACCTTCTGCTCATCGATATTGAGCAGCACTACATTGCGCCGGTCAAGGCTCAGCCAGATCTCAGGCGTTCCGCCGAAATCGACGATGCTCTCGACCCCCGTAAGGAAGTGCCCGAAGGCGCTGAATCTCTGACGACGAAAATAGCCGGCCAATTTCCAAAGAAGACGATCGCTCCAGGTGTCGGACTTGACCGGCGCGCCGTTCAGAAGAAATGGAACATTGCGTTCTCCCATGTAAGAAACCTGTGGTTACAAGCTTCGTTCTTTGACTACCTCGGAGGGCCGAGTTTCGCCCTGCGGCGCGGCGCTAAAATGCGTGTGACCGGACGGGGTTAACTTTGTCGATCGCGGGGCGGAGCAAAAGACCGAAATGCCTTCCCAAAAAGCCTTTTGCGCTATCACAAACGCTCTGGCCACGTTTTTAGCGAACAGGCACCTGACCAATATGTGGGCCTGGCATACGGGCAGATAATAAAGGACCGGCAGGAAGCGAAAGCTCTTGAGAACAAAATAGACATGATTGCGGGTGACATATCGAACGGATATGTCGGAGCGATGGCCGATGATGCTGCTGACTTTATGGAATAAGCTGGTGTCGGGGCAGTAAACCAGCCTGATTCCTGCTCGACGCGCCCGCAGACAAAAGTCGGTGTCGTCAAAGTAGAGGAAGTAATTGGCATCCATGATGCCTATTCGTTCGAATACTTCCCTTTTGATCAGCATGCAACAAGTCGGACTGTAGTCGACCGCGCGCGCCTGATCGAACTGCCCTCTATCTTTTTCCCCGAAACCAGAATGTATCGATCGACCCCGCAAGCGGCTGAAACTTCCTCCCGCACTCCAGATCCTGTCTGCCGGCTCAAAATAAAGGATCTTGGGAACGATCATTTCGCACCGGTATTTTCGCAGGCCTTCCTCGAGTGTCGTGATGACATCGGGGCCGAAAGCCGTGTCATTGTTTAAGAGCAGCACGGCCGAACAGCCATCGCGGAGCGCGGCTCTTATGCCTATGTTGTTCCCTTCCGCCACTCCCAAATTCATCCGATTGCGGATAGTCACGGTGTGCGCCTCAGGGTATTCGGCAACGAGCGACAAAGTTTCA
>JAFAWX010000157.1 GCA_019241535.1 Acidobacteriota bacterium | reverse complement strand
AAGCCTATGTGTATCGCATGATCGCAGGAGCCCAGCAGCGCCAGGAAATCGCGATCCCGCTGCAAGACATAATGCGCAGGAAAGCTGCTGACGTCCCGCTAGAGGCAAACGATATTCTCTATGTTCCTGCAAGCCGAGGGCCTCACCTCGCCACCATTCTGAAGGGCATGACCGGGTTGAGCCAAGTGGTTCTCACACACGGAGTGGTGCCCTAACTGCAAGGAGTTCGTTAACTGCAAGGAGTTCGCTAACTGCAAGGAGGAAATCATGATCGGCACGGAATCAAAAGATGAGTCGGTCCGCGGTCAACAAGCTATGAATGAACAGGAAGCTTGCCCCGAGGTTCCCAAGAAGAATTTGGAATGTCTCACGCTAATCATTCCTCCGAAGGAGCGAAAGGCGTACATGACCCGCCTGGGTCAGGCAAGGCGCAAGCCGCGCATCGAAGCCAGGCTGGTGACTATTGCCGGCGCCAACAGGGGTGCGATCGTCTGGCTGGATAAAGACGAGATCCTGATCGGCCGCGAAGCAATATGTGAGGTCTGTTTAAGCGACGAAGCCGTGTCCCGCAAGCAATGCGCCGTGAAGGCCGACAATGAGTCGTTCCGGATCATGGATTTCGGTAGCCGAAACGGTACTTTCGTGAATGGGGTCCCGATACGCGAGAAGTTCTTGCAACACGGAGACAAGATTCGTATTGGCGGCACCGAACTTGTGTTTCTGGATAACGACGAAGCGGCAACGCCGCCGCCCGTAGAGGAGAAGGTTCTGGAATTAACTCACGCCATCCCGTATTCAGGATCGAAGGAGCTGGTGCGGGAAGCCAACATTCCGAACAAGATTGCTCCCTGCCCTGCTCCGAAGCCAGTTCCCGTCCAGATTCCCGTGCCCGCGGCTTCTGCTGCGTTGACCGACGCGAGCCCTATTGACGGCAGCGCCTCTCTGTCCCAATTTATCAAGATCATACGCCGACAGCGATGGAAAATAATGGCATTCGTTGCAATTGCAATCCTCGCTGCCGTTGCCTTTCAGTTCTTTGTTCCAAAGGTTTACGAAGCCACAGCTACGGTCAAAGTCGAGCGTCACACCGCGGGAGGTGTGGTGGGCCAGGAGGCATCCCAGGTTTCTTCGGTCGACGATATGGACCAGATTATAGCGACAGAGATTGAGTTGGCCCTATCGGATCCCGTCCTCCGACCGGTGGTTGAACGGTACAAGCTGCTCCCCGTGAAATCGAAAAACCCCAGCGTCGACTTGGACAGGTCATTTTTCAAAATTCTTTCACGGTCAATTTCCAGTGGCAAATACGCGACCGCAGCTCCGGAGCAGAACGGCGCAGCGCCAATCGTGTTGCATTCTCTTAAAGTGACGCGTGTGCCAAGCTCTTATCTGATGCGCATCTCTTACCGCGCTCACGATCCGAAACTGGCCGCCGATGTGGCCAATGCGGTGGCGCAGTCCCTGTCCGAACACGCCAACGATACCGGAAAAAGCTCATATGAAAAGCTCTCCGCGCTGGTTTCGCAGGACATGTCCGAGTTGCACTTGAAGATGCAAGCCTCTGCCAAGCAATTGGCCGAGTATGAAAAAGAACTGAACATGGTAGATCCGGAGCAGCGGGTCACTATCCTGAGTGCTCGCCTGGGCCAGTTGAATACGGATCTGACGGCGGCCCAGGACGAACGGATCCGTCGCGAAGCCATCCTGGCGCAGGTTGGCAACTCTAATACGCTTGCCTCCGCCCAAGCGGCGCAGGCGGCGGCGCAAGATCCCCTGTTGAGCGAAGCCCTCCAGCGACTAAATGTGGCGCGTCAGCAGTTCACTTCTGTGCGTTCGTATTATGCCGAGGGCCATCCGGAATACGTGAAGGCACAAAAACAAGTACAGGAAGTGGAAGCCCAGGTCAACGAACTCAAAGGACGGGCCAAAGAGCGCTCCGCGGCGGATTACGAGCAGGCGCTGGGGCGAGAGAAACGCTTGTTCAGCATCCTCCAACAGACCAAGGCGGAAGCGGACAGCCTGAAAGCTCGCACTTACCAGTATGAACAACTCAAGGGCGAGGCGGAGAATGACAAGAAGATCTACGACGATCTCGCAACTCGAACCCGGCTGGCCGGCATTAATCAGCAGTTCCAGAACGCCACGGTGCTGCTCGCCGCGCTGGCGTTGGCGCCGCACGAACCCGTTTTCCCGAAGCTGTTGATCAATGTGCCTGTGGCGGTGATTCTGTCCAGCATTCTGGGTGTCCTCATCGCGGTTTTGGCTAGTTTATTCAGCAACAGCTTCGCCGATGGGGAAGAGGCGGCAAGTCAACTTCGCCTTGACGTGCTTGCCGAAATACCCTACACCAAAGCTCTGTCAAGTGTTTTCCCCGAAAAGGGCCTTCTTGCGGAGGATTCCGCTCGTTCGGCCAAGCTGAATGCAGCCTATAGGGAGGCGATTCGGAAGCTGCGTGCGACGCTCAACGGCGTGAGCAGTTATCGGCCGATTCGAAACCTCGTAATCACGAGCGCCGTGCCGGGGGAAGGCAAGTCGACCACCGCGGCCCAGTTGGCGCTCGCCTATGCGCAGACGGGCAAGAGGGTGCTGTTAGTGGATGCCAACTTCCACCGTCCAGCCGTCGACAGTATATTCAAGGTCGCCAGCCCCGTTGGTTTCGCCGACGTTCTCAAGGGCACAGCGTCGTGCGGCGACGCAATCATCCGGTCGCCGCACCCGGGGTTATTTCTGATGCCGATTGGACAGATGTCGCGAACTGCCGCCAATCTCATTGGCACAAGAGCATCTGCGGTACTGGCCAAACTTGTGGGCTACGGCAACTTCGATGGCGCGACTGGCCTGGATTTCGATTTGGTCATAGTGGATGCGCCTCCCGTTCTCGCTGCCTCGGAAGCGCAAGAATTGGCCGGAGTAGCCGATGCGGTTTTGCTTTTGACCAAGGCGGGCGAGACTGACGCGAAACAGGTATCGGATGCCATGTCGGCTCTGTCTCGCGCCCGCGCCAATGTAGTCGGTATGGTATTGAACCAGGTCAAGTCTGCTCCTGCCGCAGATTCCCGCGTTCCGTACCACTTGGAAATGACCGGGGCTTTCATGTTGCCTCGTTTGAAGGCCTGAGGACTGACATGAAACTTCTAAAAAAACTTTCTCACCACGCCTCCGGCCCCGCGGCTCTGCTGGTCATATCGTTGGCCACCGGCGGCGTCTTTAAGCTGTCGGCCTTTGCTCGAGAGGCGTTCATCGCGGCGAAGTTCGGGCTTTCGGCAGTTACAGACGCCTACTTTGGACTCCAGCAGTTTCCCCTCGCGCTCGCCAGCTTCATGTTCGGAGCTTTTTCGCTGGCTTTCACTCCCGCGTACGAAAACGAACGGCGGCTTTCTGGCAATGTGGAGTGGCTGCCGGGCCTGTTGTTGTATAGCGGTGTGCTAGGCACCGTTTTGACGGTGCTCATGGTGGTCTGTGCTCCTTGGCTTTTACAGCTGATTCATAGCACTGATACGAGAGAGGTTCACACGACGGTTGGTCTTCTTGCCGCTTGC
>JAFAWX010000102.1 GCA_019241535.1 Acidobacteriota bacterium | reverse complement strand
TTTTTGCCATATTATTCGCGCCCATAGCCACTGGTGGTCAGGAAGCGGTGAATGAAAGTGGAACGATTCACGTGGACGTAACGCCCGGGCACGTTATTAACTCGTTTGACCCGGACAGCGCGCTGGGAAGCTCCATCGACGTGCTTTCCCGAACTGCCATCGACAAGGTGTATACGCCGCACATCATTCAAGAATCTCTTTCCGCGGGATGGGGACCGATCAGCTACCGCAATAACTCCGAGCTGCGCATGTCAGTCTGGCATTGGACCGAGAACGGCACATGGAGCGATGCCACGCATCGAAGCGGATATTTCACCGGCAGCAGTGAGTTAAAGGAGCCGATTAAATACATTCTTTCCTACGCACTACCACATCGTGGTTTTGCAACCAGTGGGGACCGGCCGATTGCGGGCCCTAACCTGAGCTACTGGAAGAGCAATCCATACCTGACTAGCAGATTCACAGGAGAGAGTGATGCGCTTCATCCGCAATGGGTCGTGGTGGACTTGAAAGGGGACAAGCAAGTGAACGCGGTCCGCTTGCGTTGGCAGGACCCTTACGCGACCACCTACCGGGTCGAGTACTGGACGGGCACCGATGCGCTGGATTTTGACGAAGGCCCAAAGGGAGAGTGGAAGACGTTTCCATCGGGGTTCGTGAAGGCGGCCCGTGGTGGCACAGTCACGCTCAAACTTGCAAGTACTCCTGTGGTAACACGCTTCGTGCGAATTCTCATGACGGAATCATCGAATACCTGTGACGAGCATGGGTCGCAGGACGTTCGCAACTGCGTGGGCTATGCAATTCAGCAAATCAGTGCCGGGACCGTGGACCGGAACGCTGCTTTTTCTGAAGCGCCAAAGGCAGCCGATGAGAGGCTGACCACCTACTGTGCCTCATCGATAGACCCGTGGCATTCGGCAGCTGACGTGAACGACAGCGGAACTAACCAGCACAGCGGATTCGATATTTTTTTCACCAGCGGCTTGACCAACAATTTGCCGGCTATGATTCCGGTCACCGTGCTCTACGGCACGCCACAGGACGCAGCTGCCGAAATCGCGTACGTGGAGAAGCGGGGATATCGAATCGCTTACATCGAGATGGGTGAGGAGCCAGACGGCAAACATGCCATGCCGGAGGATTACGGAGCGCTTTATCTTCAGTGGGCCACCGCCATTCACAAAGTGGATCCGAACTTGAAGCTGGGCGGCCCGATCTTCGAAGGTGTGAATGAGGACATTCGAGTATGGCCGGACTCCAAGGGGCGGACTTCTTGGATGGGAAGATTTGTCGATTACCTGAAAGAGCATGGGAGGCTTGCAGATTTGGCTTTCGTTTCCTTTGAGCATTACCCGTTTCATCCATGCAAGATTACGTGGAAAACGCTGTACAGCGAACCGCAGCTGATGAAGCACATTTTGCAAGTGTGGCGAGAAGACGGCGTGCCTAAGGATGTTCCACTGATGGTGACTGAGAGCCATCTTTCAGCGCAGTTGACAGGAGCGATGAGCACTATATTTGCGGGCCTGTGGCTTGCGGACAACGTCGGTTCCTTTTTCGAAGGCGGGGGAGCTCTATTCGTGCATTCACCAATTCAGCCGGAGGGGATTCGAAATACCTGCCAAGGATGGGCTTCGTGGTCGAATTTCCTTTCCGACGAAACTTTCGAAATCAAAGGATACACCTCGCTTTATTATGCGGCGCACATGATAAATCTGGAATGGGTCCAGCACCGCGCCGGCGTGCATCAGATGTTTCCCGCGTCGGATGACATTAAAGATGGGGAGGGAAATCAGCTGGTTACTTCCTATGCGGTACATCGACCGGACGGAAACTGGTCACTCATGCTGGTGAATCGTGATGAAGAAAATTCGCACACCATACGCGTCGCATTCGACGATGCAAACAAAAGGCAAGGCGCATCGTTTGCCGGAGCTGTAACCGTCGTGAGCTTCGGGAGCGCGCAATACATTTGGCTCAATGATGGTCCCAACAGCCATCCTGATCCGGATAATCCACCGGTGGCAACGACAATTGTGGCCAATCCGCAAACCACCTTTACCCTACCGAAGGCTTCCATAACCGTTCTGCGTGGCACTGTGGCTGGACTGCAAGAATGAATTAGGCCTGGCCTTTGGCTTGAGGAGGTCGCGATAGCCGGCATGGGTGTTGCCGGCGTGGAAAGCGCAAGTCGCCGGATTCGTGGTCACCAATTGCAGCGACCAACATCCTGAGCTGTTCCAAGGACATTCCCGCGTCTACAGACCACGGTGAAGGACAACATAATGCCCAATTAAATCGATTCACATGCCATTTTTTCCTTGAAAGTAGATGGCCAGCTGTGCTTTCGTTACTGTGTTTTACCGCGCGTCCAAGGAGGGTCAGATGCCAGCACGCATCACATTTCTGACGAACAGTCTTCCCAGTTCGCTCCTGCCAGTTTTGCTGGTCATCGCGCTTACGCTGCCGCTTGCTCTATTCGGCCAGGCTTACTTTGGAACGGTTAGTGGAGAGCTTAGCGACGTCACCGGCGCTGTCGTCGCGGGCGCGAAGGTCGTCCTTACGGACCAGGAGAAAGGATTCCACTTCGAGACCATGTCCGAGAATAGCGGGCGATATCTGTTTCGCTCGATTGCTCCCGGTTCATACGTGGTCAGCGTGCAGGCCCCGGGTTTTGCGAAGACGCAAAGCGCCACCTTCAAGGTCGACATAAACGAGAACGCCACCGCCAACTTGGTCCTGAAGGTTTCGGCTGCCGCGCAAACTGTACAGGTGGAGGGGACCTCGCAAGCAATCCAGACCGAAGATGCCGAAACCGGGCAGGTAGTCAATCGCCGGTTCATCAATGATTTGCCTTTGATCGACCGCAATATCGAATCACTGACCTCTTTGGCGCCGGGTGTCACCCGGATGGACGATCAATGCCCCGAGCCCTGTCTGGGCACCAACTTTGTTTCCAACGGCAGCCGGGGTGCGACGGCTGACATTCTGCTGGATGGCGCATCGGTCACGAACTCTGAGCCGAACGGGGGAATCACATCCGTAACCTACCTCCCCTCGCCCGAGGGGGTGGAAGAATTCAAGGTTGAGCAAACGAATTTCAGCGCGGAATACGGGTTTTCCGGTGCCTCGGTAGTCAATGTGATCGAGCGCTCCGGTACTAATAAATTTCACGGCAGCGCCTACGAGTTCTTCCGCGACGCCAGCCTCGATGCGAACGACTGGTTCGCCAACCGAGCGGGAAATCCCATTCCGCCGCTGCGCCGCCACAACTACGGTTTCACTGTCGGCGGGCCCATCATCAAGAACAAAACTTTCTTCTTTTTCAACTATGACGGCTTGCGTCAAACAGGGTTAAGCACAGCTACTGGAGCCGTTCCCAGCAATGCCATGCGCTCCGGCGATTTTGGCGAGGTGTGCAGCGCACAGGGAGGGACGTTCGATGTCAATGGGCAGTGCAGTGTGGCTGCGGGTCAAATCTGGGATCCGTACTCCGGAGTTTTTGATTCCAATGCGGGTGGCGTGGTACGCAGCACATTTATTCCCTTCAACAACCTCGCCACTTATACCAGCCCGGGCCCGGCCAATCAGAGCCCCGGGAATCTGATTGACCCTGTGGCGCAAAAGTTGATGAGCTACTTTCCACAGCCCAACTTTACGAGTGGAGGCATCTACCAAAACTGGATCGGGTCAGGGCCAAGTCACAGTTCCAATAAGCAGTTTGACATTAAAATCGACCATCGCTTCACGCAAAGCAATCTGCTGAGTGCGAAGTTCTCCTACCAGTACTCCCCCTCAGAAACGCATCTCGACTGTTTCAAAAACTTCACAGATCCCTGTCAGGGCGGTCCGGGTTGGACGAATGCCCACACGTTCGCCATCAATGACACGCACAGTTTCAGCCCGACGTTGTTGCTGGTTACAACTTTGGGTTTCACGCGTGGAGTTTGGCACATTGATTCCTATAACCCGCATGGCGTGAATGATCCTCTCGGCACGTTGGGATTCCCCTCCTATTTACAGGCCAACGGGTTCAAGGGAGTGCCGGCGATCTTTATCGACCAGTATGCGCCTGCCGGCTACCCCAATATCGGCACTGATCCCTACGGTAACTACCGTCTGGGCCAAGACACAGGACAGTTAGCGGCCACGCTCGACAAGATACATGGTCAGCACGATATCAAGTTCGGGTTTGACGGCCGGATTCACCAGATGAACTACATCCAAACCAACGCTCCCGTCGGATTCTTCAGCTTCAATACAGACGGTTCTGACGCCTGCCCCTCGGGAATAAACGCCTGCGGCGGCGATTCCATGGCGAGCTTCATGATGGGCCAGATGACGCAGGGCTGTGCCAGCAACGGTTGTGGCTCCTACGAAGAAATCCAGTTCCGGCCGGCTACTACGAACTACCAGTACGGATTCTTTGCACAAGACAACTGGAAGGTCACGCCCAAGCTGACATTAAATCTGGGCTTGCGCTATGACTTTACGTTGCCGCGCACGGACCGCTTTAACCACCAGGATTGGTTTGATGCCAATGCCACCAGCCCATTAAATGGCGGAAGCCTTACTTACAACGACGCCGTGACTGGGCAGCCGGTGACCATTCCTTTGAAGGGCGGCGAGGTTTTCGCCTCTTCGAGACAACGCACTAACTACGTAACCGACTGGCACGACTTCCAGCCCCGGTTCGGCTTCGCCTATCAGTTTGCACCGCAGATGGTGGTACGCGGAGGTTACGGAATCTACTACGGGCAGTCACGCTCGGGGGTCACTGGTGTCGTCCCCTACGGCAGCGCAGGTTTCAATCAGACTACAAATGTGATCACAGTCAATCCAGCCGACCACGCGACGCCTTTCGTGAATCTGAGTAATCCCTTCCCCAGCGGCTTGATTCAGCCAGCAGGAAACTCGCGCGGGTTGTTGAACGATGTAGGTTTCGGCGCGAACGGTCCGCTGCGCACCCCGGGTGCAAACCAGACCCCCTATGAGCAGAGCTGGAGCTTCGGGATCGAGCGCGAATTGCCGAGCCACATCTTGGTCAACGCAGAATATATCGGCAAGAAGGGCACCCACCTGCCTTTCGACAACTCAGTGGAGCGGAACCATCTGGGGCCCTGGGTGGAGAGTCTGCCGGTTGGCGATCCCAACGCCGCGAATCCATGCCAGGCGTTGACGATAGCATGCCTCAACACCCTGGTGACCAATCCCTTTGCCGGGCTCATCACCGACCCTAACAGCACCATAGGCAGCAGCTTCCCGCAGATTCCGTATTACCAGTTGCTGCTTCCCTATCCGCAATTCACGAATGTTTCGACGGAACCGCAGTTGACCGCGAATTCCATTTACCACGGACTGCAGTTGCTTGCGGAGAAGAAGTACTCCAACGGCTTGCAATTCCTGGCAACGTTCACCTGGTCGAAGTCGATCGATGACTCTTCCCAGGCCGACACTAACGTGTCTTGGCTAGGCAGCTTCGACAGCCTACAGGACCCGAACAAGCCGTGGCTGGAGCGGAGCTTGTCAACCTTCGACATCCCTTATGTGATTCAGTTCAGCTACACCTACGATCTGCCGTTTGGGCGCAGGCGGGCATTGTTGGGCAGCATGCCGCGGTGGGCCGATTTGATCATCGGTGGATGGAAGACGAATGGCATCTGGCGCATCGCTGATGGACGTCCGCTGGCCTTCACTGTTGCAGACAACAGCACGCGGCTGCCCACCTATGGCGGTGGAAACGGTACGCTGCGGCCCAATATCGTGGGAACGCCCAAGCGCAACCACGGTTCGGATTGGGTGGATAACTACTTTGTGGATAACACTGTATTCCAGCGTCCTCCAGATTTCACTCTGGGCGATGCTCCGCGAACGCTGGGCAACGTCCGTAGCCCGTGGTCGTTCACGACCGATCTGTCGGTGGGGAAGCAATTCCCGATACGCGAGGAGATGAATTTCGAGTTACGCCTCGAGGCCAGGAACGCGTTCAATCATCCGGTATTCCGCGCCCCCAACACGAAAGTGGATGACCCGAACTTCGGGACGATCACCCAAACGTCAGTTGGGCCGCGCGAGGTGCAACTGGGATTCAAATTCAACTTCTAATCGCGAAGGCACCGGGCCTTCGTGCGTCAATATTGGGGTGCGGTAGCCACACTGCCGGAGACGGGGATGAGATCGGAGGTACCGATTCAGCTGCCCGGCGGCGGAAATACCGCGATCTGGGTAGTGCCATTCGATTAACCCTCTCTCGACGCCTGAACCTCTAAACGAAGTTCTCCGAGGGTGCGCGACTTTAAAGTTGTCTTACCCCGCAAAACCGTGACCGAAGCTCTCGGCAGAATGAACGTCGAATAGCCGAAGCGCGATTCTGAAGAAGTGCTGGCGCGATTCGAACCCAAAGCCGGCGCCGCTCAATGGTGGTGTAAGCGCACATTCCCACGTTACGGTGACGCGCTTATCGCGATTGGAGAGGAAGCAGCCTCGGGGGCCTCGCGCCATGACGGGTAGCCCGAGCCAGGGGCACATAGGTAAGCTGGGTTCCGGCGCTTGCAGAGCGCAACATCAGTGCACCCCGGCTCATGTCTCCGCGGCCGACAAATTCAGCGGGAAACAGCAGGCGTTCGCCAAACACTGACAGTAGCGGCTCGACATACTTCGAGGTTGCCACGCTACCAAGCAGCACCACTTGGCAGTCGTCCGCGATGCCTTGAGCAAGGACCTTCAGATCGCGGTCGAGGGCTTCACGATACTGCCTGTTCGCGGCGTCGAGGTCCCCGGCGCACATTTTGCGCAGCTCATCCAGGCTGACGATCATTTCGCTCGATACCAGGCCGGCACACGCGGTGATCACGTACGCAGGCGGGAGATCGCCCGCTACTTCGGCGAATTTCTTCGCATAGGCCAGTTTGCCGCGGAAATACAGGCCGCTGATGAAACTGAATATTTCCCCAAGTGGCGCTCCCTGGTTGCGCACGCGCAACGCCAGCCTGGACTGCGCCGCTTCACTCGTGATCAGCGAGCCCCGGATCCCGGATATCTTCGCCGGGGAAAGGAGAAAAATGCGATGCGTCTCGCCCCGACGCTCCCGAGCGGAGGAAATGACAAGACGGGACTCGGCTGTCCCCCGGTTCATGCGGGATCACAGAATGGACTGATTCGATGATAGCTCACCTCGGGACGCCGAGGCCACTTTCGTGGCGTACTCCGAAAAACAACCAAAACAGGCGCCGGCTCGACTGACATCAGAGGACGGTACTCGACCCGAGGAGAGAGCCGGCCTTCCTGCCTGACTTTTTCGCAACCGGCTTCCCGGCAGGCATTGGGCACCGGTAGAATGGCCGCCTGGAGCCGGCTATGTTCACTGCTACCGCCAATTTGCTGCTTCCGAGCACCACCACCGGGTCTTTCCCCCGCCCCCGCTGGTTCGATGTCTCCATGTGGGGCCGTCCGCTCGACACCTGCATGCTCGACGTACGTTTTCGCGAGAAGTTCCAGGACGCGCTCGCGGTCGTCATTAGCGAGCAGGAGCGCGCCGGCCTCGACATTCTCACCCACGGTGACTTCCATGTGGACGAAGACATGGCAGGCCGGGCGTGGCATCACTATCCTTTGCAGCGCTGGGCAGGCTTCGAAGGAGACTACCTGCAGCCGGAAGAAACTACGGCGCCCTGGCTGCACTATCCTCCCGGTACTCTGCTGAATGAGATCTACACGGGATGGCGTTGGCCTCACGTTGTTAGCAAGATCGAGCATCGTCCTCTCGATTATCCGAAGATATGGCGCATCGCCCAGTCGAAGACTCGCAAGCCGGTAAAGTTCGGCACTTGCTCGTCCCAGGTCATGGCCCTGTTCCTGGACATCCATACGCCCCAGTACAAGGACAAACGCGAGGTGATCTGGGATATGGCCGTGGCCATGAACCAGGAGCTGTGCGCGCTGCGCGATGCCGGCTGCCGTTGCATTCAGATCGAGGAGCCAACCTTCCATTTCATGGCAAACACCTATGGGCGCGACCACGAGGAAGTGAAGTTCATGGTCGACGCCTTCAATCGCGAAGTCGCCGGCCTCGACGACGTTGAACTCTGGATCCATACCTGCTGGGGCAATCCCAACATGCAGCGCGTGATGGAGGACACCAGTTACGCGAACTCCATTGAAATATATCTCGAGCGCTGTCGCGGAGACGTGTGGACTCTAGAGATGAAGGACCGCAATCAGAAGGACCTGGAGCGGTTCGAACCATTTAAGCACGAACTCAAGAAAAAGATCTGTGTCGGTGTGGTGAGCCACCGAACGCTGCAAGCTGACCGGGCCGAAGATGTGGCGGCCGAAATCCGGAAGGCGCTGAAGTTCATCCCCCCCGAGCGCCTGATCGTATCGAGCGATTGCGGCTTCGGCCGCCAGGGCGCGAACCGAGAGATTGCCTTTTACAAGGCCGGCGCCATTGCGCAAGGCGCAAACATCGTGCGGCAAGAACTCGGGCTGCCCTTGACATACATCCCCGTGGCCGACCCAAAGCTTCAGATTGACGTCGTGCCGGGCCGAGATATAGCGGCGGCGGCTTAACCGCACTGAAGGCTCGCTTTTCGTACTGAGCAGGCTAGCGGAAGCTTGGCACTACTGAAACATGCGTATTCATGTTTTTATCTGGTAACGGTTCCCAGTCGACGGCATCGGGCCGTGACCCCGGTCAGCGTCAGGTCCGGGGCAATGACCTGCTGGCCTTTGAAATTGCCCCGAGCAAAGCCAAGCAGGCCCGACGGCAAAAATCAAAGACGCGCTCAATCACTCGTTTTGCGCGAGCAAAACATCGCATCGATCGCTGTCATGATTCTCTGGGCGAGAGTAATGGCATCGTGAATGGCACAATTCAGTGCAGGCGAAGGCTTGGCGCTGCCCTGCTGCGCGAACTTGCGAGCCGCCAGGATAGCTGCCATGATCCCCAGCACGCGTTTGCGCCCTTCCTCCACGGAAGCGATCCTATCATATTCGCCTTTTATTCGCCCACGTAAGGCTCGGAATAGAATCTCACCCAGCCATTCGCGGCTGCCCACAGCTGCGTCGACAGATGACTACGCAGTAACCGCTGATCCTTCGTAAGATCAGGCGCGGTGGTTTCGAGTTGGAGTGAGATTGCCCTGGTAAATGCAGGACGCCGTGCGTCTGAAGTGAAGATCGGTGGCTGTGTTCCGGATTTGTAATTGCCACCGCCGTCTCTCAGCAGGATTCGTTTCAGCGCTGCGCGACCAAGTTGTTCTTCATCTTGGTCTCTAGACTGCTCCCGCTGCGGCGGCAACCCGTCGGGGACACTGGCGAGTCGAAGGTAAGCGGCCGCTTCGTGACCAAGTTACGGTTATTCAGGAACGGTTCGTCGTCGTGCGCTCACAGCTCCCGCCGGCCCTCGATCGCTTTCAGCATGGTGACCTCATCGGCGTACTCGATATCACCGCCGGCAGGGATGCCGGTTGCAATGCGGGTCACCCTGAGCCCGGCTCTGCGGAGTTGTCCCGACAAGTAGGTTGCCGTGGCCTCGCCTTCGACGGTCGGATTGGTAGCCAGAATGACTTCGTCCACCTGCCCGTCTTCCACTCGCTTCAGCAGGTTGTCAATGCGCAGCTGCTCGGGCCCCATGCCGTGAATGGGCGATATCGAGCCATGCAGCACGTGGTAGACGCCGTTGTAGTGACGGGTTTTTTCGACGGCGGCAATGTTCGTCGCCTCTTCAACCACGCATATCACCCGCTGATTGCGCGTCGCGCTCGAGCAATACACGCAGGGATCAATGTCGGTAATGTTGTTACAAACCGAGCACAGGCGTAATTTGGCCCTGAGCGTCAGGACTGCATTGGCCAGGGCAGCAGCGTCCTCTTCACTCGAGCGGAGTATGTGAAACGCGAACCGCTGGGCAGACTTCGTCCCCACGCCAGGAAGCTTTTTCAGCTCATCGATGAGACGAGCCATAGGTTGAGCGAAGCGAGACATGGCGCCCCAGTGCTTTAAGTCCTTGTGCTCGGATTCGGCCCGCTGGCCGCGCAACCCGGGAGGGCCTTAAATTCCGGGAATTCCTCCTAGTACACCGCCCATGGCCGATTGCATGGTGTCATCGACTTTGCGGGAAGCGCCATTGACGGCTGCTGTGATCAGGTCCTGGAGCATTTCGACATCGCCGGTTCTTAAGATTTCAGGGTCGATTTTCATGCTGAGCAACTGCTTGCGGCCATCCATTTTTACGGTCACACTGCCGCCACCGGCGGAGCTCTCGACAATGGTCTCCTGCATTTTCTTCTGCAAGGCATCGTAGTGCCGTTTGGCCTGTGACATCAATTCCTGGAGATTGAATCCGCCCATAGAACCTGACCCCCGGCGAAGGCCTGCCATGCCCGAATGCGCTCTCTTATTCTGGCTACGCTGCCTGTCCGCTCAAATCTGAAAACCGTTCAAGGTTTTCCCTTGTAGTCGATGACCGTTCTGATCTCGGCTCCAAATTTTTCCTTGATCCGCCGCACCACGGGCTCCCGTTCGGCGCGTCCGCGGCTGCTTTCGCGTGCTGCCGGCGAGTCGGGTGGCGCCGGCCTGGGAGAAATGCCGGCAACGACCTGCAGCTGAACCGGCCGCCCCAGAGTGCCCGAAGCGGAGGCAACAATCGTTCGCCTAGCTTCATTTGTCAGCGACATCTCGATGAAGGCTGGCGACGCGGGAAGACGAATGATGAGTTCACTCGCTTCGATCCGCCATTCGCCGCTCTCAAGCGTGGACAAGAGCAGAGCCACTCCTGAGGTTTCAAGAGCCGAGAGAACGCGAGAGCGCACGAGTTCCGTCTCTTCGGGATTTTCTTTTTGTGCCGGCACCGCGTTGCGGGCTACCGCAGGTGCGACCGATCCCATCACGACCTGAGGCGTGGCTGAAGCACCGGCCGAGGGCCAAGGCGGACTACTCACCTCCAGCGCTGACTCCTTCCGGGAAGCCGCCTTGCGCGCTGAATCCGCGGCAAACGGCGACACCTGGGCAATGCCGGGCCCCTCCCCTTTCTTTGCCTCCGGGTGACTGGAAACGGCATGCTCCGGGGCGGTGCCGCCTTCGACAGCGCTCAGCAGTTGCTCGATGGGCAGCAGCTTCTGGGCGTGGGCAAGCTTCATGAGCGCGAGCTCAAGATGGAACCTCTGTTCCTGCCGGTAGCCGATCTCAGCATGCGCTCGCAGCATAATCTGCAAATGGCGAGTCAGCTCTTCTTCAGAGAACGAGCCCGCTACCCGCGCGACTCGATTCCGTTCGTCCGCGGATACCTGCAGCACCGAGGAATCTGCTCCCGCCACCTTAGCCACCAGCGCGTTGCGTAAGAAGCGGAGCAGTTGCCTGGCCAGGTGCACGGGATTGTGGCCTTCGGCAAGCAGCCGGTCGGCTATTTCCAGAGTCTCCCGGGTGGCTGCACGGGACACCGCCTGCATAAGCGCTTCCAGCACGGCCGAAGACACAACCCCGACAAGCTGCCGCACCGATTCCGCGCCCAGTCGGCCTTCGCTCGAAGCGATTGCCTGGTCGAGGACCGAAAGCGCATCCCGCATCGATCCGTCACCAGCTTCGGCCAGAAGAGCCAGGGCCTCCTCGTCGGCAGAGATCCCCTCCCGGCCGCATAGTTCCCTGAGTTGCGCGACGATTTCTTCGAACCGTACGGCTCGGAAGCTGAAGTGCTGGCAGCGTGAACGAATTGTCTGAGGAATGTCTTCCGGCTGGGTGGTCGCAAGCATGAAGACCACGTGGGGAGGAGGTTCCTCGAGGGTCTTAAGCAAGGCGTTGAAGGCAGCATCGGTGATCTGGTGAGCTTCGTCGAGGATATAGATTTTGAAGCGGTCGCGCGCCGGGCGGTAACGAGCGGCCTCCCGCAATTCACGGATCTCGTCAATTCCGCGGTTGGTGGCAGCATCTATCTCAATAACGTCCACGGCGTTGCCTGCCCGTACCTCGGTGCAGGATTCGCAGCTCCCGCAGGGTTCAGATACCGGGCGGTCGGCCGAGCGGCAGTTCAGTGCCATGGCCAGTATGCGCGCCACCGTAGTTTTACCAATGCCACGATGCCCGCTGAAGATGTAGCCATGAGCCGTCCGGCCCTGCTCGATGGCATTCCTTAGCGTCCGGGTAACATGCTCTTGCCCGATGACCTCGGAAAAGCGCTGGGGACGGTATTTGCGGGCAAGGACCTGGTAGCTCATGAAAGGGCGGCCACCTGATTATACGTGATGGTGGACGGCTTCCGGATTGGCGGCGCCGAGCGGTTTTGGCGGCGCAGATGACGCGGATATGCTTGCAGCAAGCCGCATTTGGATATAGGCTTCTGCTGGCCCTGTTCGCGGCAAGGAGTGCCCATGCAATTGAAAATCGGAGTTCGTACTCTCAGCGACGGCATTATTGTGGTCGATTGTGCCGGCCGTCTCGTCTTCGGCGAAGAAACGGCAGCGCTTCGCGATCGTGTTAAGGCCCTGGTGGCCCAGGACAGCCGCATCATACTGAATCTGGCGGAAGTAACTTACATTGATAGCGGCGGCCTGGGAACTCTGGTCGCCCTCTATACCACTGCTCGCAACGCCGGTGGATCGATCAAGCTATGCCGACTCACGCCCAGAGTCGGTGACCTGCTGCAGGTAACCAAGTTGTTGACGGTCTTTGAAGTCTATGGCAGCGAAGAGGATGCGGTCGCATCCTTCCGCAAAGGGGCTGCGGCCTGAGTCTGCGAGGGCGGTAGAGGCGCAAGCTTCATCCGCGTCGCGCATTCGTGCTGCCATCCGCCAAATCCCACGGGGGAAGGTCTCCACCTATGGCCGGGTGGCTCGTGCCGCGGGCCTTCCCGGACATGCACGGCAGGTTGCACAAGTTCTGAGGAGTTCCTTTGCCCTGCCCTGGCAGCGGGTGCTGGGGGCGGGTGGTGCGATCAAACTGCGCGGGGCCTCGGCCATCGAACAACGGCTGCGGCTTGAGGCCGAAGGGGTGGCTTTTCGCGGACGACGGGTAGATATGAGAGCTTGCGAGTTCCGTTACCCGCCAGGCTAGTTGCTGCCGTGTTCGGCTGGCTACTGCTGACTGGCTTCCCCCGCCAGCACTTTGCGATTAAATTCAGCCGAACGATTCCGCGGCACCGAGAGCGATTCCCAGTCTTTTCCCCGGAAGTGCTTGGCCAAAAAGACGATTTGCCCGCAGTGATAGGCGTAATGGGCGAGCTGGCGATTGATTGCCTGCATAACCGAGTGTGCCTCGCCGCGGATCTTTACCGTGCGCCCCAGGTCGGCATCGGCCAGCTCGACGAGGCTTCCGAAGACCCGCTCCCAGCCGTCATTCCACAGGCGCATCAATTCTGCTCGGGTCTCGGGCGGCTCCACAAACTCGCAGTCGCGGTTGCGGTCGGGTTTCTCTCCGTCGCTGGTGAGGAAATCGGTCCAGCGCGAGCGCATGTTGCCCGCCATGTGCTTTACCATCAAAGCAATGGAATTCATCTCCTCGTCAAGGCTCGCGACTAGTTCCTGGTCAGACACCTGCGCAATGGCACCTTCGGCCAGCCGCTTGTAATAGCGAAATAGGGAGGTAGTGTCCTCGATGTACGATGTGGAGAATTTATGAGTCATGATTTCCGTCAACAGAATTAGAGTTTGAAACGCTCGTCGATTTCAACCTGATATCCCGAAGCCAACCGGTTGCTCTCGTTGGCCATTCCCACGACAGCCATGAGCTCGCGAAATATGTCATCGCTCATGCCCTTGTTCCTGGCCGCCGCCGTATGCGAGGCGATGCAGTATCCACATTGGTTGCTAACACTCACCGCCAAGTAGATGAGCTCTTTCGTGAGCGCATCGAGCGTGCCTGGGGCCATGATCTGCTTCACGTCTTCCCAGGTGCGCTTTAAGGTTCTGGGGTCGTTGGCCAGGGCCTTCCAGAAGTTATTTATCCAGTCGGTCTTACGCGTGGCCATGATGTCGTCGTAAACCGCCCGCACGTCCGGACTCGCGTCCTGGTACTCAATCATGCCGAGAGTTGCCATGGTTTTTTCCCTAGGTTAGATGAGAAAGGCAACGACAAATCAGGAAGCTCACAAAAGCCATGGGCCATCGGCTTATTAGCGCTCCTCTTCCTGCAGTTTAGCTTCGGGTTCGCGGGGATCCAGGGTGCGCCCGCGAAACCAGCTCATGTGGGGCAGGGCACGCTCTGCCCGGCGTCGCACGGCAATTAACTCAGCCGTAATGGCTACGGCGATCTCTTCCGGAGTAATGGCCCCTATGTCTAGCCCGACCGGCGCATGCACGCACGCAAAGCGCTCTTCAGGAATGCCTTCTTTCACCAACTCGTGAAAAATCGTTATTGTCTTGCGCTTGGAACCAATCATGCCGATATAGCGTGCAGCGGTCTGAACTGCCCAGCGCAGCACTCGCATGTCGTCGCGGTGGCCGCGGGTGACGATCACAATAAACGAGTTTTCACCGGGAATGAGCCGTGCCATGACTTGGTCGTAATTTTCCGAGATTACCTCCCTGGCCTCGGGAAAGCGTTCGCGGCTTGCGTAAGCCTCGCGGTCGTCGATGACCGTAACCTCGAAGCCTGCATTTTTAGCCGTCTTCGAAAGGTTGAAGGCTACATGGCCTGCACCGAAAATATAAAGTGTTGCTGGAGGTAAAACGGGCTCAACGAAGATCTCCAGGGTGCCACCGCAGACTAGGCCCGTGTCGTACTTAGGATTGTGGTTCAAGTTAAAAGTGAGGGTGCGCGGTTTTTCGTTTTCCATCACCTCGCGAGCCGCCTGCCAAACTTCTGCCTCCACACATCCGCCGCCCACTGTGCCAACAATTGAACCGTCATCTCGCACCAGCATCTTCGCCGTCTCAAAGGAAGGAATCGAGCCTCGGACATTGATGATGGTTGCCACCGCGCCCCGCCGGCCCTGCTTGCGTAACTCGACGATTTCTTGGTAAATGTCCACGGCTTCTTATTGAATTGTAAAGTAGACGAAAGCAAGCGGCTTAAGGAAAAAGGCCGCCCGGGGATTTCCCGCGCCGCGAAAAGCATGAATCCAATTGTTGCCGTCTGATACCTTGGAGCCTCGGAGGTAGGCATGAAGGCTGTCCGCATTCAGGAATTTGGGGGCCCGGAGATTCTTCGTTACGAGGATGTCCCCGACCCCGAGCCCCGCAAGGACCAGGTGCTGGTTAACGTAAGAGCCTGCGCGCTCAACCACCTCGACGTGTGGGTGCGGAAAGGGCTGCCCGGGGTGAAGCTGCCACACATTCTGGGCAGCGACATCGCCGGAGAAGTCGCCGCTGTGGGGGAGTATGTCTCCGGTTTTCATGTCGGCCAGCGCGTACTCGTGGCCCCCATGCACTTCTGTAATCGCTGCTCGAAGTGTAGTGCCGGCCTTCAAAACCAGTGCCGTGAGTTTACCGTGCTCGGCAATCTGGTCGACGGGGGTAACTGCGAGTTCATGGCGCTGCCGGCGGTTAATATCATTCCTCTGCCCGACGGCCTCGAGTTCACTGAGGCAGCCAGCGTTCCGCTGGTATTTCTTACGGCCTGGCACATGCTAGTGGGGCGGGCTGGGATACGTCCGGGCCAGCGGGTGCTGGTGCTCGGAGCAAACTCGGGCGTTGGCATCGCCGCCATCCAGATCGCGAAACTTTTCCAGTGTACGGTAATCGCAACCGCCGGAGACGAAGCCAAAATGGCGAAGGCGCAGGCGCTTGGCGCCGACCACGTCATCAACCACTACCGCCAGAGAATTTCTGAACAGGTGCGCAGCATTACCGGTGGAGAACAGGTCGACATTGTCATGGAACATGTCGGGCAGGCCACATGGGACGAGAGCCTGCGCTGCCTGAAGCCGGCGGGAACCCTGGTCACCTGCGGAGCGACCACCGGTCCGCAGGCGAAGCTGGATCTGCGCTTCCTCTACTCGCGCCAGCTCTCGATTTTGGGTTCTTACATGGGAACCATGGGCGAGCTCCACGATGTCCTGGCGCATGTATTTGGCGGCCGTCTGAAGCCGGTTGTCGATCGCGCTTTTGGTCTCAGCGAAGCCCGCGAAGCGCATGAGCATATGGAAGGGAGCAAAATGTTTGGAAAAATTGTGCTGACCATCGGATAACCGGCGACGGAGACCGATGCCATCCCCATTCACTTCATCGCACTCGCTGCGTCAAGTGTTTGGACGTTCCACGTTGAGCGATGCCTGAGTCGATCCGGCTGCAACCAGCAGAATGACAGCCATAGCTGCCATTCCCCAAAACCTGGAGCCGTTATCCGAAATTGTAAGTGAACGGTTCGTTGTGCCTCCTCTATCAGGCGGCGATTTGAATCGAGTCGCTCATGTTTGAAGTCCGTGGGCTTTATAAGGGGGGAATCCGCGGCGAAAAACCCGCATGATTCCTTAATTTTTTCGAACTCGCAATGGAAGGGCCGTGCTACCGTCCTCAGACAAGCTAATCCATCGCGCCCCACCGACGTTTATGGCGGGTCAGCGCCGGGCCACACGCTCCGAGCTACGCCTTGGTCAACGCTTTGGCCGCGCTTATGTGCTGCAGAACGCCCCGCAAAGTTCAAGGCAGCCTATCAGGACGCCCTCGCGCTGTGGAAAAACGCCGGACGCTGAGATCCCCATCTGAAGCAAGCCCAAAGGGAATACCGTCGGATGCGATAGCCTTCCCCTGAACTCGCTTCAGCGCGCATCACTCACAAAGTCAACAATTGTTATCAGATGATGGGTTTGCGGTGCGTGGCCGGGGCCGGGTCCTTATCGCGTGACGGGCTATTTGTTAACCGGGCATCTGTGACAAATGCCGGCGGTGTCAACTTGGGCGTAGCGTACTAACGCGTGCACTCTAAGGAGCCCGCCATTTTGCTCTTTTATAAAAAGTGCCATATCCAACCAAGGCTCGCTTGCAATCAGTTTCAGGTCGGGAGCTCAGCCGCACGCATAGATCTCTTGGGGCCACAACTGCGATCATGATTGCCAGTTCGAATTCCCCGACGAACGGGAGTCAGGCTGCGCAATGGAGCACAACATTTCATGAATTTCGATTCCTCAGTTCTTGTTTCTGCCCAGTCTAGTCTCAGAACTAATAACTGTTCGTTATGCCACTGTGCGTCGCCGCGAAATTGAGCCGTGGGATTGCATGATAATGGCAGGTTCAGCAACGATCATTACGGCGTCGGCTCTACCTGAGCGTTGTTTGCATAGGTGACGTAAGATCGCATTAATCTTAAAACTCTTCTTCCAATCAGAAGTTATCCACCCTCCAAACATTGCTTTCAACGGTCGGCGCCGAAATCGCGAGGTGCTTACCATCGCGCGAAGGGATTGCCCAACTTTCCCAGAAGAGTCGCTTCATGCTCCAAAGAGGGTGGGCGTGGCCAGCCAAATCTAAATACAACAAGGTAGGCAGGTGGCCAGTAGGATTGCTGGAGATGAAAAACCCACGGGAGTCGGCGGACCAGTCGACTGAGGTAATTGCGTTCCATTCCTTCACCATAATTTCGCGGCGAGGTCCGCCGCCAATGGGTACCAACTGAACCGCGCTCCGCCCTGGACTGTATTTCACGGCAGCGAACATCCTGCCATCGGGGGACAAGCTCCAATTCCATACGGGGCTCGGCTCCAAGTTTACGAAGGATTGGGTGCTCCCGGTTTCGGGATCAAATCGGAGGATGACGAACTGATTCGGTTTGGTCTGCGCAAGCAGGCAAACATTGGCCGGAGCGTGGGAACACTGATGATTTGTGAGATAGGGCAGTTCCAGCACCTGCTGTGGCGGGCCGCCATTGATCGGCGCTCGCATCATGCGCACCATCGCAGCGAGGTTGCCGGGATGGCTCTGCACGAGATATAGCACCTGCGTTCCATCGGGATTCAAGCGGCTGACGCTTTTTTCTCCCGAACCGGAAACCACCATCTCCGCTGAAACCTGGTCAATTCGTTGAAGGAAAATGTTGCTGGCACCCGTCCGGTTTGACGTGAACAAAACGGCCTTGCTGTCAGCGGTCCAATCAAAGGGATAGTCGTCAGCGTCGTCGAGTGTGAGACGGCGAGGCGTGGATATCTGGAGCTTGCCGGAAAAAAATTCCGCTACGTATACGTCTGCCTCAGGCTTGGCGCGGCTGAATACGAGATGCTTGCCATCGGAGGTAACGCTGGGTTGATCAATAAACCCATAGCCGTTCGTAACTCTCGTCGGAGTTCCGCGGACAGCACCGTTCTCCACGTGCACCATCCATAGATTGGTATTGGTCGTATTGTTCGGATTCGAGCTGGCGAAATTGGGATTGATCTCCGAAGGTGTCGGCTCGCCGCGGGTAAAGAGGATGCGCCCGTCGGCCAGCCACTTCAAACCGTACCTGAGACTGGAATCTGCCAGCAGGACCTTGGCATCGCTTCCGTCCCAGGTGCAACTGTTGATGGAACCCTCGCTAACAAAGAAACGGTATGCCCCGTAGACAATCCGGCGGCCATCCGGAGACCAGCCTGGAGAATGAAAAACCTCCAGCTCGGGGCCCATGCTCACCACCTTTCTTTGATTGGCGCCGTTTGCATCCATGACCCAAATCTCGCCACCGTTTTCGCCGAAGTGGGCTGATTTCAGGAATACGATTTTGGAACCATCTGGAGAGACCGCCGCCGACCAACCTTCCGGGCTGAGTTGTCGAGGTGTGCCTCCCAGTATCGAGAATGTCCACAAGCCAAACTGATGATTGGGTGTTTCCCAGGAAGCGAGTAGTTCCGTGCTGTCGGGAAACCAGCTGAAATGCTCTGCCGAGGTTATCTTTGGCAGAAGCGTGTGGATTTCACCCGTGGAGATCAGGCGCAAATAGGTGCCGGTGTTATCGGAGTACGCCAGATACTTGCCGTCCGGTGAAATGGCAGCTCCGGAAATCGGATTGCCGGTGGGATTCGTCGTCAGGCGATAAGTGCTTGGAAGCTGGGCCGCAGTTTTCGGCGTTGCCGCTTCACGTAACGCGAACCAAGCACCCGCGATGGCCGCGAGGACCAATGCAAGGATACCTCCGAGAGCGAGGCGCCATTTCGGTCTCGAAACATGCTGAGTTGATGGAGTTACAGAAGGCGATGGCAGGGTGGCGGTGCGTCCACTTTCGACGTCGCGCTTGAGGCGTTTGAGGTCCGCTCGCAATTCTGCCGCGGTCTGACAGCGTGTTTCCCGATCCTTTTCCAGAGCTTTGCTGATAATTTCTTCCATTTTTTTGGGAACCGTGGGATTCAGGCGTACAGGTTCGACGGGGATGCGATTCAAAATCCCATCGAAGATCACGCCTGAAGTGTCGCCAATAAACGGAAGCCTCCCGGTACACATCTCATAGAGCACAGCGCCAAAGGAAAACAGATCGGTGCGGGCATCAAGTTCCTTGCCGCGCACCTGCTCGGGACTCATATAAGCAACCGTGCCCACTGCCGCACCTGGGCTGGTGAAATGCTCCTCGAGCGTCGCAGTAGCTTGCTTTGAGTCCGCGTCGAAGCTTCGGGCCCGGACCATTTTTGCCAAGCCGAAATCAAGAACCTTGGCGTGCCCTGCTTGGGTGACAAAGATGTTGCCGGTTTTGATGTCGCGATGAACAATGCCCTTGGCGTGAGCGGCATCGAGCGCACTGGCAATCTGAATTCCCAGGTCCAGCACCGTTTCAAGATCCAGCGCCTTCCCCGCAATCATGCTCTTAAGGGTTCGTCCTTCGAGCAGTTCCATGGCGATGAACGCGCGCCCGTCAACCTCGTCGATTTCAAAAATCGTACAGATATTGGGATGGCTGAGAGCCGAGGCAGCCCGTGCTTCGCGACGGAAGCGCTCCAGGTTCTGCGAGTCGTTCGCGACATCGTCGGGCAGAAACTTCAGAGCAACGAAGCGATACAGCCGCGTGTCTTCGGCCTTGTAAACGACACCCATTCCTCCACCCCCGAGCTTTTCGAGGACGCGGTAGTGCGAAATGGTCCGGCCGATCATAGCAACGATGCTATGGCGGAGCGATAGGCAAGTCAATGAAAGCGGTACCGCATGAAATCGGATTGCGGCGACTATCCGTCGACTATTGAGTAAAATCCTGCAGGTCTTTCTTCAAGTTCGCAGGGCATCTTACGATCCAGAGGTTATATGAATATCAGTTGTCTACCTTCTCTTCAGCACCCGCTCTCCTCACGTTTTTCTGGGCAAGTGGTTTAAAATAAAGTTGTCATGGCAAAAGCACTTGATTTCGGCCCCTACGTAGAGGTTGATAAAGGCAAGCGGGTGATCAAGGAGTTGACTTACGGTAACCCTACGCCCGAAGGTGTAGTGCTCACCACGGTCGACAACGTAGTGAACTGGATGCGCAAGAGCTCGATCTGGCCGATGACCTTTGGCCTGGCTTGCTGCGCGATCGAGATGATGTCGATGGGCGCATCACGTTTTGATATCGCCCGCTTCGGTGCGGAGGTATTTCGCCCCTCGCCTCGCCAGTCGGACCTGATGATTATCGCGGGGCGCGTTTCTAACAAAATGGCACCCGTCATCCGTCAACTCTGGGAACAAATGCCCGAGCCGAAATGGGTGATTTCGATGGGTGCCTGTGCGACATCGGGCGGTGTGTTCAACAATTACGCGCTGGTGCAAAGCGTCAACCAGGTTATTCCCGTCGATATCTATGTCCCTGGCTGCCCTCCGCGTCCGGAGCAGCTGATTTATTCGATTACCCTGCTTCAGCAAAAAATCCAGGCAGAGCGCGGAACCCTGAAGCGGGCCCTCAACATGAAATCTTAGCTCTCCGCATGGCCTGAGGGCGGCCTCCGGCAGATCACCCCTGGTGCTCGGCATGCTCTTCCCGGCAAAAGACGCGCGTTGTAGAGTGTTTCCCTGTCTTTGCAACCCGCCTGGAAGGCCGCAGAAGGCGGACACCGGCCCTCCCCCTTGCGCCATCCAAGGTCTATAATCACCCCAGGTGTTTGTATGAGGCTGCGGGCCGTTGCCGTTCTCTTCGCGATTTTCCCTGTGGGAGCTGGGATCTCGCAAGCGGGAGACAAGAATCCCTCCATTAGCGAGCAGCACAGGATGGAGCTGATCCGGACCTTCAATGCAGATCTCGTCTACATACGTACACAGTTCCCCATGGGCAAAGTTGGCCTCACCCTCAAAGCCGGAAAGCTCTCGCCGAGCGGCGAACAGCTGGACCGTCTCCTGGCTATCTGGGGGCCTTCAGTGAAGCCCGGTGATCGGGCGCTGATTACGCAGTTTCAGATCAGGAATGATCGTATCCACCTTGAAATCAACGGCGGGCCGGTAAGAAAGAGCAAATGGTATCAACACCTGCAAATCGGCGCCGGGGGAGGGAT
The DNA here is from genome assembly GCA_019241535.1 of Acidobacteriota bacterium. Classification (GTDB taxonomy): domain Bacteria; phylum Acidobacteriota; class Terriglobia; order Terriglobales; family Acidobacteriaceae; genus Gp1-AA145. Next base: position 5,647 of record JAFAWX010000102.1, on the reverse strand, counting down.
GATGACCCCGGGTGGCGGGCAGCCTGATCCCATCAACAACCCCCGCGGATCTTACGTCGATCTCGTCTTCGATCATCAAGTTCCGGATTTGACGACCGAGCAGCTGAAGCAGATGCTGCGGCCGGTCTTCGATTTCGATTCCAAGTCTCCGCTCGAGGCATATCTTGAAACTGTCCCGCCCAAGGTGCGGGATGCGATCAAGAACCATCAGGTGCTGGTCGGAATGAACCGCGAGATGGTGATCTTCGCCAAAGGTCGGCCGGAAAAGAAAATCCGTGAAAAGGATGGGGAGACAGAATACGAGGATTGGATTTATGGCGACCCTCCGCACGATGTCGACTTCGTTCGAGTCGTAAGCGACCAGGTGGTCCGCGTCGAAACTATGAAGGTCGGCGGAGAAAAAACTGTGCGCACTGAAAAAGAAGTGGACCTTGGCGGCGGGACGATACAAACCGCAGCGCAAAAGGAGGAGCGGCCCGTGAAAGCCCCGACGCTGCGACGCCCGGGAGAGGAAGCCCCCCGTTCGCAGCCTGGGGGATCCTCCAGTCCGGCTCCCAGCCGGGTTCCCGATATCCCAGCCCCCCCTACAGCCCCACCATCATAGTTCTGCTCTTGCGGCGCAGTCGCCTGTGAGGGCGAAAGCCTGCCTCCCAATGTCGCCCCCCAGCCTCCGTCGAGGCTGTTAACTTGGCGGCACTTTCGCGTTTCTTTACACTGAAACTGTGAAGATTGCGCTGGGCCAGATTAACCCGACGGTGGGAGATTTTGCCGGCAATGCGGCAAAAATTATCCAGTTTTCGCAGCAGGCGAGATCGGCCGATGCGGGATTAATTGTTTTCCCCGAACTTTCGATCTGTGGCTATCCTCCGCGCGACCTTGTCGAGCGAGCCTCCTTTGTGGTTCACAATCGCGAGGCCGCCGAGCATATAGCGGCCGAGACGCGTGGGATTGCAGTCATCTGCGGCCTGGTTACACGCGCCCAGGCCGACACCGGCAAGTCGGTGATGAACTCGGCGGCGCTGCTCATGGACGGGGAAATGAAGTTCGTACAGTCCAAGATGCTGCTGCCGACCTATGATGTTTTTGACGAGCTGCGCAACTTCGCTCCCGCCCGCAGCCAGGTGCTGTTTCCCTTCTGTGGAAAGCAAATGGCGCTCACTATCTGCGAAGACGCCTGGAACGACAAGCACTTCTGGCCGCGTCGCCTGTACAGCTTTGATCCGGTCGAGGCTCTGGTGCAGGCCGGAGGAAATTTCGTCCTCAATATATCGGCATCGCCGTTCTGGACGCGAAAACGGGAGCTGCGCCGGGAAATGCTGGCTACCATTGCGCGTAACGATCGTGTACCCGTTGCCTTCGTGAACCAGGTGGGCGGCAACGACAGCTTGGTCTTCGATGGGTCAAGCCTCGTATTTGACCGGGAAGGCAGGGTAATCGCGCAGGCGAAGTCGTTTGAGGAGGATCTGATCTTCTTTGACTCCGATTCTTTGGCGGGTGAGATGCATCAGCAGATCGACGGCGAGGAAGCAAGCATTTACGCCGCCCTGGTACTTGGCACACGCGACTACATGCGCAAATGCGGCTTCCGGCAGGCGATCGTGGGCGTCAGCGGAGGAATCGATTCTGCACTTACGGCAGCTATCGCGGTCGAAGCCGTGGGTGCTGCGAACGTCATGGCCATTGGAATGCCGGGGCCTTATTCTTCACCAGGCTCGATCAGCGACGCCAAACAACTGGCCGAGAATCTCGGCATTGGCTTCGAAATTCTACCCATCACGGAAATTTTTGAAAGATTCAAGAAGACGCTGGCCGGAGTTTTCCAGGGCCGGGCGGAAGATGTCGCCGAAGAAAATATCCAGTCGCGCATCCGGGGATCGCTGCTGATGGCACTTTCGAACAAATTCGGCGCTCTGGTGCTGAGTACCGGCAACAAAAGCGAACTGGGTGTCGGCTACTGTACGCTCTACGGCGACATGGCCGGCGGGCTGGCGGTTATCAACGACCTGCCGAAGACGCTAGTGTATCGCCTCTCTGAGTACGTGAATTCACGCCGGCGCATCATTCCCCAGGCAACTCTCGACAAACCCCCATCGGCCGAATTGCGTCCCGGCCAGGTAGACAGCGACACCCTGCCGGCCTACGAGGTCCTCGATGCTATTCTCGAAGATTACGTCGAGCAGGCCCACGCGGCGGAAGAGATCGCGCGCGAGCACGGCTTTAACCTGGAGCTGGTCAAAAGCGTGATCCGGCGGGTGGAGCGCAATGAATACAAGCGTCAGCAAGCGGCTCCGGGAATCAAAATTTCACCCAAGGCTTTCGGCTACGGCCGCCGTTTTCCGATTGCAGCCAAGGCCGATTTCTGAACAGCTTCGATCGCCCAAATTCCGGCTTAACGAGCGTTCAAAGCTGGTCAAGGCCAAGCCTGCAGCAATGAAACTTTCGGGGTGTCCGTCTTCGACTCCCGCGCTTTTACCGCGCGAGCTAAGAGAAGGAAGGGTAGAGAGGCATGAATATGCGCATGCAACTGGAAATGATCCTGTCAGTGCTGATTCTTGTGTTCGTAGCCGGCGCTCAGCAAGAGCCAGGTAGGGCCAAGCCCGCGAGCCGAGGAGGAACGCCCGCGAGCGCGAACCTCCCGTCCGAAGAAGAAGTCAATGCCTTTCTGCACGCCACCTTTGGATACGACCCGCAGCTGACGTGGAAGATCTCAAGCATCAAGCCGAGCGAGGTGTCGGGTTTAGCCGAGGTCAGCGTGCAGATGAGCGGTCCGCAGGGTCAAGGTACGCAGAACTTCTTTGTCAGCCAGGACGGAAAGCACGCGGTTGTCGGCGAAATCATTCCCTTCGGCAGTCATCCCTTTGAAAAAGCGCGCCAGGAACTTGAGAAAAGGGCCAGCGGTCCTTCGCGCGGACCGGCCACCGCGCCGGTCCTGATCGTCGAGTTCAGCGACCTGCAATGCCCGCATTGCAAGGAAGCCAATCCCACCATCGAGCGGCTGCTGAAAGAAGATCCTAATGTGCGCTTCGTGTTTCAGAATTTTCCTCTGCCCAGCCACAATTGGGCGCAGAAAGCCGCCTCCTATGCCGATTGCGTGGGAAAGCTGTCCGGAGATGCGTTCTGGACATTTATCGACAGCGTCTATGCCGGGCAGAATGAAATAACCGCGGACAATGCCGACGGGAAGCTCACCCAGTTGGCGGACCAAGCGGGGGTGAAAGGCTCGGAGGCCGCCGCCTGCGCCTCGCGCTCGGAGACGCAGGCACGAGTGCAGGCATCGGCAAATCTCGGCAAGTCTCTCGGTGTCAATTCAACGCCAACATTGTTCATCAATGGTAGGCCGGTCGGCGTAAGCGACAACAACTACGAAGTCTTAAAAAAGCTGGTGGATTTCTCCGCAAAAGAGAGGTAAATCCGGGAGAGTCATTGCTCATCCCGAGAATCCTCGGCACAAGCATGGGTATTATCGGCGACCGAGGCGCCTCATTTGGGAAGGTAGACTTCCGAGGACTGGCCCAGACTGGCACTGGTTATGTGGGGCGTAATCACAACCAGCAGTTCATCATCTTCCAACTGTTTCGTATTCGTGGTCGTGATCCGGTTTAAGCCTGGCACCTGCCCTAGACCGGGAATGCCGCTCAGGGCGCGGGTTTCACTATGCGTGATCTCGCCGGCAACCACCGCCGGCTCACCATCGACCAGGCTGATCGTGCCCTTGTACTCACGATTTCCGATCACCGGCACTCCGTTGATGGCTTGTCCAGAGAGGGCGCGCAGGTTGATCTCGAGCTGTAGGCCGACATCATTGCTGGCGCTAATCGACGGCTTGGCTTTTACCGTCAGGCCAAGATCCTCAAAGTTGAACGACGGGAAGGCCGCCTGAAAGGTGTTGTTCTGTATGACCCGGGAGATGGCTGCCGTGTTGAAGATGGGAGCGAAGGTGGCGTTGAGGATGGGATAGCGGCTGCCGATGCGAAATGTGGCATCGCCGCCCTGGGCCGCGCGCAGAATCGCGTGGTCAAGCGTTTTGACCGCGCCCTCGTTCAGGGAAAGCTGACCACTGAGCTGGTCAAGGCTCACGCCGGTAAACGTCTTGCCGCCTCCGAAGGTCGCCAGCGGCTGGCTGAAGATCGAGTTCTGCTGGTTTTGTAGTTGCGCGAGCAGCGCGGAAATTGCCTGGTTGTTGGCCTGATTGATTCCCCCGCTAGCGATCAGCTGATTAATGAGTTGCTGAATGTTTTGCCCGCCGAGAGCCGCGAGCGCCCCTGCTGGGATATTGAAGAGGTTGAACTGGTTGGGTATGTGCACGCCCAGATTGCGGGTCAGGCTATGGCTGACTTGATAGACCTGAATCTCGAGCATCACCTGGGGCCGCGAGCTGTCAAGCTGGGCAAGAAACCGGGTGGCGGCGTCGAGTACGTTTTCGGGCGCGCGCACCGCGACCGTCGAATTTGTAGCGTTCGAGGTTATCAAGCGGATTTCAAACAGATTCCGCAGCAGGTTAACTACGTCGTTTAACGCCGTCGGCGCGGTACTGACTCCGGGGATGTAAAAAGTCCGCATCGCCATTCGCTCGTATTGCCGGCGATTTTCAGGGGTGTCGGCGGCCACGAGGATCTGCTTGCTGTCGAGGGGAGTCCAGAAGGTCTTGGACACGCTTCCGGCCGCCATCATGGCTTTGTAGAAATCGACATTGTCGATGTTGAACGATAATCGTCGCGAGCTGACGGAATCTTCGATCTGCGCGGAAAGTCCGTAGGCTTGTGCAATGGTGGTGAGAAGGTCGCGGCTGTCGCCGCGAAAATGAAAGCTGGCGAGATTGGCACCAGGGGAAAGCCGGATCTGGGGAGACTCTTCGACCACCTGGGGAGCCGCGGGCGTTGCCGGCAGGGCATCCCCGAGCGCCTCGCGCAGTCGCTCCTCGGCCAGGCTGTTTGCAGGATCGAGCTTCAGCACGCGGCGAAAATCGGCTAGGGCTTCGACCTCATGGCCGGCTTCGAGCGCCCGGTCGCCACGGTCGACGGAACGGGTGATCAGTTGCTGGCGCGACACCTCGCGGGCGGTGATGTATTCGAGGTTGCGGGGCACGAGGTGCGCCGCTCGATCAAATTCTTCGTACGCCTCGTCAGGATCTTTCTCCCGCATTTTCAAGCCGCGGGCAAACGCCGCCCGGGCTGCCTTTTCATCCTGCGGCGATGGATTGCAGACCGCCGCGGTCGCCTCTGCGGGACAGGGCATAAGAGCGGGCGGCTGCCGCCTGGCACCGACAGCACTGGTCAGAAACCCGACATTCAGCAGCAAAAACAAAAACCCGGTACGCCGCATCGCCCCATTGTAACCGCGAGCAAACGTTGGAATGCGAATTTCAAGCGGCTAACCGGTGCCAAAAGTTTTGAAAGGGGAAACACCGGCTTAGCGGCGGACACGGAAGCTGAACGAAGCCTGATCGGCGCTGGGGACCTGGTGCATAGCTTTCCTGTGTTCGGAGCTTTTCAGCTGTTTTTTTCTGCTTTCCGTTTCGCGATCGATCAGGGCTCCGTCACCGTGGCAAAGGTCAGGATTTTAGGGCCTTCCAGCTTGGAAAGTTTTCCCTATTTGGCGTATAAAACTAGTGGTGACAGCACAACAACGCTATTCCGTGCTCAAGCTT
>JAFAWX010000221.1 GCA_019241535.1 Acidobacteriota bacterium | reverse complement strand
AGTTAGCGAACTCCTTGCAGTTAACGAACTCCTTGCAGTTAGGGCACCACTCCGTGTGTGAGAACCACTTGGCTCAAACCGGTCATGCCCTTCAGAATTGTGGCGAGGTGAGGCCCGCGGCTTGCAGGAACATAGAGAATATCGTTTGCCTGTAGCGGAACATCAGCCGCTTTCCTGCGCATTATGTCTTGCAGCGGGATCGCGATTTCCTGGCGCTGCTGGGCTCCTGCGATCATGCGATACACATAGGCTTGTTTCGCGCTGTCGGGGAGAATCCCTTGCGACAGAGCCATCGCTTTGAGCACGGACGAGCCTTCGGCATCGTTGATTCGATAAAGGCCCGGCAATTTTACGTTGCCAGTCACAAACAGTTTGGCAGCCTCGGGAACCCGTACTTCTTCACCACCGTGCAGGGCAATATTCAGTTTCGGGTCCTCCCCGGAGAGCAAGTCCTTGATCGGGATCGAAGTGGAGTTTCTATTCCCCGTAGTCTTGTCAAAACTCGACACTATGACCTCAGCTCCAGCATCGGGAGCCACCCCGTGAGCCCGCGCGATGGCATCCAGCAACTTGAGAGCGCCAGTTGCCTGGATGATGACCGGAATGTTTACAGCTCCCGCCACTGTCACCTGGCGACTCTTGTATTCGAGCACCGCCGCCGAGACGATGGGAGCTACCAGAATGCGGTCGCGGATCAAGGCATCGGAAACCCGATTCGCGATGGCGGCAGGCGCCAGTCCCATAACAGATACGGGCTTAGGGACCAGAGGTATCGATATGTTGCCGTCATTCGAGACCCGATAGCTACGGGTGAATTCGGGCGAGCCGGTAACGGAGATGTAAACAAGGTCACCCGCACCCACCGGTTCATCGCCGAGGTTGTTCGTCCATACCTGCGAACTTTGGGTTGAATCGCTTGCTGGCGCAGGTGTGCTGGGCTCGGACTGGGCGGCCGCCCAAAGCGCTGCCAGGCTGACAATCGAAAACGCTAACAAGATACGAGCTTGCATAATTTCACCTCTTCTCCACAAATTTGGCCTTGGCCTAATAAGCGCCATCGCCGGTAAGCACAACCGTTACGGTCCTGGCTAGCAAGTAAATGTCCATCCAGAAGGACCAGTTGCGGACATAGTAAGAGTCGTAGTTGATCCGTTCGGCATAGGTTGTGTGATTGCGTCCGGACACCTGCCAGAGGCCGGTCAAGCCGGGAACTGTCTTGGTATACAGGGGGTAGGCTTCTTTGTATTTGGCGATCTCTTCATGCACGATGGGGCGTGGACCAACCAGACTCATCTCGCCCTTGACTATGTTCAACAGCTGGGGCAACTCATCCAAGCTGGCTTTTCTGAGCAGCTTCCCAATTCGAGTGATGCGCGGATCGTTCCGAAGTTTTTGGTTTTCGGCCCACTCTTGCCGTAGTTCGGGGCTGGTCGCCAACGAGCGTTCCAGCACTTCGGCGGCGTTCCGCACCATGGTTCGGAACTTCCAGATATGAAAGGTGCGGCCGTCCTGCCCTAATCTCTTCTGGGAGTAAAACACGGGGAAGCCCGATTCCACTGCGATCATAACTGCGATCACCGCTATCACGGGAAGCACTAAAGGCAACAACGCTAAACAAAAACCTAAGTCGATCGCTCGCTTCGCTATTCGAGAACCGGCGTGGAGCAAATTGTTTCGAACCTGAAGCCCACGTACCCCCATCCGGTCTTGTGTATAGGCTCCGACGCTTCCCAGAAAATCGGTGTCAGGAAGCACGATCACATGAGGGAAAGCTACACCTGCGCGTTCGAGCACTTCGGCGAATTGCGATTGGGAAAAGTCCGGAGCGACCACGATGGCGTGCTTTACGCCCGAGAACACCATCCCGTTCAGTGCCCCAGAGTGGCAAACCGGAACCTCCTCCAGTTGCTCGTGAGAACTGCGATCGGCAACGACTGCAATTGGACGTAAGCCAAGGCGTGGATCAGCCTTGAGCTTGCGCAGCACCGAGACCGATCGGTCTCCGTCGCCAAACAATACGATCGGATACCCCCACCAGGCGAATCGAGCACCGATTCGCCGGCTTATGCTTCGAATCGTGGGAATCACCACACATGTACCGACAAAAGCGGCCAAGCAAAATAAATGTGAACTCAAGGGCATTCGGCTCAGTCCAAATGCCACCGAGAGAAAAGTGAACGTGCCGGCATTTGCCAGCGAGATGCGCCTGATCTCATCTACCGGGCTGACACTGACTCCCGGATATACGTCGAAGAACCAATAGAGCATCAGACATAACGGCAGGATCGGCCAATACTGCAACCACCCGTTGGGTGGAGCATATCGGGAGCCATAAGGATTGGCCCAAAATGCTCCCAGCAGCAGAGCGAATCCCAAAATGTCTCCTGCCAGAATGAGGACCGCTGAAAGCCCAGGGCTGCAGGGGTTGTGCGTGGTCGAGGCTGAAGCGGGCTTCCTTACTAGAACGGTACCTGTGGCCATTGTCTTAACTCCGTAAGCTGGTCTTGCTTTCCGCAGCCATGGGAAAAGCAAACGCGCTGCCAGCCTGTCAGAGCTCATCTACTAGACCGCGCACGGCGCTTATCCTCAACTTGCGCAGGCACATACAAACCGAGCACCGCAGTCGCGATCCGGATCTTTGCAGGTGAAGGCTGTTCGATCTATCCAAGAAGATAGGGCGACGTAACCGATCGCTTAGTGCTGGGCACAACCGAAGCAGGGAGTTCCTCGCCGTCGCGAACGCGTGCAAAGTTAGCAGACCGCGCGGGACTGGTACCCTAGTGTTTTTTGATTGGGAAGCACGCTGTTCCGGCGATAAGCTGCCCGACTGCTTTTTCGGCAAGCAAACTGCACTGGCGCGCTCTGGTTGGCGTTTAGAAAAAGGTTTGACCAGCCCATATACAGAAGATCAGCGGCAAGCACGCCCACCATGGGGCGTACAAACACGGATCCGTGCGGCGATTCCTAGGGCCGTCTTCTCGTCCCTTGTAATCACGAGCACTTGCTGACTCGCGGACCTCTCGGTCTAGCGAGCGCTAACTTATCGGTTGGGAAGAATCTGTGCTCCTATCGCTGCTTTTGTTCTCGTTAGTGGCGGTCGCAGCACAGGAAATCGCCACGCTTACCTTGGTGGAAGGTTCTCTGCAGGTAATCGCGGCACCGTGATGCTGCAGGGCACCGCGGGCATGCGAGTACGCCGGCCACATTCTAAGAAGCTCCGATCCAGCATTTGTTCAGATAAAGGTTACGGACGGGCGATCACCGCGTTGGGCGCCTGCAGCACCGTCTGTTTCTGTGTAGCAATGCAGGAGCGCACGGCTCGCAGTTGGTCTTGCTGAGCGGTGGGTTGAAAGAGCAATACGGTGCTCGCCCGATAGCTAATGGCTACGCCAACCCGCTGCTCGCGGCTATGACGCGCGATGGCCAGGGCAATCGTGCATGCCGCACCGCAAGCAGCGGAAATTTTCGTGGAGACCGGATCGGCAGGTACAAGTAAGGTGAGTCCGGACGGAAACTTGGGGCATCCGGGCAGCGCAAAGCGGGGCAGTTTTTCACGCGTCGATCTGGCAAAAACCTGGTCCGGCAGTCCCGCCCCGATTCAACCCCCTTGCACCCCGACAAATATGAACCGAAGACACCGGTGTCGCAAGAGACTGAGAACAGTCGCTGCATTGAGGGATATGCGAAATGGAACTGATCGTGAAGTTCAACATGGTTCTCTTCCTGATTTTCGCTATCGCCTTTGGCGCGACAGGATTTGTAATACACGATCTACTCGAGCGCAATGCGAAACAGGAAATCCTGAAAAACGAACCGTCATAAATACATAGGCCTCCGTACAAAGCGCGCGTCATGATCGAGGCCGCTCTGGCAGTGCGTGCCTACACCAACCCACAGGTCAAACCGTTGCTCGAAACCAGCTTAAATATACGTTCTGCCACAGTCGGTGCCAGCCTTCTCCGCGAATCAGTATTCGGTAACTTACGAAAGAAATTTCCTGACTACTTTTGTACGGAGGCCACGCTCAATCCAACCAATCCGGTGAACCTCGTTACCCATTGGGAGGGAGACATTATCCGTTATTTCCGCCAGTCTCCGCAGCAGACCGGATTGATAGGCGAGCGCAAGACACCCAACGGGAGAGTGCTGTACATTCTGCGCCCCGTCCCCATCAAAGATGCCAAGTGCCTGGCGTGTCATGGCACTCCTGACAGTGCACCCAGGACCCTGGTTGAGCGCTATGTCAGTGCCAATGGCTTCGGCTGGAAATTAAAATCATATCCTGACGGCGCAGATTGTTTCGGCGCCACGGAGTTGCAAATCGCGCGAGCCAAGCATGTATCCCGGGTATTGATGTCCTCCTCGGCAGGAGTGTTCTTGCTGATATTCCTGAGGGTAAATGCCAGGCTGATCTTCTCGTTGTCTGCTCTGTGCACTGCTTGTCCAAGACCGCCGATGAAGTAAGCTGGGGAACATTGAAGCACCAGAACTCCACGGCACTAGCAAGGACGAAACCGACGGGCTGAGAGACCTCTTTCAATCGCAAGCGCAAGAGTGTGGCGCAGGCGATTAAGATGCTGGACAGCGAGTCCGTTAACCTCTTTGTGGGTTGGCAAAACCGCCATCTTGGAGAAAGCGGTCGCGTTCCTGTTCGCTCTCGACGTATTCGGCGAGAAGCAGGTAGAGGGTGCGCAGGCTGTCCGCACGCTGTGCCGCCTTTTTGGCCAAAACGCCCGAGATTGGACCGACATAGTGTGCCAGCACACGTGCGGCATGGTTGATAGCCGCCGGTGTGATCCCCTTTTTGAAGCCAGGGGCCGCGGATGTCTCCGAGTTGGCAGATGACAACGGTTCTGGTGTGGGTTGTCTTTTCATCTCGCTGCAAGCGATGTCAGCCCTCCCGGCGAGAAAAGCCTGCCGCTCGCTCTCTTGTTCCAGGTTTGCGGCCAGAACGATATAGAGTTCTTCGAGATCGATTGTGTTGCAAGCTACTTTCTTGACCAGAATTCTCGCCATTGGCCCGAGGAAAGTGGCTAGTTGTTTTTCCACCTTCGTTAGAACGCGGTCTTCCCATCCCGGGATGTTCCCAAAGGACGTAGATGCGATTGCGGGATCGGCCTCTGGGGGGTCGGGAAGCGCTCTTGAGTTGGAACGCCGGGAGAGACTCGGCGAGTTCTCTTTGCATTCGATTGGCCCTCGAGAACCGCAACTTGCGGCGGGCGAGGAACTTCGGCCGGGGGTGGAGGCAAGCTTCAGAGGCATTGGTTCTGGCGACGTTTGACGACCGGGCGAACTTGAACCGAGCTCGGCCGCAATCCCCTCCGTCGGCGCCGGTTCCTGCGACGTAATACCGGCCGGTGTCAGTCCCCTTGCATTCTGGTCGCGTGAATCCCCATTTCGGTCGGCCGAACCAGGACGAGAACCGGATACGCCCACAGTCGGGGTGTTGGATGGCTGCGGCCTGCTTTCACCTGGCCTTCTTAGCTCCGAGTTCAACGAAGCCGGGAGGGAAAGATCTGGCTTAATCTGGGCCGGTTCCCGCGCCTCCGCATAGCGCATCTGCTGCCTTTTGACTTCTTCCAACAGTGCATTGACCGCAATCTTCAGCTCCTCATGGCGCTTTCGCAACTCTGGCGGCACTTGGTCGAGGAGATCGTCAACAGGCTGCAAAGTTGCCAGTGCCTGCGGCCCGGCTCTGAAGCGGATCAGGTCCTCCGCGTCACGAAGCGTCGCCTCCATGTTCTTCTGGATCGCCTGGGCCTGTTGCCTGTCGATGTCCGCTTCCAGCTCCCGCAATTCTGAGAGGTCACCGAGGTCGTTGCGGGCTTTAGTGAGCTGAAGGCGGGCCTTGTTCCAGTTGCGTGACGACAACAAGGCCGTGATGGCAATGGCTGCCTTGCCGATGGCGGCTACTTTCTGTTGCTGTTGCCGAGCTTGCTCCAAAGCGGATTGAAAGTGAGGCTCTCGGCCGTAGGTGGCAGCCCTGACTTCCAGACACGCAGCAGCATCGGCCGCTCTGCCTTCCTTCAATAAGAGGTTAGCCTTCTTAATCAATTCGTCTAATTGTTGCCGATAATCTTCCCATTGTCGTCGCGCGCTGGCCGCGAGGATGCGTAAGTCCTCGCTCGACAATTCTCGCGCGGCGGAGTCCAGAAATTCAGCGGCCTGAGCATACTCGCCCGCGTCGATGAACTGCTGTGCTTGGGCTGCGGCGGCATCTACTTTCTGCTCCCACTGCACACGAGCCTCTTCTTTTTTCGCCAACTGCAGCAATTGATCGAAATGACTGCTCTTGGTCTCCGATTTCGCGGCTTCGAGGAGTTGAACAGCTTCGGAGTAGTTCTTACGTTTCAAAGCATCTTTGGCCTTCGCCGTAATTTCTGCTCTGCGGCGCTCTGTCTGTTCGCGCTGAATTGCCGCCCGAGCGTCCACCATCAGGGTGTCCAGTTCGCCTTCTCCGGGATATTTCCGGCAGGCCGCTTCCACCACGGCCAGTGCATCCGTATTCTTACCTGCCGCGAGCAGTGCGCGGGCGCCAATTACTTGTTCCGCCACCCAGGCTCGACGGTTAACATCCCGCTCCGCCCGCGTCTTCAGTTGCAGGAGTCCGTCTTCGTTAGGAAATTGCTGGACCGCAGCTTGGGCCAGCTTACATGCCAGAGAAGGATCTGAGGCGTCGAGCGCCGCCACAATCTCGACCCTGGCTTTTTTCACCGCTCGTCGGCGTTGCTCCTGCTCCTGG
>JAFAWX010000405.1 GCA_019241535.1 Acidobacteriota bacterium | reverse complement strand
ACCTCCACCGGCCGGTTCACGTCATCCGGGGTTTCCTAATGACTTGTCGTTTTCGAACTACGTTCCTCATCGCGATTCTGGCATCCATATCTGCTGACGGTTTTTCCCAAGCAGTGAGCTTTACCAGCTATTCCAGCACGGAACTTTCGGAAATCCACGCCGACTTTAACTCCGACGGTCGAGAGGATTTCCTGTTCACCTCTGGTTGCGCCAATAATGCCTTCAGCCTGGTCCTCTCGACCGGCGATGGTATGTACGCTGCTCCGGTATGCTACACGCTGCCGAGCGGCTCTCCCAATTACACCGGCTTTGCCATCGGTGACTTCAATGGTGACGGTTTCGCGGATGTAATTGTCAGCAACAGCAACAACGTCTTCTACGAATATTTCGGAAGTGCGAATGGCACGCTTCATCTGCACACCAGCTTCACGGCTCCGGTGAACGCGCAGACACTGGCCGCTGCCGATGTCAATCACGATGGAAAGATCGACTTGCTCTTTGATGGCGTAACCGACAATACACTTCACGTCTGGTTAGGCGACGGTAAAGGCGGATTTACGGTCGGCCCCACGGCAAAGATGACGGTCGCCGGCGCCCTCTTCATCGGAGATTTTGATGGGGACGGGAAGGCCGATGTGATGAGCGAATACAATCTTTATACCAGCTCATATCAAGTTTTTTACGGCGACGGAACCGGGCACTTTCAGGCTACGCCGTCGTTCGGCGACGACGTGCAATACGCGGTTTATGATCTGAACGGCGACGGAAAGTCCGACTTGGTCGGGCAGCCATTTGACTTTTCCCTGAACGGAAATACTTACTACCAGAACATCAGAGTAAGGTATGGCAATGCGAATCGTACCTTCACGACGATCAACATTCCCCTCAGCAACTGCGACGCCTGGAACCGCCCGCCCGGCATAGCCGATTTCAATGGCGACGGTGTCAACGACATCGCTGCAGTCGAAGCTTCCGACTGCAAGGGTGACGCGCCTGACACTCTGAACCTGATGCTTGGCAACCCGAACGGCACCTACCAGCATGAACATCCCATCTACTCCGGCAGCAGCACGGAACTTCTTGCCGGGCCCACCGTGATCCGCGCTGATCGCGACACTGAGCCCGATCTGGTGCTATTCGATCTCGCCAGCGGAACCTCGTTCGGCCCGGGCTTCTTGTTTCTGAATACCACCAGCGGCAGCTTCCCCTCCTGCAGCCCGCCCAACCGCTACACCGGGATCACCCTTTGTTCGCCGACCAGCACCGTAGCGCCGTCTGCGCCGGTCCGCTTCAGCATCGCGGCGGCGAACCAGACCCCTGGGCGGAAAATGGAAATATGGGTCGACGGCAAGAAGATCGATGAACAGCGGAGGCATGCATTCTCGTACTACACCTTCCTTGATGCCAACTACAATCTTGCCGCCGGTTCGCATAGGGTCACCGTATTCTCTGCCGGTTGGGATAATTTACTCGAGAGCATCACGTTTCCGCTCACAGTTGGCGGCTCAAGCTGTGGCCTGCCCGCGTCGCCGGGACTAAACGTCTGCAGCCCAATTGATAATTCGACGGTAAATTCGCCGCTGCTCGCTTGGGCGAGTGGAAAAACTACGGGCAGCGTCGCCCGCATGGAAGTCTGGGTTGACGGAGTAAAGAAGTACTCCACCTATGGAAGCAATTCACTGAAATCGAGCCTGGTGTTGACTTCAGGGAATCACAGCGTCGTCTACTTCGTCGTGAACACAGTGGGGCAGAAGTGGAGTCAGACCGTGCACGTCACAGTACCTTAACAGACCGAATCGAACCTCTTGTAGCTAGGTCACTTAGGACTCATATTTCCAGACTCCACCGACCATTGTTCTTTCCACCTGGATTTTCAGCAGCTCGGATGGATCGGCCTTGAACGGATCCTGAGCCAGCACGATCAGGTCGGCAAGTTGGCCGGGCTGAATAGAGCCCTTCAGATCCTCCTCGAAGCTGGCGTATGCGCCGTTGGCCGTACCGCAACGGATCGCTTCTGGCAAGCTGATGCGCTGATTCGGGCCCCAGACGTCGCCCTTTATGTCCCGGCGGGTGAGCTGGGATTGCAACCACATCATCGGATCGGAGGGACTTGCGGTGTAATCGGAGGAATCAGTCGGGCGCAGGCCGGCATCGAGAAAACTGCGCATGGGAAACATGTGCCGGGTACGCTCGGGACCGTAATAATGCATCACGTCGCCGTGAAAGTAAACGTAACAGGAAAAAGGCGCTGGAATGACCGCGAGTGCGTGCATGCGTTGGATGAGCGAATCGGTGAGTAAAGTGCAATGCTCGATGCGAAAGCGAGGATCTCTTTTCGGCACCTCTTTCTGGATTTGTTCGTAAACTCCCAGGATACGGTCTATCGCCAGGTCGCCGTTGGCGTGAGTGGCCAGTTGCCAGCCGGCGGCGTGAGCTTTGCGTCCGGTCTCGTAAAGCTGCTCGCGGCTCGAAAGCTGCAGTCCGACGTAGTTGTTGGCAATCCCGATGTAAGGCTTCGAGAGCCAGGCCGTACGTTCCGAGATGGAACCATCGGCATACTGTTTTACCCCGCCGACGCGCAGCCATTCATCGCCGAAGCCGGTATGAATTCCTGCGGCCATGAAATGATCGAGGGAAGCCGCCGATACGTGGCAATACACACGCATCCCGAGCTCTCCGGCATCGCGCGCGTCCTGGTAGCCCTGGAGGTCTTCGGGCGATGCGTCGGCATCGCAGGCGGAGGTTACTCCTTTGCTGACAAAAAGTTTAGATATCAACGCCGCCCCCTCGCGGTAGTCCTCGCGTCGATTGCTGCGCGGAACCAGCCGGAGGAAGACCTGCATCCCGGCATCGCCGACGAAGCCGGTGAGGTCACCATTGTTGTCGTGTTCGAAACGACCGCCGGGGGGATCGGGCGTTTCGTTACTAACCTTCGCCAACTCCAGAGCTCTGGAATTTACAAACGCGGTATGGCCGCCGCGGTGCTGCACCAGCACGGGATGATCGCCAACCGCCTCGTCCAGATCGTGCCGATTGAGCGGACGTGGAGTTTTTCCGTCGTCATACAGAAATCCAAGCACCCACTGCCCGGAAGGCGTCTGCTGGGCACGCTCACGTAGGGCTGCCTGTATTTTTTCTATCGAGTCCTTGTCGCAGGCCACCTTGTGCAGGTGCTCGACGCCCGCCTCAACCGGATGACAATGCGCATCGTTGAAGCCGGGAAGGACGTTTTTCAAAGCAAGATCGATCTTGCGTGTGCGCGCGGTTGCGAGCGGCAATACCTGTTCGTTCGAGCCAACCGCGAGAAATCTACCTCTGCTGATGGCCACGGCCTGGGCTCTCGGCTGGGCATCATCGACGGTCCAGAAATTCCCGTTGTAGAGAACAGTTTCGGGCTCTTCCGTGCGCAGGAGCGGCAAGGCAAGCAGGCTGCTCATGCCGAGGATGAACCGCCGTCGAGAAAATTCGAGCACTTCGCCTCCAGTCTCCCCAGATCAAATCTTCACTTGGAGGGTATCAGCTTTCAGAAACTATTATTCGTCAACCGGAGTTTCTAAGCCGATCAACTTGCGGCGAGCTTTCGTGGACAGGCTGCTTAAAAGGGACTGCCGACCCATGCTACGGAGCGCTTAGGATTTCCTTAGCGGGAAAAGCATGTTGTTCACGGCAGAAGTGCGAGGAGAGGCGGTGAAAGCCCGCGGGGAATTACGATCGGCATGCCCTGTCCTCGGTGGAATGGCTCCCCGCATAGAAGCCTTAAGAATTGGCCATTTCGGGTGTTAACCCAGAATGCCTGGATCCTGTCACTCGACCATCCCCGCCGCAAAAGCCTTCGCAAGGTCACAGACGCGATTCGTGTGTTGCGGACCTGACATCCCGCTCAAGATCTCGGGATCTTCAACAACCGGCAGACCGGCTTTTTAGAGTTCCGCCGAATGCCGAGATTGCCAACCAGTTGGCGAGCTTCACGCAGAGAAGCGCATCTTGATGTTGTTGTTGAGGCGCCAAGGTCAACTCGTGAAACGAGAGGAAATTCGTGACCAAGTCTGGCGGGAAAATATGTTTGTGGATTTTGATGTGGCCTTGAACACGGCAGTTCGTAAGCTGCGGGAAGCTTTGAACGATTCGGCTGACACCCCCAAATTTCTGGAAACACTGTCAGGCTATCGCTTCCTGGCACCAGCCCACAGCTCAGCTTTCGTCACACGGACCCACATGATTCATGATGGTCGCCCTTATGCTGCAAGAGTTGGTCAAGCAGAATAGATCGCCACCGTT
>JAFAWX010000291.1 GCA_019241535.1 Acidobacteriota bacterium | reverse complement strand
TCGCTCAAGACATTGCTCATATCCGTCGAAGGCTAAACTGCCTTCGACCGGTCAATGTCCCGAGTAGGGTTTTTTAATGGCCGGTTTTCAGGTGACCTTTAATGGCCGGTTTTGGGTGACCACTGAGGGTCAGAAATACCCCTCCCTGGTTTTTGTGCTATCGCAAAAAGACAAGTAATGTTCTATTGAAGTGACACACTCTCATTGATATCTTTCGCGGACCTAGGGAAATTCGGGAAGGCTGAAATTAACCCTTGGGTGCCGTTCTGCTACCACAAGTATTCGCGACAGACTTGACGGGAACTAAAGAAGGAAAACCGCAGGTTGGAAAATTCTCAAGCGCCTTAACTTAGTTTGTATAAAAACTGATGGGTATACGCGAATACCACGGCGTACGACGGGAATGAGTACACTGCCAGACTTGCTCACAACCGGACATTAATCTCGCACCGGCTAAGTTACTGGCGACATTCTGGGCGGTGAATCTTTGTCTGCTCACAGCGACTGGGCACTAGTTCTCTAGCCGCTTCAGCGTTGTTTGGTCTCGATTTTCCAGTTGATTGCGGCGCTTGCAACATGCAAAGCGAACTGTGACATGTGCCAATTCAGGTCGCCCTTCGTCCCCATATGTGCGTGCCAGTGGCGGAAGACTGCAAATCGATTCCCCAAATAGGTCTCGTTTGGCGAATTGCGACGTTCATGTTTCGCCGGTCTCGGGAATGCCCATTCGAGTAAGCGCACACAGTCAAAATTCGCTGTGACTTGCGATCAGGTCGCTTCAACGATTTGGATCGGCTTATTGAGCTGGAAGGTCAGCACCGTCTCCGCCGGTACGCGAATCGAGCCGCCCTTGGTCAGGATCTGCGTCAATGCACCACCACCTGCGCCAGCTCCAGCTCCAATCGCGGCGCCTTTCCCGCCACCAGCAATAGCGCCGATAATGGCACCCAGGGCAGCCGCACCGCCCGTATATTCGGCAGTTCGCTTGTTCGCACCAAGCCCTTGCTTGCCCCGTTCGCGCACATCGCTCGCGCTGGTTAAGTATTCCTTACCTTCTACTGAAATCGAACGCAAGTCCAGTGCGAGATCGGAGGCGCCATGAAATCTTCCTCCTTTAGAAGCCGATAAGATGACGATCTGAGCGTTAGAACCGTGAGGAATGACCACATCCCCGTTGGCGTCTAGGACGTTGTCGGTAATTTCAGCGGCATAGGTCTGCCCTTCGACGGCCGTGGCGGAGTCAATAGTCTCCTCGCTGCGCACGGAAACCTGTGTGCCCGCGGGCAATAGGTAGGTCTTGGTACGAATTTCGGCCCGGGTCGGATGGTAGTGATGTTCGTGCAGAGCGCCGGACTCTGTCCTGGTCGCTAAGGCAGGTGGCCTTGAGGGCGATGCAGTTTGTGTAGGCGGGCCTTGTGCTGCCGTGGTGTCGTCATAGTCTATGGACTTCACCTGCGTCATCGGTACAGTATGCGTCTTGCCGTCGTCGCCAGCCAGAGTGATTTCCGATGACGAGGTTGCGGTGAGGGAGCCGGTTAAGCTCGTGCCATCACGCATCAAAATGGTTGCATGTGAGCCGGCAACCTGTTTATTCGCGCATGACACCAGCAAAAGGATAGTAAGAAGCATTGCACCGGCAAAAATAATTCGCCCGGTGCGATTTGCCGTACACTGTCGCCCAAAGAAAATTTTCAATTGCGTCTGATTCAAGGTAGCCTCCAAGGCAAGTAGAGATTTTATCGAGGCCCGAACTTTGTCGTAGAATTTTATAGCAAATCACAGTTTTCAAACGTGCCTCTCGCTCCGGATTTCCGCCAAGCCCAGCCGGCGAGCGGGAAATACTGAGCCGACACGGAGCTCGCATTAAACCCAAAGCGGCTTCCCGGACCACCGGCAGCCTGCCCGCCGGACTCACTTTGCCGAGCAGATGTTTTCAATTGACATAGTCGACAGCCCAGGTTAATGTCTGCAGCCAACTCCACCCTGGAACGGAGAAGACCGATGAACATACGACACATTGGGTTCGGCGCGTTCCTTATTATCGCTCTGGTGGTCGGTTATGAAGCCGGGCATGTTCGTCTGGTTAATTCTAAAGAACGGATCGTAACCATTTCATTTTCCGATAAGGCGGGAAAGTGCGGGGTTGATTATCCGGTGTTAGTAGTGAAAAGCAAAGTTCATAGCATTCAATGGAAGTCGACCGACAAGAGATATTACGTAAGCTTCCTCAATTTAGGCGGGTCTGCTCCCCAGAACTACACGGTGCCTGGTCAAGCTCCCCTTATGCCTCCCGAAGATCCCGTGATTGTTGACGGCCAGTCCAGGAAGTACGTCGTCAATGGGAACGGCTACTACTATTACGCGATATTTACCCACGCGCCGACGAGCGGGTCTAATGATCCGTGCAAGCGGGCGGACGATGACCATGACACGGGTTTGAACGTTAAGCCATAACCGCTCAGTTGACTTGTGCCAGGGCCCGAAACCGTGGGTTGTTATGCAAATGGTCAAAATCGGGCGTATCCCGGATCACCTGGGCCGAATACCCGGTTGCGATCGCTTTCTCTAGCGATGCGAGACAACGATCTGTATCTTTGAGCTGGTTGTACACGATTGCCGCCCGCAAGCGAATTTCCCCGTCCGCCGGCGCCAAAGCCATTGCCTGGTCGATTTCCTTGAGTGCTTTCTTACGATGACCGCCCATGGCGTTGTAATCGGCCGAGAAGGCCAAAATCGTCGGATCTCGGGAGTTCACTTCCAGCTTCTTTTCGGCTCTCGCAATCGCATTCTCATAAGCGGTCATGGCCTTTGACCTGTGATTACCCCAGAAGAGGGAATCGCCGAGATTCCCCCATAATAGCCAGTCGCTATCGTCCAGATTCAAACCCCGCTGAAATGCACCTGCAGCCTCGGGAAATCGGTGCAACTCGAAGTACGCATTACCAAGATTGTTCAAGGCTTCGAGGTTGGGCCTGATCTCGATTGACTTGTTCAACGGAACGAGTGCCTCCATGTACTTTCCTTGGGCAACGTACATAGCTCCGAGGTTGGAGTAACCTCGATAATTATTGGGCGCCAGCTCAATGACTTTTTGGAATTGAGCGATGGCCTCCGGATATCGGGCCTGATTGTAGTAGAAATATCCCAGCCAGCTGTACACTCCCCAATAGTTGGGCCGTAGGGAGATAGCTTTTTGATATGCCCTCTCCGCTGCTGCGGGATTCCCTAACTTAACGTAAGCGTCGGCCTCGCC
>JAFAWX010000199.1 GCA_019241535.1 Acidobacteriota bacterium | reverse complement strand
CCATCACTAGTGTCAGGTTCGCGCGGCCATTCTGTCGCAATCTACTTCGCTGCCGGCAGATTGATTACAGAAGGGTGGGCATCGCTTGCGGCCGTTTTCTGGGTTTTGCAGTCGGCCTGCTGTGGACTGGATTGTGGGGTGTTCGTTTTCGCAGCCGGGGAGGAGCAGCCGCTTTCTGAACGCTCTCCGCCCTGGACGGAAGCGATCAGCGAGCCTGTCGCGGCCGGTTGCTTAGACTGCCGCGCGCTGGCAACTCGCCGGGCGCTGCGCGGAGCGCCGTTGACAACCGTCATTCCCGATCTGGGTGTTGCCGTCGAGGTCTGCTGGCCGACTCGTCCCGCGAGCTGGCTGGTGGCGCCGCCCAGTGCCGTGCCGAGGCTCGTTCCTGCGGTAGCGGCTACGCCATGCGTAAGTACCGCCTCGGCCGCAGCCTGCGCCATAGCATAGCCGGCGGTTGCGGCCAGAAACGCAGATCCCAGTATCCAGATTCGCATAACGCCTCCTCAGCCTGGCGAACGAGATGCCAGCCTGCTACTGCCGACGCGGCCGACATGGGCATTGTATACCAGCAAGTCTTGTTTCGAGCCGCCAGCTTGGCGCCCACTCCGGGCTATTGGCGCGCGCCGTCCAAGAGCACTTGGGCAAAGACTTCGTGGTCGACGTTTCCTCCGGTGAGGATCAGGGCGACCCGCTTTCCCCCGAAACTTGCCTTCTCTTTCAGCGCGGCAGCGAGCGGGGCCGCGCCCGCCCCCTCGACGACATTATGAGTGTGGGTGAAATAGATCTTCATTGCCTGCCGAATCTCTTGGTCGTCTACCACAACCAGGTGATCGGCATTTTGACGGATGATTTCCAGGGGCTCGTCATCAGGCAAGCGGCAGGCCATGCCGTCGGCGATGGTGGTGGTGACGGGAGCTTCGATTTTGCGTCCGGCCTCGACCGATAGGGCATACGCAGGAGCGCCCGCTGCGACCACCCCCACGATTTTTGTCCTCAAGCCCATAGCATTGCGCACGGCACAACCTGCGCTGATGCCTGATCCCATGCCAATCGGTACATAAACGACGTCCAGGTCCGGCACCGCAGAAAACAGTTCGACCCAGTAGCTGGCCACACTTTTTACGATGTCCCGGTGGTACGGTGGCACAAAGGCAAGATCCTCATCACGCGCCAGGCCCGCCGCATGTTCGCGTGCTTCCTGAAAATCCTTGCCGAATTCGACCAGCTTTGCGCCTTGAGCGCGCATCGCCGCGTTCTTTTCAACGCTATTGCCAATCGGGACCACAATCGTAACCGGCACCTGAAAGCGCTGCCCGGCGACGGCGACGCCCTGCCCGTGATTCCCGCGGGTGGCCGTTATTAGTCCGCGAATTCCGTTCGCGCGCCGGGCCAGGTCGGCCACGTAGACGATGGCGGTTCGCGCCTTAAACGCGCCCACGGGCGTGTGGTTCTCGTGCTTCACCCAAACCTCGGCTCCGAGTCTCGCGTTCAGAAGCGGCCAGGAGATTTGAGGGGTAGGCTGCAGCAAGGAATAGACAAGGGTCTGGGACGCGCGGATCTCATCGAGGCTGGGCAGCAGGTCCATGACCGCAGAGTTTCTCAACAGCAATATAGCTTAAGTTGGGCGGGCAGTTGTCGGCCGGCAAGTCGGGACCGACGGACGAGAAAGCGCCGGTTGTGGGCCTCACGTTCGACGGCAACTCTCACATCCTCTCGACCTGAATGTCGCCATCCTGGGTCGAGAGTTCTATAGGAATGCCGCCTCCGTTGATCTTGCCGCGCACCACGTTTTCCTCACGCGAGCCGGAAGTAGTCATGGGGAAGTCGACTCTTACCTCGCCATCGCCGGTGCGCGCGAGAAGATCCGCTCCTAGGTCTCCGGGCAAGCGAAGGCGCACATTGCCGTCTCCTGAGCGAATGATCCAGCCCGCCTCTGGCTGCACGGCGGCCATGACTGCGGCGCTAACATTTCCGTCACCGGTGTGCAGATTGAGGAGCTTAAAGCGGCCGCGGACATCGATATTGCCATCGCGGGTCCGAGCGGCAAGCGATCCTTCGGAATCGTCCAAAGCAATGTCTCCGTCCCGGCTCTCCAGTTCGAAGCTGCCGCTTATTTTTTCGACTCGCAGGTTGCCATCCTCGCTGTGCAGCTTCAGATTGGCTTCCCGCGGAACCCGAAGTTCAATGCGGATGCTCTGAAAACACAGGCCAAAGCAGGGCTTCTGGTCGCGGCGGAGCCGCAGAGTGATGCGATTGCCCGACTGGTCGGCAGTTATGTGCAGGTCCTGGTCGATTCGCAAGCCGCGGGTAATCACCCGCACGGTGGCTTGTCCACTCGCGGCCATTGCCGCTTCGACATCCCCGTCGTTCGCGTCAACGACTATTTCCGGCTTTCCGGTCAACGCGTAGGTGTGTTCCCACTGTTCGGCTACCGCGACCAGCGAATAGAGGGCGAGCACGGGGATCAGCAGATAGCAGCGCACGCTGGGCTCCCAAAAACGTTCACCGCAGAATATACGGATCTTTAGGCAGGTTGGTTCCCAAAAAAGAACAGATCCAGTTGCTTCGGAACAGTTCTCTTTCTGCGGCCGTACTTTACTGCTCGGAGGCAGTGGCAGGTTTTTCGAAAATTCCCGGGGCCACCGCGGGGTTGAGCTGAATACTCTTAAACTGAACGCTGCTTGAATCCTTGCCCGCCTGTTTGTTGTCGCGATGGAATGGCAGGTTCAAACCCTCGACCGCTTTCCAATCAGAAAAATCCGTCTCCGTGTCCACTACCCCCGACTGCCCCATGGCCTTATATGTCTCGCGCAGGATCCTGCCGCTTTTCGGGTCGACGAACCAGCGCAAGCTTACCCCGGGACCTGACACATCGACGATTGCTGCTATGCTGCCCCCGGATTTGTCGTTACCCGAAGCGGAAAAGGAAAATGCTGGGTCATCCAGGTGCTGGGCCACATAGATGAGATCACGGTGGATTTGCTCGAGGCTTTCATTCTTGCGTGACGCGGGCAAGTCCTGAACGCCGGCACCTTCGAGCTTCATAAAAGCGGATTGCGGAGTCACGATCATTGAGACATTGCCCTGGGGTGTCTGCAGGTCGAGTTTCATTCGGTCCGGAAAAACTATGGTGCTTTCCGCCTCGATGCTTCCCTCGACTGGGCCGTTCTGCTGGCGCAGGGTGAAAGCCGACTTCAAGGCTTTCACCGTGCGTAGCTTGTCTTCCCCCCCGAGCGCGGCGACAACTGTACCGGCGAGAGCTTTGCCTTCAGGATTCGAAAGCTTTTTTTCAGGAGGCGGCGCGCTCTCGCTCGCTGCCGGCGTCCCGCCCGGCGGAGGAGGGATGGTAATGTCGACGTCGGTTACCGGGCCGAGCGAAGACAGCGGTTTGTCGAATTCGGCAGCGTTGCCGACAACAAGCACCGCCAATTGTTCTTTATGCAGATATTTAGTGGATACGCGAGCCACATCTGCGGTTGATACCTTTTCAATTCCTGCCCGGTAACGCTCGAGAAAGTCGAGCGGATACCCATAGTATTCGTAGGCCATGCGCTCTCGCAGCAATTTGTCCGGGGTATCCAGGTTGAATATGAAGGCATTGAGGATAGAGTCCTTGGCGCGGCGTATTTCCTCATCCGTAACCGGATTGCTTGTCAGCTTGTCCACTTCCCGGTAGAGCGCCTGGATGGATTCAATCGTGGTGTCGCTTTTCGTTCCCATGGCAAGCTGTAGAACGCCGGGGTGGTCGAAGGCCGTGCCGATGCCGCCGCCGACGGCGTAGGCCAGACCTTGGGCAGTGCGAATGCTCTGCACCAAGCGAGATGAGAAGCCTCCGCCCATGGCTTCATTGAAAACCTCGATGGCATAGTAATCGGGGTTCCTGCGCGTGGTGCCCAGCGCAACCATGCGGATGGCGCTCTGGTTCACATCTTCCTTTTTAATGAGGTAATAGCCGGGCTTCGTGGGGGAGAACTGGATCTGGGGCGGCGACGCCTGCGGGCCCCGTTGCCAGCCGCCGAATGCCTGCCGCAGCTTGGCTTCCATCTGCTCGGAATCGAAGTCTCCGACAATTCCCAGGATTATGTTGTTGGGATGAGCATAAGTCTGGTGCCAGGAGACCAGGTCCTGTCGACTGACGGCATCGACGGTGCGGTATTCAGGCACGCGCGCGTAGGGATTATCGGGGCCATAGGCCAGCTTCGCGGCTTCCCGGTGGGCAACTTCGCCAATCTGATCGTTGCGCCGGGCGATGGCATCGAAGGCCTCGCGCTTGGCAAGGTCCAGCTTGTCTTCCCGGAACTCCGGTTCGCGTAGGAGCGCGGCGAAGACGCGGAAAACGTCATCGAAGTCTTCTTTCAGGCACGATAGCGATATGGTAGTGGAGTCGCTATTGCCGTCCGTCTCAACCTTGGCGGCACGCACTTCGAGATAATCATCCAGCTGGTCACCGCTTTCGTTCTTTGTCCCTCCGGTGCGCCAGACCTCACCGTAGAGGGAGACCATTCCCGACTTCTCGGCGGGCTCCGAGCGCGAACCGCCACGGATGCGGGCGACGCCGTCAATCAGTGGCAGCTCGTGGTCCTCCTGCAGGAACACCACCATACCGTTGGGGAAAACAACCCGCTTCGGCTCGGCAGGATGAAACGGCGGCAGCTGCGGAATGGGAATCTGGTTCCAGGTTTGGGCATGGAGGGCGGCGGCGCATAAACCAGCCGAAATCGATATCAGAAGTCGGTGCCTGAAGCGCCGAATGCCGGAGAGATGGCCTTTCATTGAGCACCTCCGCCGGTTGCCGATGCAGTTTCAATGATTCCGACGGTGCGGTTGGTAGGAACGAACACCTGGTTCGCCACCCGGCGAATATCGGCTTTGCTGACGGCATTGATCCGGTCAACGGTACGAAACAGCTCCCGCCAATCGCCGTAGAAGGTTTGATAGATTGCTAAATCCGCCGCCAGGCCCTCATTGCTGTCGAGCCCGCGAATCAGGTTGGCCCGCGCCCTGGTCTTGACCATTTTGAGCTCGTCGTCGCTGATGTCTTGCTTCTTTAAGCGCTCGATCTCGCTATGAATCGCGTCGCCGATCTCTTCGGGCCTGTGCCCGGGAATAGGCAAGGCAAAAAAGTAAAAAAGGTGAGGATACTTGACCCCGGGAAAGCCGGTGCCGCCTTCGGCCTCGGATGCAATTTTCTGGTCGCGCACCAGCGCCCGATAAAGCCGGGAGGTGCGTCCTTCCGAAAGCAGATCGGCAAGCGCATCGTAGACGGCATCATCCTTGTCGCGATAGTCAGGGCGATGGTAGCCCTCGAGGTACATCGGCTGTGATCTTTCGTGCAGAATCACCCGACGCTCGGAATTCTGGGCAGGCTCGGTCGTCGTGCGTTCGTCGGGCTTTTCATGGGACGGGATGCGGCTGAAGTACTTTTCTATGATGGCCACGCTTTTATCCGGATCAATATCGCCCGCGACCGCGACCACCATGTTCGAGGGAATGTAATAGCGCGCAAAGAAGGCTTGGGCATCGGTTGCAGAGAAGCTGTTCAAATCCGATAAGTATCCGATGGTCGGACGATGATAGGGATGCGCCGCAAAGGCTTCGCCTTCGAACTGCTCGAGCAGGCGCCCGATGGGCGTGCTGTCGGTGCGCATGCGGCGTTCCTCGATCACCACATTGCGTTCCTTATAAAACTCGCGGAATACAGGGTGAGTGAAGCGCTCGGACTCGAGATAGGCCCAGAGCTCCAGGCGATTAATGGGGAACGAGTAGTGGTACTCGGTATGATCCAAACTGGTTGAGGCATTGATGTCTTCGCCCCCGTTGCGCTCGATGATCTCGCTGAACTGGTTGGGTATGACGTAACGCTCGGCCTCTTTGGTGGCCGCCTGCCAGGCCTGCTCGAGCTGCTGGAGCTTCTGCTGGTCCCGGCCTATGGGCTTGTCGCGCTCGCGAATGTAAGCCGCATAGGCACTCTCCACTTTTTCGAGGGCGACCTTCTCTTCCCCGTAGTTGTTGGTTCCGATTTTATCGGTGCCCTTGAACGCCATGTGCTCGAACATGTGCGCCAGGCCGGTCTTACCCATAGGATCCTGTACCGAGCCGACATCCACGTTCGAATAAAAGGAAAAGACCGGCGCCGTATCGGGGCGCCGACAAGCAATCGCCGTTAGCCCATTTGAGAGCACCTTGACGGTGACCCGCTTTTCAAACGACGCCAGATCCTGGGCCGAGGCCAGGGCAGAAAGAACGAGGGCGATGACAAAACACTTGAGAGAACGCACAATCGAGACTCCCGCTGAGATCGAACCAAGTTAAGACGATGAAGAAGATTTGAAGGGAGCAGGCGGGGCTTTGTCAAACCAAGCGGAAACGTGAGTGCGAAGCTGAACTCCCCATTAGCGCCGCATCAGCTCGAACGGCGAACACGGCTGAAGAAAGCCAGCCCGAGAGGCTCCGTTCGGCCCGGCTTTTTCCCCTCCCGCTGCTAATTCCCGACGCTTCTTGCACTTACGTTGACCACCTGGGTACTTTCCGGTAGCCTCCTTACAACCTTCGAAGCGTCACAGTGTATCCTTTAAGTACAGGAGAACAAGTGTCAGATAGCCAGAAAAGGCTGCTTTTGCTAAAGCCGCGCGGATTCTGTGCCGGCGTGGTTCGGGCCATCGACGTGGTTCGTATTGCTCTTGAGGCCTTTGGTCCGCCGGTCTACGTTCGCAAGGAAATCGTCCATAACCATTTTGTGGTCGAAGAGCTGCAGGGAAAAGGTGCCATCTTTGTCGACTCGGTTGACGAGGTGCCGGAGGGCGAACGCGTGATTTATAGCGCGCACGGGGTCTCTCCCGAAGTACGCGGAGCCAGCCGCGAGCGCCGGCTGCGCGTCATCGATGCCACCTGCCCGCTGGTCACCAAGGTCCACGTGGAAGCGGTGAAGTTTGCCAAAGAAGGGTACTCGCTTATCCTGATCGGGCATCGCGACCATGATGAAGTGATCGGCACGCTCGGCGAGGCTCCACTGGTTACGCAAGTCGTGGATTCGCCCGAAGACGTCGAGTCGCTTTCTGTGCCCGATCCGGAGCGGGTGGCCTATCTTACCCAAACCACGCTCAGCTTGGACGAGACCAAAAACATCATTGAAGCCTTGCGGCGCAAGTTTCCCAAGATCAAAGGTCCGCACGCTCAGGATATCTGCTACGCCACCGAGAACCGGCAGACGGCTGTCAAGCATATCGCCTCCGATGCCGACCTGCTCCTGGTTGTCGGCTCCGACAGCAGCTCGAACTCAAAGCGCCTGGTGGAGGTTGCGCGAAAGCTCGGCACTCCTTCGTACCTGATCGACAGTTGCCGGGACATCCAGGCGGAGTGGCTGGAGAGCGTCACGACGCTCGCCTTAACCGCCGGAGCATCGGCTCCCGAGTGCCTGGTTGAGGAAGTAGTCGAGTTCCTGGGGGGAAAGGGCTTCACCGACCTCCGCGAGGTCGAAGTGATGCCGGAGAATGTCCGCTTCGGTTTGCCGCCGGAGATTGTGGAGGCGATTCGGGCGGCGCCATCTGCTTCCGCCCCGGTCGCGGCTGAGTGACGGTTTCAAAGACAAGCAAAAAATATGGATGATGGTTCCCCATCACGGAGTTCCTCTGCTCCGCAGCTGCATTTCGGAAAGATTGACGATTTGTCCAGCCGGGCGGCAGCGG
>JAFAWX010000166.1 GCA_019241535.1 Acidobacteriota bacterium | reverse complement strand
GCCGGGCAAACACATCACGACAATGAAAAAAACAAAGAAAAGACGCTCTCGCGGTCGCCTCACCGTGGTTGACTCCTTTCCATAACTTTCCTACCGCTCATACCGAAGGAGAGCGAAAAACGCAAGCCCCTGGCAGATATCGGCTCGGCCCTCCTCCGCGGTCCTGGTTTTGGGGCGCCGGCAGTCGGAATTGACCGTCTTGGTTCATCTTGCCCACCCGTTGATGAAGTTATCAGCGGATTGGCTAATGCTGCACCCTCACCCCATCACAGTTCTGCCGGTGGCTTAGCCGATTCCACCCGGACGCGAATTCCCAATCCGTTTGACCTCAATTGAGGAGAACTGGCCCCCTGCTGCCATGCTTTGAATAGGCTTCGACGGTCCAATACTTAAGTGAAATTACATCCTCAGATGGGTTCCAGTTCTACGCCGACCCGTTGGTTCTTTCGATGGGCGCGAGGGGCGGTTTGCTCTGGCCTTCGCCGGCGTAACGAGAGTTCTTTAATACCGTGGAACTAACGATTTGAAAACTTCTTGGGTAGCAGTTTTGCTTCCTATAGTTTGCCCGCTTTAGAGATGCCTATCGTGCTCTCTTCAAGCGGGCTCATCTACCCCGCTCGAAAATTTCATGTGGGTCGACGCTGAAAAGTTGGCCTGCCTTCCCCTGCTAAAATCAAGTGTCTACCTCTTTTATGGATTCCCGCTTCATCCGCAATTTCGCCATCATCGCGCATATTGACCACGGCAAGTCCACGCTGGCCGATCGCCTGCTTGAGCTTACCGGGGCGCTGACGGCTCGCGAGATGCAGGCACAGGTACTCGACTCGATGGATCTCGAGCGGGAGCGCGGCATCACCATCAAGGCCCATGCCGTACGCATGACGTATACCGCAAGAGACGGCCAGACATATCAGCTCAACCTGATCGACACGCCTGGCCACGTCGACTTCTCTTATGAGGTTTCCCGCTCTCTCGCCTCCTGCGAGGGAGCGCTGCTGGTGGTCGACGCCTCGCAGGGAGTCGAAGCGCAGACGCTCGCAAACTCCTATTTGGCGATTAATCATGGACTCGAGATCATTCCCGTCATCAACAAGATCGACCTGGCGAGCGCGGACATACCACGCACCAAGGAGATGATCGAGGGGGCGGTCGGGCTGGATGCCTCAAGCGCCCAGCTCATCAGCGCGAAAACCGGCGAAGGTGTTCCCGAGGTGCTTGAGGCGGTCGTGCGGCGCATTCCGCCGCCCAAAGGAGATCCCGGACGGCGACTGCAGGCGCTCATCTTCGACTCCTGGTTCGATCCTTATCGTGGCGTTATCGTGTTGACCCGGGTGTTTGAAGGCACATTGCACAAAGGGCAAAAGATCCGTCTGTGGTCAAATGGCCGGGTGTTTGACGTCGAGACCATTGGAGTGCTCACGCCCAAGCCGGTTGAAGTGGACCAACTGCTCGCCGGCGAAGTCGGCTTCTTGATTGCCAATATCAAGAACGTCGCCGATACTAAAATCGGCGACACCATAACCGATGACACCAGCCCCGCTCTGGAACCCCTGCCCGGCTTTGAAGACATCAAACCGATGGTCTTTGCCGGACTTTATACGGTTGATGCGCACGAGCATACGCAATTGCGCGAAGCGCTCGAGAAGCTCCGCCTGAATGATGCCTCCTTTTTCTTCGAGCCGGAGAGCTCGGCGGCCCTGGGCTTCGGCTTCCGCTGTGGTTTTCTCGGCCTGTTGCACATGGAGATAATCCAGGAGCGCCTCGAACGGGAGTTCGGCCTCGATCTGATTACCACCGCGCCCGGAGTACGCTACAACATAACCAAGACCGATGGCCAGCAGATCGAGGTCGATAATCCTTCGCGCTGGCCGAGCGCGGGGGAGATCCAGAAAATCGAAGAGCCGGTAATTGTGGCGACCATTCTCACCAACGAAGAGTATGTGGGCAGCATCCTGGCGCTGGTCGAGGAGAAGCGGGGTCGGCAGAAGAGTTTCGAGTACGTGAGCTCGACGCGCGTGATGCTGCAGTATGAACTTCCGCTGAATGAGATCGTGCTGGACTTCTATGACCGTTTGAAATCCGTCTCGCGCGGATACGCCTCGCTTGACTACCACCTGGCCGGACGCTGGGAGTCGCCTATGGTCAAACTTGACATCCTCGTGGCCGGCGAAGCGGTGGACGCTCTTTCGATTATCGTGCACCACGACTTTGCCTACGAGCGCGGTAAGGCATTGGTATCAAAGATGCGCGAACTCATTCCCCGGCAGATGTTCGAGGTCGCCATTCAGGCCGCCATCGGCGGAAAGATCATCGCCCGCGAGACCGTGGCTGCCATGCGCAAGAACGTCCTTGCCAAGTGCTATGGCGGAGACATTACTCGCAAGCGCAAGCTGCTCGAGAAGCAGAAAGAAGGCAAGAAGCGCATGAAACGCATCGGTCGGGTCGATATCCCGCAGGAGGCGTTCCTGGCCGTGCTGCGCGTCGGCGAATGACACTTTTATGAAGGCTGAGAACGCGTCTTGCAAGCAAATGGTTTCTCTCACATCGGTCGCTGTGGGAGTTCCGGCCAGATGACACAATTTTGCTACGCCGTGTCGCTCTGGCCTAATGTTAACCCTGCCGCAGCTGAGTTCAGTGCTCCGGGCGAGGTCCGTCATCTCTTCACCTTCGTCCTTGCCGCTTTCTCCCCTGCGCAACAGAAACCCACGCCTCACCGCGGCGATTGTGCACCGCCTGTCGCGCGGCGGTTAATTGCATTGGCCCCGCTGAAGGTAGCGGCGGGCCAATCAACCGTGCTGAATTCACCCCTGCTCACTATGGAACCGGTCACGCCAGCCTTGGTGTACCATGCCACGATGTCACCTGAGGGTAATTGCGGTTTGCAGTGGCGAAGGTAGCGTCCGGAAAGTCAAACGAGTGAACTTGCCATCACCCAGCAGAAAGGCATGGGGCACACCCGCACTTGTACCCTCCCACGATATCGCCGAGCGAGTTGATCCCCAGGGCCAAGCTGGTGGCAGCGAAAGCCGTGGCGGGCCGAATATAGTTCCGGGGAATCAACGGCAGTGAAACTGTCCCCGTTTCGCACAAAGCTATGGGTCAAACCAGCGCTCACGTACAATCCCACGATTTCGTCGCGGGGGTTGGTCCCGCCGCGGAAGGTTCCGGCAGCGGCGGGGTAGTCAATCGTGCTGAATTCGCTACTACTCAGCAGATACGCATGAAGTGTGCCGTCAGTTAACGTAGCCCTCTACGATGTCACCCACAAGAGTTGCCAAAGGCTTCGGTGCTGACGGCATCAGGGAAATCAATCGACGTGAAGTCCGATCTTTAGCTGAGCAGAAAGCCATGGGTGATTTTGTCGGTTGATGCGTACAATCTCACGACATCGTCGTCGGGTTGATCCCCCCGGGCTTCGATCAACGTCGCCCGGGGAAATCAAACGTTGTAAAGCGTACGGGCGCGGCTCCGAGAATTAGCCCGATGCTGGGGTCAACATTGGCAACCCATGTGGTCTTGCCGGTCTCTAGATTGAGCCGTACCACCTGACTGTATGCCTGGGGAAAGCCATCGAAACCGCTGAGTACACCTCTGAAGGCGTAGAACTTGCCTTCCACCTGAACGGAGGCACTGAGTTTCAGATCGGTAGCCGCTATACGTTTTGTGGCACCGGTAAGTGAATTGATTCGGTACAAAGCCGGCTCGACTGTAACGGGGGTGGCTAGCGTCTTCGGATCGATGGCAAAAGAATCAAAAGTCGCATAAAGCTTCCCGTCTACCCCATAAAGACTTTCGTCGCACACATTGAACGTTCCATCGCTGTTATAAGTGAAAGGAATGGTCGGATCGGGCGGCATACCAGTATCAGCGACGGGAGTGGCAACGCCGCTATCGCGGTCGATGGAATAGAGGTTGTTGCTGAAGTCTGTTGCATACAGTTTTCCGCGAACCCCGGCAAGATCAAAGGCGTTAAAACCAAGGCCGGTGGCTCCGATATCCTTGACCTCGCCGGTCACGGGGTTAATAGTTGCCAGACTCCCGACATCGGCGCCGGAAACAGTAAGGGTATACAAATAACCATTCGGCGCCCACACTAAATTGGACAGGGAATCAGCGGTTGGACGGCCAATAGCTTGAAATTTTCCAGTAGCGAGATCTAGGGTACCGAATTGTTGGCTGAGCGTGACGACGTAAACGAATGGACCAGCGCTCGCTAAAGGGGCGAACGTTAGTATTGCCAGGGACACGCGGAGCAGCGTCGATATTCTGAATTTCATACTTCCTCCTTATGTCTAGTTCTGAATTGCTTGTCATGGGAGTCGGACTTTTTTCTTCTGCATCCAGGCCAACAGTGAATTTAGGCAAATCAGAGCGGAGCCATCCGCCGCCTGCGACCGGTGTAACTTCGCCGAATTGAGCCATTCCTCCAGCGCCTTCTGCTCCAAGTTTGAGATCACCCCAATGCTTTCGAGGGCAACCATGTCCGTTTGGGCTCCGCACAGCGGACACCATGCGCGGCTTGAATTGCCACCCCGCAGGATGAACAACCAATCGGTTTCAATCGTGATGTTCATCTGCTTACCCATGAAGCCCTGCTTGTGAAACGTTCCCAATGCTAAAACGAGCGCAGATTGCTGGAGGTGGAGTCAAAAAGTCCTTACAAACCTTGTGAAAATTTCTGAAAATTTCTCGCATATTCGGTAACGTCCAGAAAACGATGAATTTAGGGTGATTCCGACCGGGCTGCAGCTGCGCTGGTTGAGGTTCCAGACCGTGCTAAAATCCGCTCCTGAAGCCTCGTGGGGCGTTCCTAATGGCCGCGGGCGAGAGTCAAAAACTCAAAGAAGTCTATGAGTTTGGCCCTTTCCGGGTTGATCCTGAAAAGGAAATCCTGCTGCGTGGGGGCGAACCTGTCCCTCTGACGCCGAAGACATTTCAGATCCTGCTTGTACTCATCCGGCACAACCAAGAGGTAGTTACCAAAGACGACTTAATGAAGATAGTTTGGCCGGACACCTTTGTTGAAGAGGCCAACCTTAGTCGCAATATCTTCATGTTGCGGAAAGCACTCGGAGAGCGTCCCAAGGACCACCAATACATCCTTACGGTGCCCGGCCGAGGCTATCGTTTTGCAGACAATGTACGTCTGCTTCCACAGCAGGAGCTCAGTATCTTCGCGGCGAAGCACTCGAAGGTGCAGGTACAAGTCAAGGAAACGAGGGCATTGGGATGGATCACAGTGGCCGCGATCCTCCTGGTTGTCGTTGCCATCGCCGTCGGCGCATTGCGACTTTTTTCGCATCGCTCGCCGGTACTCACCGAAAAAGACACGGTGGTGCTTGCGGACTTCTCCAATGCGACTGGAGATCCGGTGTTTGATGGCACGCTGCGCCGAGGAATGGCCGTGCAGCTTGAGCAGTCACCGTTTTTGAGCCTTGTCTCAGATCAACGGATTGAGCGTACGCTTGTTTTGATGGGCCTGCCTGCACATACTCGGCTCACGCCAGAAATCGCCAAGGACATCTGTGAACGGACCGGAGCTACTGCGGTTCTGGATGGATCAGTCGCCAATCTTGGCAATCAATACGTTCTAGGCTTGCGGGCCAGGGACTGCCGTACGGGAGACACCGTCGCCGAAGAGCAAGCGAAAGCGGGAAGTAAAGAAGACGTGCTAGAGGCCTTGGATCAAATAGCAAGCCGGTTCAGGAGCCGCTTGGGCGAGTCGTTCACGACAATTCAGAAGCACAATATGCCTCTCGCTGAAGCAACAAGTCCCTCTCTAGAGGCTCTAAAAGCGTTCACCATGGCCGAGAAGGTTCACTTCTCGGTGCATCCCGACTCTACGCGTGCCCTCTATCAACACGCGATCGAACTCGATCCCAAGTTCGCAATGGCTTACGCTCTTCTGGGTCACGTGTATGGAGAAGCCGGAGAATCTGACCTTTCTGCCCAAGCAACGAGCAAGGCCTACGAGTTGCGTGACCGCGCCAGCGACCAAGAGAAATTCTTCATCACTCTTTCCTACCAACTTCGAGTGACTGGCAATTTGGAACAGGCGCTGCAGACCTGTGATGTGTGGGCGCGAACCTATCCGCGCGATATGCGTCCGCACGGCTTCTTCTCATCTATGTTGCAAATGATCGGCCAGCACCAACGGTCAATCGAAGAAGCCAAAAAGACACTAGAACTCGATCCTGATTTCGACATCGGCTATCTCAATCTGGCTGCTGGTTTTCAAAACCTGGAACGCTTCGACGAAGCTGCGGGCGCTCTAGGGCGCGCCGAGCGCCGCAAACTGCAATTTCCTGATTATGTAGTCCTCAGGTACGAGCTCGCTTTCCTGAGAGGCGATAAGGCGGGAATGGACCGGGAAGCATCCGAGGGTGAATCAAGATCGCAGGCTTCAATTTACCAAAGCGAGGCGCTGGCGCTGGCATATTCCGGGCACCTGCGCCAGGCGAATGAGAAGTCAAAGCGTGCCGCGCAGCTAGCTTGGCAAGCTGCCCAACCGGAAAATACCGCTCTATTCGACGCTGGCGCGGCGTTATGGAACGCATTTTTTGGCGATGCGGCAACGGCCAAGCAGAGGGCTGGTGAGGCGCTTAGACTTTCCCAGGACCGTGAGGTTGCGTATGGTGCTGCCGTTGCGCTCGCCCTTGCGGGTGATTATTCGAAATCTCGGGCAAAGGCAGATGAACTGGACAGGCGATTCCCCGAAGACACCTCGATCAGGTTCAACTATGTGCCCTCACTTCGGGCGTTGATCGCGGCAAAGACGGGCAAGCCGTCCCAGGCGATTGAATTTCTTGAGACGGCGCGTTCCTCTGAACTGGGCACTCCACGGAGTGCCATGCACGGTTATTTCGGAGCCCTTTATCCCGTATATATGCGTGGACTCGCTTATCTAGCCGGAGGAAATGGTAGCAAAGCCGTTGCCGAGTTTCAGAAGATTCTCGATCACCGCGGGATCGTGATCAGCGATCCCATCGGCTCTTTAGCGCACCTGCAGCTAGGCAGAGCCTACGTGATGGCGGGTAACAATGCAAAAGCGAAGTCCAATTACCAGGATTTCCTAGAGCTCTGGAAAGATGCCGACCCTGACAACCCCATTCTGAAACAGGCGAAAGACGAGTACGCAAAGCTGCAATGATCGGTTAACTATCATACCGGATCCGTATCTCCTCACACCGCGAACCCAATGAGGACACAACTCGGAAACCGCGGAATCTCGCGTGATAAGAACGTGATAGTTCTATGCTCAGAATCAAGTTGGATCAGAACGCGTCAGAACGCATTTCTGGTAAGGGGTTGAAGAGTCAGGTATGGTAGAAATTCTCATGACACATCAGAACAAGACGGAAGCTTGGAAAACAGTCGGCCTCTGAAACCCGACCGGCGTTGCAACACAGTCCTTAGGCTTGGAAACCCGACATTAATTTCTCGTTTTACAAAACTCTTGGCGAAGTGGCCCTATCATCATCAGCTGCAAGACAAGCTGGCCGTTCCGAACGATTTATGCTTGTAGTTTCAACGGTTATAGCCTGCGACTGCCTGCCCGGAGAAAATATTCCAGCGACTGCAAGGCCGCTTCGACACGCCGTTTTGTCGAGCGGGCAAATTGCACATCCAAGAAGGCCTCCATCCAGCGCGCGAAGCTCTGGTTGTAGCCATACCACCACATCTTCTTCATGCGCGGCAGCCGCTCGGCGGCTACGTACTTGAGCCGCACCATTTCCTGCAGGCCAAAACGTCCGTGGGTGCGGCCAATGCCGCTCGCCTTGATGCCCCCATGCGGTGCCTCGCTGATGCCAAACGAGCATACCGCGTCGTTGATCAGCACGCTTCCGGCAGCTATGCGCCGGGCGAGGCGCTCGCCGCGGGCGCGGTCGCCTGTCCAGATGCTTGCCGAGAGGCCGTATTCGGAGTCGTTCGCAAGTGCCAGCCCTTCCTCCTCGTCCCCAAAAGACATGATCGGAAGCACCGGGCCGAAGGTCTCCTCGCGCATGATGCGCATGGCGTGATTCACGTCGGCGAGGACGGTGGGAGCATAAAAATTGGCTCCCAGCCCGGCCAATCGGCTGCCTCCCGTCATTAGCCGCGCGCCGCGCTCTCGAGCGTCTTCGACGTGTTGCTCGACAATATGGAGTTGTCTTTCATGAATCATCGGCCCGACATCGGTTTCCGGATCCATGCCGTTACCGACGCGCAGTTTCCCGGCCTTGCGCACGCAGGCTTCGACAAACCTGTCGCAGACATTATGCTGCACATAGCAGCGCTCAACTGACAAGCACGCCTGCCCGGCATTAACGAAAGCGCCCCATACGGCCCCGCTTGAGGCCACTTCGATATCTGCATCTTCGAGCACCAGCATGGGATCTTTGCCGCCTAACTCGAGTATCACCGGCAGCAAACGGGTGGCTGCGGCCTGGGCGATGGCTTTGCCTGTCGAGACGCTCCCGGTGAAAATCAACTTATCTATCTCTGAGCTGACGAGCGCCGCACCCGTCGCCCGATCACCGGGCATTGCCTGAAACACGTCCCCGGGAATGCCTGCACGGTCAAGGAGATCTTTGAGTTCGAGGGCGACGAGAGAGGTGAATTCCGACGGCTTCAGGATGACGGCATTCCCCGCAACCAGCGCCGCCAGAGCTTGGGTGGCGGGAATAGAAAAGGGATAGTTCCAGGGCGACACAATGGCGACGACCCCGCAGGGTTCGCGTAAGATGCGGCCCACCTTCTGCTTCATGGCCACATTGCCATGCGCCAAAGGTTCATCACGCAACAATCGACAGGCGTTCTCAATGTAAAAGCGGGCAGCATCGAGAACCACAGCCAGCTCTGTGGTAAGCGCCTCGACCCAGGGTTTTCCCGTCTCCCGCGTGATCAACCGCGCAACGTCGGTCTTTCTTTGAGCGAGAAGGCGTTGAAAGTTCCTGAGCAGGGCAGTACGCCGGCGGCAGCCGAGTTCAAACCATGCTGGTTGTGCCCGGCGCGCGCGCGCCAAAGCGGCTCGAACCTCATCGGCCGAACCGCAGGCAAATTCCCCGAGTATTTCGCCGGTCGCGGGATTTACCGAGACCACTTTCCCGGCAGCGGCCTGAAGGTCAGGAGCCATGGTCGGAAGTTTTTCGGCAGCGCGGAAACCTAGGCCAAATTTTCAAAGATTCCCGCTGCCCCCATGCCGCCTCCCACGCACATGGTAACCATTCCATAGCGGGCCTTGCGACGTTTGAGTTCCCGGATAAGGGTCGCCGTCAGCTTGGCCCCGGTGCAGCCCAGAGGGTGGCCGAGCGCAATCGCCCCGCCGTTCGGATTGACCCGGGCAGGATCGAGCCCAGCCTCTTTGATGACCGCGAGTGCCTGTACGGCGAAAGCTTCATTCAGCTCGACGACGTCAATATCTGAGAGTTTCAGGCCGGCAAGCTTCAGCGCCTTCGGGATGGCGAATACTGGACCGAGCCCCATCTCTTCCGGCTTGTAGCCGGCTGTGGCGAAGGACACATAGCGCACCAGCGGCTGGATGCCAAGTTCTTTTGCGCGCTCGGCCGACATGACCACGGCCGCGGCGGCACCGTCTGACATCTGGGATGAGTTTCCCGCAGTCACCGTCCCGTTGGCTTGAAACGCTGGCTTCAGCGCCAGCAGTGCCTCGAGCGAGGTCTCGGCGCGCGGGCCTTCGTCGACCTGGAAGGAAATCTCCTGCCGTTTCGGTTTCGTGCCGTTCGCGGTGGTAAAACTCACTTCTACGGGCACAATCTCATCAGCGAATTTCCCCTCCCGAATGGCGGTCAACGCCTTTTGATGACTGAGCAGGGAAAACTCGTCCGCCGACTGCCGGGGAATGGCAAACCGTTGTTGCAGCCGCTCAGCGGTCAACCCCATCGACAGGTAGGAGTCCGGGTAGTGGTTAACCAGCCAGGGATTGGGCGATATTTTGTGTCCGCCCATGGGGACCATCGACATGGACTCTGTACCGCCGGCCACACTCACCTCTGCGCCGCCGCCCGAGATACGTTCGGCGGCCATGGCGATCGACTGCAGCCCCGATGAGCAGAAGCGGTTGATGGTCATGGCCGAGACTTCGATGGGCAGCCCGGCACGGAGCCACGCCGTGCGGGCAACGTTCATGCCTTGCTCGGCCTCAGGCATGGCACACCCCAGAATTACGTCTTCCACTTCTCTTGGATCGAGCTGCGGTACGCGGTCGAGCGCGCCCTTTATGGCTAAGGCAGCGAGTTCATCGGGACGCGTTGATCGCAGTGTGCCCTTATAGGCACGTCCCACTGGCGTGCGTACGGAGGATACAAGAACAACTTCGCGCATGGCGAGACCCACCTTTTAATCCAGACTACTACAGTTCCCCGAAGGGCAAGAGGGATGCCGGATCGGAGGCCATTCGGACGGATCATGCGGCGCCTGCTTTTACAGCTCAAACCGGCCCGATGGGGAGGCGAGTTCGGGCCAATTTCTTTGCGACACTCCTGCCAGGCTCAACCATGGCAATAGACATAGAAGCTTTCGGTCTGCACAGTTCTGGTAAAATTCGCGCCAATGATCGGCCGCAGGATTTCGCATTACCAGATCTCGGAAAAGCTCGGCGGGGGCGGCATGGGCGTGGTTTACAAGGCCGAGGACACTGAACTCGGCCGCTTCGTGGCCCTAAAATTCCTGCCCGAAGACGTGGCTGACGATGAACCTGCGCTTGAGCGCTTCCGGCGAGAAGCGCGAGCCGCCTCGGCTCTCAATCACCCCAGCATTTGCACAATCTACGAGATCGGAAAGCATGAAGGTCAGTCATTCATCGCGATGGAGTACTTGGATGGCTCGACCCTCAAGCACCTCATCGGGAAGCGGCCGCTCGAGCTCGACCGCCTGCTGGCAGTGGCTATCGAGGTAACCGATGCACTCGATGCCGCACACGCCCAGGGAATCGTGCACCGTGACATCAAGCCGGCGAACATCTTCGTTTCCAGACGCGGGCACGCCAAGATACTGGACTTCGGCCTGGCCAAGATCGCTTCCTCGGCGAACGCATTCAGCAGTGACTCCCAGACCGTAGCGGATATGGCAAAAATGGCTCTGACCAGCCCCGGAACGGCCCTCGGAACCGTCGCCTATATGTCGCCGGAGCAGGTGCGAGGCAAAGAACTCGACAGCCGCACCGACATTTTTTCCTTCGGAATCGTGCTCTACGAGATGGCTACCGCGAAACTGCCGTTTCAGGGAGAAACCTCCGGGGTCATAAGCGAAGCAATCCTGAACCGGGCGCCTGTGCCCCCGACACGCTTGAATCCTGACCTGCCGGCAGAGTTGGAGCGCATCATTAGTAAGGCGCTCGAAAAAGATCTCGAGTTGCGATACCAGAGTGCAGCTGAGATCCGCGCGGATCTGAAACGCCTGAAGCGTGAACTG
Organism: Acidobacteriota bacterium; assembly: GCA_019241535.1. GTDB lineage: Bacteria > Acidobacteriota > Terriglobia > Terriglobales > Acidobacteriaceae > Gp1-AA145. The sequence goes on along the minus strand of JAFAWX010000166.1, from coordinate 17,670 downwards.
GAGTCTTCTCGCATTGCTTCGGTTGCTCCAAGTGAATCGAAGTCCGCACCACTGACGGCTGCCACTGCAGATTCGAGACCCTCGGCTGGCGAAAACTTTGTGCCGGCCAGCCGTTACCGTTGGGCGCTGGTCGTCGCCGGGCTGGGATTGCTTGCGGCCCTGCTGCTCGGGTTTCTCCTGATCCATTCTCGGAAAGGTATCACCTCGCCTGCCTATCATCTGCTGACCTATCGCCGAGGCACGATCCGCATGGCCAGGCTGGTGCCCGATGGCAACACCGTGATCTACAGTGCGTCGTGGGAAGGAGCACCGGTCGAAGTTTTCACAACCCGCCCGGAGAGTCCCGAGTCACGATCCCTGGGACTGTCGAATGCCGAGATTATGTCGGTCTCTGCCGGGGGAGAAATGGCGGTATTACTCGGCAGCCACCAGGCCACTCCTTACTCTTTCAGTGGGACTTTGGCCCGGGTGCCACTGGTCGGCGGGGCGCCTCGCGAAATCCTGGAGAATGTCGAGTGGGCGGACTGGGCGCCCGATGGAAACACTCTCGCCGTCGTGCGGCATGCTGCCGGGCGGAGCCGCTTGGAATATCCAATCGGCAAGGTCCTCTACGAGACCGGCGGTTGGATTAGCCATCCGCGATTTTCTACTAAGGGGGACCGCATCGCCTTTCTCGACCATCCGTTTCCGGGTGACAGCATTGGCGCCGTTGCCATCGTGGACCTGGCGGGGAAGAAAAGGACGCTCTCCAGCACGCAGACCGGCGGCGCCCTGGGCCTGGCCTGGTCGCCGGCGGGCGACGAGGTCTGGTTTACCGCCACTAAAGTGGGAATCGACCGTGCACTCTTTGCTGTCGATCTTTCCGGATCCGAGCACTTGGTAGCCCGGGTGCCTGCCGATCTTACGTTGCAGGACAGCTGGCGTGACGGGCGTGTATTGCTTACTCGCGACAACTGGCGGCGGGGCGTCACGGTACTCGCTCCCGGTGCGACTGCCGAGCGCGATCTTACGTGGCTCGACTGGTCCTACCCTCTCACTCTCTCGAGCGATGGTCGAACCTTGCTGTTCCGCGAGGAAGGCGAGGCGGGCGGGCCGAGCTACGCGGTTTATGTGCGCAGCACGGATGGGACTGCGGCGGTGCGCCTGGGCGAAGGCGCAGCAATGGCTCTGTCTCCCGATGGTCGATGGGCTCTTTGCACCCGTCCTGATGACCCATCGCAACTATTTCTTCTGCCTACGAGAGCAGGCGAGGCTAAGTCCGTAGGACACGGCCAGATCAGTGAGATTGTTTCTACTCATGCGGAGTGGTTCCCGGATGGCAAACGCGTGCTCTTTACGGGAACCGAAGCCGGCCATGGTGCCCGGCTCTTCGTTGAAGACGTCCAGGGCGGCGTTCCCAAGCCGGTCACTCCGGAGGGGATTAGCACGATCGGCTTTGCTCTGTCACCGGACGGCCTCGTCGTTGCCGCAGTCGGCCCGGATCTCACGGGCTATCTGTTTCCGGTCGGTGGAGGCGAGGGCCATCCTATCCCGGGCTTGGCTCAGGAAGAGGTACCCATCCGCTGGGACGCAACCGGCCACTCGCTTTATGTTTACCGGCCGAGTGAGCTTCCGGCCCGGGTTTATCGTCTGGACGTCAGCAGCGGGAAACGGACGCTGTGGAAAGAACTCATGCCCCGGGATCCGGCCGGAGTTGAATACGTTGGCCCCGTCCTGCCCACTCCGGACGGCAGGGCCTACGTCTACGGCTACCGTCGCCTGCTCTCCGACCTCTATCTCGTAGATGGACTGAAATAAGCGTGGGCCATCGCCGGGTTAATATTGCCTCAGATTGTCTGCAGACGCTACTGCCACACCAGCCTCGGGCTGCGGTCACGGATTTCGCCTTTATTGCATATTGCATGCTTCTTCGAACTTAGGCTTGCGCCCCCCCGCGTTGCTCGCACCGGAATTGCAGGTGGTCGCCTTGCCCGGGTTTTGAAGCAAGGCTTATGCTCAGACTCTCAGCCCGAGAAAACTCACTTTACCGCTTCGCACCTTCGGTTGACGTCGTTTCCCGAACGGTGGGAAAGGATTGGTCATGAAGGAAATCCACAGAGTAGCGGTGCTTGGCGCGGGCACTATGGGTGCGCGCATCGCCGCGCATTTCGCCAATGCCGGCGTGCCCAGCTATCTCCTGGATATCGTGCCACCGAAGTCGGATTTTCCCGTGCGCAACAAGATCGCTGCGGCCGGTCTGGAAGCGGCAAAGAGGTCAAAGCCGGCGGCTTTTTTCGAGACTTCTCTGGCTCATCTGATCACGATCGGCAACTTTGAAGACGATCTCGGGAGACTAGCCAGGGTGGACTGGATTATCGAGGCGGTAGTCGAAAATCTCGCGCTCAAGCGAGAACTGCTCAAGAAAGTGGAAGCGGTGAGACAGCCGGGAACGATTGTGACCACCAATACCAGTGGCTTGCCGGTGGCCGCAATTGCCGACGGCTTCTCGGAAGACTTCCGCCGCTCCTGGTTTGGTACCCATTTTTTCAACCCGCCGCGTTATATGAGGTTACTCGAAATCATCCCCACCCCGGAAACAGATCGCGGTATGGTCGAGGCGGTGTCCTGGTTTGCCGACGTGCACTTGGGCAAGGGCGTGGTTTTCGCCAAAGACACCCCCAACTTCATTGCCAACCGCATCGGTACGTTTTCCGTCCTAAATGCCATGCGCCTTATGCAGGAGATGGACCTTACGATTGAAGAGGTGGATGCGCTTACCGGACCCGCCATTGGTTGGCCAAAGTCGGCCACCTTCCGCACTATCGATCTGGTCGGACTGGACATTCTCGCGCACGTGGTTGGCAACATGGAAAAAACCCCCAGCCAATCCGGCCAGGCGATGCGGTTGCCGGAGTTCTTCGAGCAGATGCTTGCCCGCAATTGGTTGGGAGATAAGACCCGTGGTGGGTTCTACAAAAAGGTGGAAGGCAACGACGGTCAGGAGCAACGGCTGGCGCTCGACTGGAAGACGCTCGAATACCGTCCGCAGCAGAAGGCGAAGTTTCCCCCACTCGAGATGGCCAAAAACCTCGAAGACGTCGGAGCGAGAATACGCATGCTGCTCGGACTCGGCTCGTCGGGGGCGGCGAAGGCGGACAGATCTCAGACCTTTCTCTGGTCGGCGGTCACGGATCTGTGGAACTATTCGGCTGACAGGGTGCCTGAGATTTGCGACTCAATTGTGGAAATCGACCGGGCCATGCGCCTCGGCTTCAACTGGGAGCTTGGTCCGTTTGAACTTTGGGATGCCGCAGGCGTGGAGGCGACAGTTGAGCGCATGGGTAGAGAAGGGCGCCGCGTACCGCCCCAGGCAGAAACCTTGCTGGCCTCTGGCCGTAAGACATGGTACGTGGACGCTCGTGAATCCCCTTCGGGACGAGCCTTCTGGCAGCTCACAAGCGGCGAGTACACCCCGCTACCCGTCGCGCCCGGAGTCTGGTCAGTCGCTGTGGCAAAGAAATCTAAAGGCGTAGTAAAGAAAAATTCCAGTGCATCCCTGGTTGATTTAGGGGACGGCATCGCCTGCATTGAATTCCATTCCAAGATGAACTCGCTCGGCGCGGACATCGTCTCTCTGATTACTGAAAGCCTCAAACCGCACGGCCCGGCTGCGGACTTTCAAGGTTTTGTCATCACAAACGATGGCGTGAACTTTTCCGCGGGGGCAAATCTCATGTTGCTGCTCATGTCCATCGAAGAGCAGGAGTGGGATGAAATCGATCTAGCCGTCCGCCAGTTTCAGGCAATGACCCAGGCCATCAAATTCTCGACCAGGCCCGTGGTCGTTGCTCCCTTCGGACTGACGCTTGGCGGCGCGGCCGAGATGACACTGCATGGGCCGGCGCGGCAGGCGCATGCCGAGCTGTATGTCGGACTTGTGGAAGTGGGTGTCGGCCTGATTCCCGCCGGTGGGGGCTGCAAGGAAATGTTGTTGCGGGCGATTGATACGGCCAGCGCGCTGCGGCGGGGTACCCGAAGCGCCGGTGCGCTCTCGGACTCAGTCGAACTGCTCGAGGCCGTGAAGAAGGCGTTTGAGATTACCGCTACGGCTAAGACCGCGACCTCGGCCGAGGAGGCCCGCGCGCTGGGGTTCCTGTTCGCGCAAGACGGGATCACAATGAACCGCGAGCGGCTGCTGGCCGATGCCAAAGCGCGAGCCCTCGAACTGGTGCGCGCCGGCTATGGACCTCCTTCGCCGCGCAGCGACATTCCCGCTCCCGGAGAAAATATCCTGGCCACGCTCAAATTGGGGGTGCACCTGATGCGCCAAGGCGGCCACATTACCGAACACGAGGCGCTACTAGGCACAAAAATCGCGGAAATTCTCTCTGGGGGTGAGCTAACGCCGGGTACCCCGATCAGCGAGCAACATCTGCTCGACCTCGAGTGCGAAGCGTTCAAGTCTTTGTGCGGCGAGCGAAAGACCCAGGAGCGCATTCGCTATACGCTCAAGACGGGAAGGCCATTGAGAAACTGATTAATATCTTGCAGAGCGCGAGATCCGGCTAGAACTGCTTTCGCGCGCTAAAGGAGTCATGGTACAGAGGGGAAAGGCGCGCCACGTGTAACCAACACCGGCGCGAACGATCCAACATGCTGTCTTCAACTGTCACCTGCGCCAAAAGGAGCAACGGCTGAGAACGCCGAGAGCCTGGGGCAAGAAATCTCTTCGGGTGTCATTGACTCCCATTCGCGTCGGGAGCAAAATCCCACCACTAGCCGTTTCGAGAGGTCCTCGGAAGGCATGAAAAAGCGGCGCATACCGAAAAAAGGCGATGTAGTGAGTGCGCTGGGCCACAAGGGCATGTTTCAGGTGACAAGCGTGAATTCACGGAACGCGAGCGTTGACCTTCGCTCGGTCGAACGGCGGAATCTGCCCCGTGAGGTCCTCGAAGGCGTTCCCTGGGACGCACTTCTATATTTGCCCCCCGATAAGAGTTCATCAAACTGAGGCGGGCTGCATCCTTTTGATCTGCTGCCGGTTTGACTCCTTTTATGGTTTTTTCTACTTCAATCGCTAGTGCGGGCTACAAATCGGCGCCCTCGGCAAGTCCAATCCCGGCAAGCAGCATTGATACATACCCAGCGATAGGGCGCGGATGGCAGCACGCGGAGAGCTCAAAGGGGGGAGAACAAGGTCATGGCGAGACCGAACTACAGAGAGCGCCGGCCAAGAAGAGTTATTGCGCATCCGTTCGCGGCCGATCAATGGCAACCAGATCGTGATTGATGGTCGGCGCAGCATTGTGTCGCATCGTACGACGATTCGGTATTCTTTCGCTAAAAAATTAAATGTACCCGGAGTGCACGCTCATGCCTGACAGTCATCGTGCTATGGGGGTTTCGGAGCAGGGTCTCAAAGCATTCCTGGCCGCACGAGAGTTCTTGCTCACGCACCGTGACGACTATGAGGCGGCGTACCGTGATTTCCGCTGGCCTCAACTCAATGAATTCAATTGGGCGCTCGATTATTTTGATACCTACGCTCGTGATAACCGCAGGCCGGCTCTTTGGATCGTCGACGACGCGGGCACGGAGGTAAAACTGAGCTTTGCCGAGATCTCGCAGCGCTCCAATCAGGTTGCCAACTTCTTTCGCGAGCAGGGTGTTTGCCGCGGCGATCGCATCCTCGTTCAACTCTCGAACCACTTCGCCATGTGGGAAATCATGCTCGCAGCCACCAAGCTGGGGGCAGTTATTGTCCCGGCCGCCACGCTGCTCACGGTAAATGACTTGCGTGATCGCCTTGAGCGTGGCCGGGCGCGATTGATCGTTACCCAGCTGAGCCTGGCCGAAAAGTTTTCTAGCCTCACCGGTGATTACATCCGCGTAGTCGTAGGGGGCGAGGAAAAGGGCTGGTTGCCGTACTCGCGGACGTACGATGAGAGTCTCACTTTCACGCCCACGGGTAAGACTCATGCCAATGATCCATTGATGCTCTATTTCACGTCTGGTACCACCGCCCTGCCCAAGCTCGTGCTTCACACACACCAGAGCTATCCTCTGGGACACCTGGCCACCATGTACTGGATTGGCATCCGTACCGATGACATCCACTTCAATATCAGTACTCCTGGGTGGGCCAAGCATGCCTGGAGCAGCTTTTTTGCTCCGTGGAATGCTGGTGCCACGATCTTTGTCCACAACTATGATCGCTTCAAAGCCGCCCGCACTCTTGACCTGGTCGCACGCGGCGGGGTCACGACCATGTGCGCGCCGCCCACCGTCTGGCGCTTGTTCATCCTGGAAAACTTGTCATCATTTGCGGTGAACCTTAGAGAGCTCGCGAGTGCCGGCGAGCCGCTCAACCCCGAAGTCATCGAGCGGGTGCGAGCTGCCTGGAATATCACGGTTCGCGATGGGTTCGGGCAGACGGAAAATGTCTTGTTGCTGGGAAATTTCCCTGGTCAAATGGTCAAGCCCGGGGCGGTTGGACGCCCGTCGCCCGGGCACGACATCCTGCTGCTCGATGCCGACGGCAACGAGTCCGACGATGGTGAAATCACAGTGAGATGTGATCCCAGGCCGCCAAGCCTGATGAGCGGGTATCTCAATGATCCTGAACGAACGCAAACCTCTTTTGCCGGAGGTTATTACCGCACGGGCGATGTGGCTCACCGAGATGGCGAAGGTTACTTCACCTATGTGGGGCGTGCCGATGATGTTTTTAAGAGCTCCGATTACCGCTTGAGTCCGTTTGAGCTGGAGAGCGCGCTTATTGAGCTTGACTGTGTGGCAGAAGCAGCCGTTGTGCCCAGTGCGGACCCGATCCGCTGGCATGTTCCCAAGGCATTTATCACACTAAAACCTGGCTTTCAGCCGACGCCGGAGACGGCGCGCGAAATTTTCAAATTCGTCCGCGCTCGCCTGGCCCCGTACAAACGTATCCGCCGCATTGAATTTTCCGAGCTGCCCAAAACTATCTCCGGCAAGATCCGGCGCGTTCAGTTGCGCACTATGGAATCCACACCACGGCAGGAACGTCGTCTCGACGAGTATTGGGAAGAGGATTTCTCCGATGTATGAAGGTTGACCGGCAGCCTACGGCGATGTGGCATACCGGTGAGCTTTCCAATTCGGCTATGGCAAAACCCGTCTGTTCGGCGTCAGCCATGCTTCTCGTGGGTAATTTCGGCTTTTATCGATTGGGAGTTTGCTCTGCAGAAAAAGGTGATACGGGAAGTAGGCATTGTAGCTAGCCCGGTGGCTTTCTCGACCCTATGCGTCTGAGAATACGCCGCACTTTTTTCGGGGAAACGCTGAGGCGAGCCGCCACCCGGGAAACCTTCCGGCCTTCTCGTTCCCAGACCTTGGGAATAATCAGCTCGGCGAACTCTTCGCTGATCTGTTGGAAGGTTTTGTCGCCCACCGATCCCTGAGACCAAGCCCGCAGCATGGGATGGACGCTCCCGCTGCGCAGCACTTTGGCTTTTAGCGCCAGCAGGTCTTCCCACGCGTCGCCGACCTGGTCGCCCTTGGTTAGGGTGATGGCTAGATCGTAGCAGGGCCGCGCTTTTTCGGGATCGGCGAAAAAGCGGTTGCAATGCGTGAGCCCCTGCCAGATGTAAGTGTGGGCCAGCAGGTGGCGATTTTGCGTGTGTTTGGCCAACTCTACCGCCTCGTGGGCATAATCCTCGGCCAGGCGAGCGTGTTTGCCGGGCTCGGTGCTTTCGCCGATACCTTCTTCGACACGGGAATTCTCCGCCATGCAGAGCACCAAACGTGCCCGCGCCATGAGGATGTGATCCCGTTTATCCTCCCCCAGTCTAAAGGCCACCTGCGATGCCGCTTCCGCGTGGTCCAGGTCGCCGTTATCAAGGTACAGGTAGGCGTAATTCAGCTCGACGCTCCCCAGGCCGTGGTGGTTTTCGTATTGTCGGTAGATAGCGGCAGCTTCGGCCAGTTCCGCCAGGGCTTCGCGGCGAAGCTGCTCGAAGCGCTCGCGGTAAGGCGGGTTGTCGGGATCTTTCCCTGAGCGGCCCCGGGCCGCGGCCTTGCGGCGGCGCGCCGCCTCGGCATCGATTTTGCGACGCAGTTCAAGGGCAATGAGGCGTTTTACGTAAGCCATGTTGTTGAGCGAGCGGGCCACGTTGCGATGGCGGGGATCGCGTTTTTTGTAGAGAGCGATCGCGGTCGTGAAGCTGTCGATGGCATGCTGGTGTCGGCCCTGCCGGCGCGCGATACGGCCGTAAGAAGAATGAATGTTACCAAGCGTTACATAGTCGTCCGTCTGGCTGAGAACGGCTTCCGCTTCCTGCAGAATTTCGGTGGCGCGCTTAGCGTCTCCCCTCTGGAACACAAGCCAGCTCTCGAGTACCTGGGAAACTGCCGCCATCGGTCGATGGCCTAGTTCGAGGGCCAGGTCACGACCTCTCACGGCGAAGGCTAAAGCCTCGTCATATTCGCCCTTCATGCGCAGGCAGCGGCCTTTCCAGAAAGTAACTATGGCCGGAAGCTCCCGGTCATTGGTTTCGCCGGCTAAACCCAACACCGTATCGAAGTGATTGATGGCCTCTTGTTTAGACTCCTCCGACATCGCCACCATACCTTCGGCCATGCGCAAGTGGAGATAGTCGATAAGCGGGAGGCGATAGCGCACTTGCCTGCCAAATCGGGTCACAACCTGTTTGACGACCTCAGGAGGCTGAAAGCCGAGGTCCACCCATTGGGCAAGATAGCCGGTAAAACGTGCCGCGTTTTCCTTCTCCGGATCAAAGTCATTCAGCACCCGGCGATGCCGTTCGAGGCGCGCCAGGCCCCGACCCACGCGGCGGCATACGAGGTCGTCCTTGAGCTGCGCGAGAAAATCGTCTGAGATTTCGGCCGGGTAGCTCATGGACCGCCTGTCCGCTGTAATAATAATGAAGAACCAAAGGCTTGATAAACACCTGCGCGGAACCGGAGTCGCCGGCTCATGCAACTCCCTAAAGGCGCCACCCCTGCGCGTGAACACCCATGGGACACGAGCAGGCGGTGCCCTATGAGCGCTAGACACGGTCCAGCAGGCGGGAAGGGGCTCGGCCATCTCGATGCTGCGCCGCTTACCGGTGGCTAGTACGCGGCGATTCGATTGGTCCTTCGTCTTACGGAGCGCGAAGCGGATGCTGCGCACGACATAAGCCAGAGTTGTTTAGGGTCGTCGTAGCAGCTCATCCAGAGGTGTGGGCTCCGGTTGGGCAGCTCACAATGCAACCTCCCACCCAGCGGCCGCTAAGTCTTTCATTTCCGAAGCATGCACCCATCCTGCCTCGCTCCAACCTGAATCAATCCCGCCCTGACTAGTCCGAAACGGACGAGGGGGCCGCCATGAGCCACTGAGATTGTCCGAGCGCTAGCGCCTGGGCTTTACTGGTCGGGAGACTGCAATGCAGTTGAGGACACTCCCATGATGAATCCCTTGAGCGCGACCGAGATGACCAAGCAGTGGCACACGAATCCCCGCTGGGCGGGCACCAAGCGCCCCTACAGCAGCCAGCAGGTGGTAAAGCTGCGAGGTTCGATTCACGTTGAACATACCCTCGCTCGCCTGGGCGCCGAGCGCCTGTGGTGGCTGCTGCGCCAAGAAGAATATGTTCCCGCGCTTGGCGCCCTGACGGGAAATCAGGCTGTACAACAGGTGCAGGCCGGACTCAAAGCGGTCTATGTAAGCGGCTGGCAGGTGGCGGCCGATGCGAACGACTCCGGCCATATGTATCCCGACCAGAGTCTCTACCCAGTCGACAGCGTCCCCAACGTCGTTCGCCGGATCAACAATGCGCTCCTGCGGGCGGACCAGATCCAGCACATGCAGGGAACCAATGGCCTCCACTGGATGGCGCCTTTGGTGGCCGACGCCGAAGCGGGATTCGGGGGCACCCTCAACTGCTTCGAATTGATGAAAGCCATGATCGAGGCGGGCGCCGCCTGCGTCCATTTCGAAGATCAGCTCTCGGCGGCAAAGAAATGCGGGCACCTAGGAGGCAAGGTCCTGGTGCCGACATCTGAAGCCATTCAGAAGCTCGTTGCAGCACGGCTGGCAACGGATGTTCTCGGGGTACCAACGCTCGTCATGGCCCGCACGGACGCAAATAGCGCCCAGCTCTTGACCAGCGACATCGATGGCCGCGACCGCCGGTTCATCACCGGGGAGCGGACCGCCGAAGGCTTCTTCCGCATTCGCGGAGGTTTGGAATGCGCTATCGCCCGCGCCATTGCCTACGCCCCCTATGCAGATTTGATCTGGTGTGAAACCTCTGAACCGAATCTCGACGAGGCGCGCCGTTTTGCCGCCGCGGTCCACGCACAGTACCCGGGGAAATTGCTCGCCTACAACTGCTCTCCCTCATTCAACTGGAAGAAGAAGCTCGACGATTCTACTATCGCGAACTTTCAGCCGGAGCTCGCCCGGATGGGATACAAATTTCAATTCGTCACACTGGCCGGATTCCACTCCCTGAACCTGAGCATGTTTGATTTGGCCAGGGGCTATCGCGAGTCGGGCATGACCGCCTACTCCGGCCTGCAGCAAACAGAGTTCAACAGAGAGGAAGAACACGGCTATCAGGCTGTGAAGCATCAGAATTTTGTAGGCACCGGATATTTCGATAACGTCACGCAGGTCATCGCCGGCGGTGCCGCTTCAACTACCGCGCTCGATGGATCAACCGAGCAGGAGCAGTTTCGACCCGGCAAGCCCTACGTGCGCCTGGACGACAAGACGCCGGCGAATGGCCACGAAACCCTGGAATATCCGCAGCTCGCGGGCGACCTCGCGCCGGCCTACGAGGACACTCTACTTCCCTCCGGAGATTAGGACAGACGCCTCCGGGGGGTTGGCCGAATCTCGATGTCGCGAGCGTCTCAACGGAACTGAAGCGTTCCAATCACGCTCAGGTCATTTCAAATACTCAGTGGAAAGGCCTGCGGGTTTCAAAGACTCGATCGCTTTCACTCACCACGTCAACCGTTTTCGAAACAGTCGAGGTTTGCCACTGCCTTATTTGTGGTTGTGAGCGTCTCGGCATGTCTACAGCCGAAGCGCAATCGTGCCGCCAGTGCGGACTTCTCTTCTTGGCAGGCCGGTCTCGCAAACCTGACGCCACACAGGCATCATGGCTTCACAATGTTACTGCTACGCTGCCAGGTTTTGTTCATGGGGAGCGTGGGCACAAAATCGAAAGCACTTGGCGGACACTTCAATGGAGGTCTGCTCAAATCCAGCGCCCTCGAGGCGAGAACGGAAGGTGCCAGGATTGACCGGGACCAGAGTGTCCCTGATATGGATGAGCCGCATCCTGAAGCTCTCCAGACTATCCATGCCTGCGAAGGGCCCACCCGGCTGCAAGACTCTCCTAACTTCCCGAAGTAACTGGTCCTGCAATTCCTTGGATGGAACATGATGCAGCATCGTACACGACACGACTGCGGAGAACTGGGCATCCTGAAAGGGCATACACGTAGCATCCCCTTGCACGACTCTTATCGCACCTGAAGTTCGCTTTCTGAGCAGGCGGGCCAGAGTTCGATCAATCTCGAGAACGGTGATTTGCGGTGCGTAGGCCCTCAGAATGTTGGTCGTGAGACCAGTTCCCGGCCCTACCTCGAGCACGTTGTGGCCCAACTCGACGCCGTCCAGGACCCAAGGGATCCTCTCTTCGAGAGTTCTCTTCCACGCAGCCGAATTACAGAGCCAGCGGTGTATAGAATTCATGAGGCAGCAATCCTTACTTGCCTGGGTGCTTCGGCTTCCTGCGTCAGCCGCCTTCACCTTTTTTCAAGCTGCGATTTCACCTTGACATATCCGCCGCTGAGTGCGGCAGGAATACTTTGGGGACGACTCTCTTCGGTCGACGGGCGCGTGCTTACGCTATGCTCCGAGCACCGCCGCTACGACCCGCTTCGGTGCCTTCCCCACCTTCAGGCGCTTCACTTCACGCCGCGCTCGTACGTCGATAATCGACACATCATTTGTCCCGGTATTGCTAACGCACACGTACTTCCCATCCGGCGAGAAGGTCACCCAGTTCGGGCCATCGCCGACCTGCACCCGCCCGGTAATCTTGTTCGTCTTCACGTCATAGACATACAGGCTATTGTCCAGCAGGCTCGTAACCCACAGCTCTGTGCCATCCGGGGACAGTGCCAGCCCGTGTGTCAGCGTATTGCTCGGCTCAAACGGGCGTGGCTTCGGCGTGTGATTTTCGGCTGGCATGACAACTCGCTGCATCTTCCCACTGGCCACGTCCACCTTCATGAAACCGTGCAGGTCGGTTATCGCGACGTACATGGTTGTGCCATCAGGGGTCACGACGTACGGCCGGGGAATTCCTCCGACCGCCACCTTCGCCGAGTACGTCATCGTCCTCAGGTCGATAACGTTGATCTGGTTCGCCCCCATGGCGCTCACGAATAAGTAGCGATTACTCCCGGCGTTGAATGCGTTGTGCGGCTTGCTCACCGGCAGTGTCTTCACCACTTTCTGCTGCGGTATGTCGACAATGTCCACGGCATTCTTGTCCCGGATCGGCACGGCCACATAGTGTCCGTCAGGCGTGACCGCACACTGGTTCGGACGTCCCGTCAGCTTGATCATGGCAACCGCTTTGTTGGTCGCAGTATCTACCACGCGCAAGGTGTTGTCGGATTCAATGGTCGCAAATAGCCTCCGCCCATCCGCCTGCATCGCCAAGCCATGAACTCTATCGCCGAGATGGATATCATCTATGCTGTTCAGCGTGTTCAGATCGATGACGCTGATGTCGTCACCTTCGCTGTTGTCCACATACAGTCGTATGTTCTGAGCCGACGCTGCCGATATTGCGATCTCGAAGCAGAAAAAGAGGAAAAGAAAAACCGGCACCGCCGTGTCGTGTCGCATGCCCCGCTCCAAAATTGACGATTCAATCTAACAGAAAAAAGCCGACGATCGGCGATTACCAACAGTCCGCCAATGGCTTGTCGTAGTTTACAGGCCCATGCTCCATGACGGCGCCAACTTTACGGAGACGATTGGGGCGGTCGGCGTTTTTTGTCTTGTGACAATGACCTTCAATCGTACGTTCAGCGATGATCGGCCAAACGATGGGGCCGAAATCGTAGTGCGCGTCGGAACGGTCAACTTAGATCACCTTGATAGTGATAAACGTCCCGGCGGCGACATACCGCTTGTTGGCTCTCCTCAGGCTGTCCGATTGTGGACACTCAATTCCGCCCGGGGACAGTCTGCCATTCCCTAGAGGATGCTCCCGAGTTGTATTTTCAAATTGTTTGACTACATAGGGTCAGTTCGGCGGTGGCCCGGCAGTTGCATCCTCAGACCGTTACTTGGGGACGCAGATGATCTCATTCTGGCAAGATGTGCGCTACAGCCTGCGGGTGATTGCGAAGGCTCCCGGCTTTGCCGTGCTTGCGATCCTCACGCTTGCGTTAGCAATCGGTGCAAACACAACCATCTTCAGCTGGATCAATTCCACATTGCTGAACCCCGTTCCCGGCCTTACCCGCGCTGGTGAGGTCGTGTCACTCACACTCAGCAAGCCTGGCGATAACCCTTTCCCATTTAGTTATCCAGATCTTGAAGCGATGCGCGATGGGCAGCGAAGTTTCACCGGCATTGCGGCCTGCAGCTTCGCTCAGATGAATCTCAAGGGTAAGAGCAAACCGGAGCGCATCTTTGGCATGTTGGCATCAGCGAATTATTTCGATGTATTGGGGGTACGGCCAATCCTTGGGCGTGCCTTTCTAGCGGACGAGGACAGGAAGCCGGGAGGCGCGCCGGTCGCCGTGATCAGTTATCGTCTGTGGCAAACGCATTTCGCTGCAAATCCAAACATTGTGGGCCAGAAAATTGAAATCAACCAGCAACCATACACCATCGTGGGTGTAACGCCGGAGGTTTTCCAGGGAAGCCAGACGGGCGTACGGACCGACATTTGGGTTCCCATGATGATGGAAGCACAACTGAATCCCCTCGGTGACCTGCTTCATGACCATCACCAGTTCTGGTTACTTGGATTTGCACGCCTGAAGCCGGGTATCTCGTTGTTACAGGCCCAGCAGGAATTAACCCTCGGGCTGAAGCGCGAAGCGAAGGCTTATCCCGAGGAGCATAAAGGCCACGACACGGTAACCCTCTATCCGCTATGGCGAAATCCATATGGCATGAATTTTTTTCTCGCTACGCTTCTTCCCGTGCTGATGTGCATTTCCGGCCTGGTGCTGCTCCTGGCATGTGTGAACGTGGCAAATCTGATGCTGGTTCGTTCCGTGGGTCGACGGCGTGAAATCGCGGTGCGCATGGCGCTCGGTGTGAGCCGATGGCGCCTGGTCCGGCAACTGCTGGTCGAAAGCCTGCTACTGGCACTGGCCGGAGGTGGAGTCGCGCTATTGATTACCTTCTGGACACAGGGAACGCTCATGAAGTTCATGCCGGTTACAGAAGACATTCCGCTTTCACTCACTATCGTGGCCGACCGCACTGTGCTGCTGGCCACGCTGACAATTTCGCTGCTCACAAGCGTGATCTTCGGAACCCTGCCTGCGGTAAGATCCTCGGGTATCGCACCGGGTACAGTTTTGAAAGAGGAGACCGGCAGCGCCTCAGGTACGCTCCGGAAAGCGCGCCTCGCAAGCAGCCTGGTGGTGGCACAAATTTCATTGTCGCTGCTGCTGCTTATCTGCGCGGGTTTGTTTATTCGCAGTTTTCGTAGCGCGCAGGAAATCAATCCGGGATTTAATCCCCACAATGTATTGATCGCGTCCTTCGATCTGTTTACCGCCGGATATTCGGATGCAACCGGCACGGAATTTGATCGCCAGTTGGTGGCCAAACTGGAAACCGTGCCTGGTGTGCAGTCGGTAGCTCTGACCAACCGTGTGCCGCTGGGCTTTGGTGGAGGTTCGACCAGCGTCAAGCCCGAAGGGTACGTTTCGCCGGCTAATGAGTCGATGGAGACACAGGCGGCTATCATCACCCCCAATTTTTTTCAAACCGTGCAGATTCCGCTAGTGAGAGGGCGCGACTTCACTCTCGAGGACAACAAGGATTCACAGCGCGTGGTAATCGTCAGTGAGGCGTTTGCGAATCGCTACTGGCCGAATCAAGAAGCTGTGGGTAAGCAACTCGATTCGGACTTTACCCATGAACGGCATCGGGTCGTGGGTGTGGCGCGCGACGCAAAAGTGAACAGCTTGAATGAAACACCAATGCCGTTCGTTTACTTTCCGTTGTACCAGGTTTATCGCTCCAACATGACTATCGCTGCACGGGTGGCCAGAGATCCCTTGGCTTTTGCTAAGGCGATCGAAAATGCAGCCCATACACTGAACCCCGAGTTGGTCGTCTTTGACGTCACCACTCTTGAGGTACGCGCACAATTTTCTAGCTTCGGCCAGCGCGTTGCCGGGACCTTTGTCGGGGCCTTTGGGCTGCTCGCTCTGGCTCTCGCGGCAATTGGAATTTACGGCGTCACTGCTTATACCACCCGTCAGCGAATTCATGAAATTGGCATCCATGTGACTCTGGGGGCGACCAAACAGGACGTGCTGCAATTAGTTCTTGGCCAGGGAGTGAAATTGATGGTCGCCGGTTTGCTTATCGGCCTCGTGCTGTCGTTCGTTTTGACGCGTTTTCTGACGGGTTTGCTTCTGGGTGTGACCGGCACTGATGCGCTGACGTTTTCGACTGTGGCTATCTTGCTGTGCGCCGTTGGCTTATTCGCCTGCTTCATACCCGCCCGCTGGGCAATGCGGGTGGACCCGGTGACGGCACTGCGTTACGAGTGACAGCTCGGCCGCGAACCAAAGTTCGTAAAAAGAGCTATTTGACAAGTGAGGATAATAAGGAGAGGTCTCAGGGGGAGCGACCGCCTTACGGAACATGGTCGCGCTCTAAAGTATCCTAGATTCTAAATACTGGCCCTCTAATAATTTGTGCCAAATAGCTTAAAAGCCTTCAATAAACCTCTATCGCGTGACGCGAAAATAGGTCTTCCCACTGAGACGCATAACTTCTCTAGCTGCCGCGCGCCCAAGCTCGCCAAGTCAATGCGAAGCCGTGAGAGCGAGCATGTGTGTGGCGGGCAAGATGCGGCTCGGGCGTGAGAGCAGCCAGTTTGTTACCGGTGAGTTCCTGGTAGACCTTGGCGACTTGCGATGGGAGCCCATCATCCGAACCTGGGTCGCGATTGCTGACGAAGCGGGCGATCTGCGGATTTGATTTCAGCATCGCCCGGATAGCTTCGACCTTAAGCTTTGCCTCCTCGGGGGGAATATTGGTCATCATCTTGGCGACCTGCTCACGCAGAGCCCTGAAAAAAGCCTGCTGGTCATCCAACACCGTTCCAGAAGAGCGCGGACCGTGACCGGTGCATACAATGTTGGCATCCAGTTTTTTGGCCGCATCGAGCGTCGCTATCCACTTGCCCACGTCTCCGTCCCCCACGAAGTTGTGGGGTCCGTTCACACAGATGTCACCCGTGAAGAGGATGCGCTCCCGCGGCAGCCAAGCCACTGCATCGCCATGAGTATGGGCTACGCCCAAGTGCATCAGTTCCACTCGATGCTTCCCATCGTCAAAAATTAAGTCCGTGGAGAAGAGAACGGATGGAGGTTTGAGCTTAGATGCCCTTAGGTCAGCACGATCCTTCGTTGCTGCCTCCCATCTACCCGCTTCGTGTCCGTAATAGCCGGTTTCGTATTGCTTCATTTCCTGGATCACGCCCGTATGCGCAACCGGTACGCCGCCATTTTCCACAAAAACCTGATTCCCATAAGCGTGGTCGCCGTGATGATGCGTATCAAAGGCAAATCTTATCGGCTTGTCGGTTAAGGCACGGATCTTACTGATAATCAACTTCGCCCCGGCCGGATAATTTGCGTCGATTACCAGCACGTAATCTTCAAATATGATCCAACCATTGTTGCAGACGGCGTCCGCGGTATCGGAGACCTGTCCCTGGTGAAAATAAATATCAGGAGCCACGAGGTCCGCCTTGGCAGCTTCGACCGTCCCTTCGGGCATTGGGTGCGCCAAAAGCTCCGCCTCAGCCGCCAGGCTTAGAAATGCGCCGCTCCCGATCAGGAATTCGCGCCTGTTGACATTGCACATTGTCCCCTCCTGTTTTTCGCGGCGGACTGTACTGTACGCCCTCGCCCTTTCACGGCGCAATCGAGGGTTCGGATCCCTCCCGGGCTGCTCAATGACATTCAAGAACTTCCACGCGCTTTGATGAGATTCAATTGCACGGCACGGATTACCGATTCTCTTTTAGTATCGGAAACGACTCCCGGCTGTTTTCTATTGTTCCAATCACGTCCATAACGTCGCATAGCTTCTGCGAACCTTCGCCGTTGCAAGGCGATTCATCCACAAATCGACTTGCCGATATCGACCGAGAAGCTCTTGCTGAAGTGCGTCTGGTACAGAAGCCATAGGGAACCTGGACTCGGACCGGGACTCCGAAACTCTCTTCCGCGCTCTCGCGAGAGCGCCGTTCGCCGAGGCAAGCGGCGCCGTGACGAGCAGGGTCCACACACTCCTGGTTAACGAATTGAGTATCTGGGCGTCTTCACGCCTTGGCGCTGCTGTCATGCTGAGGAAAGTGGCGATCAATAACTGCTCATCACCCGGTACGAAATGCGTTGTGTCGGGTG
>JAFAWX010000311.1 GCA_019241535.1 Acidobacteriota bacterium | reverse complement strand
GTCTTCGATAATGGTGCCGGTATAAACGGAAACATTGTTCTGCACTTTTACGTTATTACCAATAATTACATCCGCCCCCACATAACAGTTCTGCCCAAAAATACACGCGTCGCCGATCTGTGCGCCTTTCATGATATGGCAGAAATGCCATATTCGGGTGCCTCCGCCGATGGTCGCGGATCCATCAACGATTGAGCTGGGATGGACGTAATACGAGGTGTTCACGCGTGAGCAGCCATGGGAAGGGAGACGCCTTGACCGTTCGTGATCAGCGAGCGCTGAGCCGCACCAAGAACCTTCAGAACAGCAACGGCTGACCGCCCATCCGTCAGCGGTTGACGACGTGTTCTCACAGATTGCAAAAACGCAAGGCACTCTCTTCGAAGAGGCTCATCTGACGGGAACCTAATTTCAGCCCCGGCGTTTTTCACCGGGATGGGATGTCCGGTGCGCCATTCAACATGCTGATCGTAGATGATCAATTTCTTGGAGATATCGTCAAAGCTCGCCATCTTGCGGGAGCCCACAACCACAAGGCGCTGTTCCTTAAAAGGATGGAGCCAGGAAACAAATATGTGCGCGCGTACGCCATTGTCGAAAAGAAGATTCGTTACCGTGACGTCGGCGGTGTTCGGACTCACATAGGCTCCGCCGCACGCTACTACCTCAAAAGGCATTTGACCAACGAGCCGTAGTATTACCGCAATATCGTGGGGCGCAAAACTCCAAAGAATGTTTTCTTCGCGCCGAATGGTGCCCAGGCTTAGGCGGTTCGAGTAAATGTACTGGATCCTGCCGAGTTCTCCTTCGGCGACCAGTTCCCTCAGTCTCAAAATCCCGGGATGGTACTCAAGAACATGGCCGACCATCAAAATACGGCCTGAGCTGCGGGCCAAATTAGAAAGCTTCAAACCTTCCGGGTAAGTCAGCGCAAGCGGCTTTTCGACAAACACGTCCTTGCCGGATTCCAGTGCGTGGCAAGCCAGCGAATAGTGCGTTTCCGCCGGCGTGGCAATTACAATCGAGGGAACCGGTGAGGCAAAAACGGCCTCCGGGTCGGAAAGAATTGTACATCCTGGCGCGTTGGCCTGTGCTGCGAGGCGGCCGCGCTCGCTCGTGTCACAAACTACCCTGAGCGCGCCAAGCTCATGAAAATTTCGCACCAGATTCTTGCCCCAGCTTCCGCAACCTAGTACTGCGACGTCAGGCGTTTTGGTCCCATGATCGGGAACAGTTCCTAAAGCTTCGCTTGAACTCTCATCTCGATCTTTGGCTCGGCCGCCGATCTTTGGCGGCGCGAGACTTGTAATCGCTCCATTTCGAGTAGGAGGCATAGTGATGCGAGTACCTTTCTTAATAGCCGCTCCTGCAACGGTAGTTCTTGCGGTAGTTCTTGCGTTACGCTGAAGACGCGCGCGATAGCGAATCTGGGTGCGCCGGCGCAGCGGAGATCACGATGGGACTCCGCGGATCGTGGCCCCCCAGCCTATCGGACGAGAGATGCTCGGATTGTGCTGGGCACAAGGCAAGTTAGCGGTTTCTTCTACTTCGCCAGTTTTCTTCTGGCACTCACCGCGATTTTCCGGCTTCCCGCGGTGGAGCTTTATATATATACGATGACACTTGATTCGAGCCCAAGTCGGAGTGCGAAATATGCCAGCACAAAATGTCGGATCTCCGCCCTACTTAGGGGGATGGCTGAAGCGTTGAAGGCTTATCGCACAGCAAAATTAGGGAGAGCAGCTACCACTTTCATTAACGCCGCAGTCGATACAAATCGGCCTACCCGGCCGTGGCCTGGTAGGGTCTCCGGTCATCTTCGTCATGCTCGAGAACTCGCCGAAGGAGGTGTCCACTAGGATTGTAATCTTCCACGAACTCCTTAAGCGCTAGAACTAGACCTCTCAGATCCCTATTTTCGCAGATCTCGCGGAGGCTCGTGAGCCAAGCCTTCGCATCACCGGATGGTAATCCATTACCCGTGTAGACCCGAATTTTGTCATGGGTGGTCGGAACCGTATCCTCTAGCATCGTGCTCAGCTCTTCATAAAGCTTCTCACCGGGACGCGGACCCGTGAACTCGATTTTTACATCGTCCGGGTGAAGGCCGGAAAGCAAGATCAGATTTTTGGCAAGATCCACGATCTTACAAGGCTGGCCCATATCCAGTACACAAATCTGACCATCCTTCGCAATTGAGGCAGCTTGCAATACGAGTTGGCAGGCTTCAGGAATCGTCATGAAAAATCGGCGCATCTCGGGATGAGTCACCGTGATCGGACCGCCAGCAGCAATCTGTTTCTTAAAAATAGGAATCACGCTGCCATTGGACCCTAATACGTTGCCGAAGCGAACCGCGACGCACTTCGTACGCCGGTCTTGCATCGTCAGCAACAGCAGTTCTGACAAGCGCTTTGTGGCACCCATTATGTTGCTGGGTCGTACTGCCTTATCCGATGAGATCAAGATGAAGTCTTTTACATGGTGCTCGGCTGCAGCGATAGCGACATTGTATGACCCAAAAACATTGTTCTCCATCGCCTCGAAAACGTGTGATTCCATTAAGGGAACGTGTTTATATGCAGCGGCATGGTAAATAAGCGATGGAGCGTAGCTGTGCAAGACCTCATCCAGGCGCGCGCGACATTGAATATTACCAATCTCGGGATAAAAGGGAACACCTGGAAAAACTTGACGCATTTCAAGATCGAGCTCGAACAAGGGAGACTCAGCGATTTCGAAGCCTACGATGCCTGCCGGGCGAAAGCGGGCGATTTGACGGCAAAGTTCGGAACCGATAGATCCGCCAGCACCCGTAACTAGAACGACCCGGTTTTCAA
>JAFAWX010000194.1 GCA_019241535.1 Acidobacteriota bacterium | reverse complement strand
ATCTATTGACCGCCCCCTCTCGAGCTTGCCGGCACGGGCGAACGGCTCGGCGCTCGACCCCCTGCGCGAACCGCTGTTCCGCTCGTTGTGGATGGCCGCGGTTATCTCCTATACCGGCACGTGGATGCAGAATGTGGGTGCAGGCTGGCTGATGACCCAGCTGACCATGTCGCCTTTCATGGTCGGGCTGGTGCAAGCGGCGAGTACCCTTCCGGTTTTCCTCGTAATCCTGCCGGCGGGCGCTCTGGCCGACATGGTCGACCGACGCCGCTTCCTGCTGATCACGCAGGCCTGGATGGTTATCGCGGCCGGACTCCTCGGCATCTTTACCCTGCTTGGCTATGTCAATCCCTGGATTCTGCTGCTGTTCACTTTCCTCCTCGGCCTGGGAGCGGTAATGAACGATCCTGCCTGGCAGGCGATCACTCCAGAAATCGTCTGCCGCGAAAATCATGCGCCTGCGGTGGCGCTGAATTCAGTGGGATTCAATGTCGCCCGTGCGCTCGGCCCCGCACTCGGAGGTGCGGTCATCGCCGCCACCAGTTCAGGAGTAGCATTCCTGATGAATGCGGCTTCGTTTTTTGGCGTCATCCTTTTCCTGTATCGCTGGCAACGGGCGAGCGCCGAGCATCCAGCGACGGGAAAAATGCTCGCATCTCTGAGGGCCGGCTTTCGCTACGTCCGTTCGGAGCCGGTCGTGCACTGTGTGCTCGTCCGTACGGGCGCCTTCAGTATCGCCGCCAGTTCACTGCTGGCGCTTCTGCCTATCATCGCCCGGCGCTGCCCCTACGGTGCGTCGGGCTACGGTCTTCTGCTTGGTTCTTTTGGGCTCGGGGCCCTCGCCGGCGCGGCCGCGCTTCCGCGCTTGCGGCTCCGCCTGTCGGTCGACGTCGTGGTAGCTGCCGAAATCGTCATCTTTGCCGTAATGACCTTCCTGGCCGGCCGCGCACAGTCGTTCCACTGGCTGGCTTTTATTCTGTTTGCTGCGGGCACCGCCTGGATCGGTATTCTCGCCTGCCTCAACGTGGCTGCCCAGACCATGTCTCCGCCATCCATGCGGGCGCGCGCCCTCTCGGTGTATTTGCTGGTCCTCCAGGGAGGCATGGCGCTCGGCAGCGCCGCCTGGGGAGCGCTCGCCTCGCGTGTGGGCGTGCCCGATACCATGATGTGCTCCGCTGCGGTGCTCATTGTTGGTCTGGGAACGGTGCGGCATTATCGGCTCACTTCGCGCGAAATGGCGCTGACGCCAGCCGTGGTGCGGGATTAAGTTTTTCTGAAAGTCGTGGCGTGCTCGAGGCCGCCGGCCGGCATGTAGATAAGTTTCTGACTATTCCACTCAGGAGGTTGTATGAAGCAGGCGAAGGTGTTCGTGACAGTACTGATCGTGCTCGCAACTACCCGGCTCTTTTGGGGACAGATGGCGCCTCCGGCGCCCGCAAAAACACCAGGAGAGGCTATCGACAGCGCCTTGAATGTTGTCGAACGCACATTCACCTCGGCGGCCGATGCCATGCCTGAGGACAAATATTCTTTTGCCCCGACGAACGGCGAGTTCAAGGGGGTGCGCACGTTTGCCCAGCAGGTAAAGCATGTGGCTGCGGCAAACTACGTCCTCGGTTCAGGAATTCTCGAACAGAAGCCGCCCGTCGATACAGGCGGCGAGAACGGGCCGGATGCGCTCAAGACCAAGGCGGAGATCATGAAATTCCTTAACGACTCGTTTGCTTACCTGCACAAAGCCGTGGCCAATGTGAGCGAAAAGAATCAGCTGGATCAGATTGCCAGTCCCGAAGGAGACGGAAAGGCAACGCGGCTGAGCTTGGCCACATTCTCGGTCGCCCATCCGCTCGACCATTATGGGCAGATGGTTGAATACCTGCGCATGAATGCCATCGTTCCGCCGGCCAGCCGGCCGCAGAATCGGTGACCGGCGGGTGGTGGCGGTTGAACGAGGAGCGCTGTCCTTCTCCTGCTCTGGACGCAAGCGGCGGGCACAATTGTCATGCTGCAGTTAAAGGCTGCTGACGATTGTCAGGGCATTCTAGCCCTCCCCCCTTGCGAAGCGGCGCGAGTTTACGTAGCATCCGAAGTGAAAGCCGGCCTGCCAGGTTGGTGATGGTGGTAACCGATTTTTGAACCAACATCTGAATGAACGGGGGCCCGACTCGAACTAGGATCCGGTGTGCCATGCTCCGCCATGCGGAGAGGCCTAAAGGGTCTCGGAGGGTTCCCAACGTCTTAAGCGACGGTTCATTCTCGGCCCGCCACACGGCTCCGCGGGTCGGCTTGATTTTTCCTCGAACTCGAGGGCCAAGCCGCCTTTCGCCTGCCGCAATCAAGTAGAATAGAACCTAGCCAGTGAAGAAATGACTCTGCTCTAGTTGGCATCTAACTTAGATAGTGTTTCCCAGACTCTTCGAGATCGGTAGTTTCGGTCTACCCACCTACGGTGTGCTCGTTGCGACCGGTGTTCTTGTGGGCCTGTGGATCAGCGTCCGCAATGCGGCCCGCCAGGGAATCAAGTCCGACAAGGCGTGGGATTTCGGCATCGCCGTTGTGCTCGCCGGAATCATTGGCTCAAAGATCCTGTACATTCTGGTCGATTGGCAAACCTATGCGCAGCATCCAGGCGAGATCTTCAGCCTGGCCACGCTGCAGGCGGGAGGAGTATTTTCGGGCGGCCTGATTGCCTCCTTCGCAGTCGCCGCGTGGTTTGTGCGCAGGCACCAGATGCCGGCGCTCGCCACCTGCGACGCGTTTTCCCCCGGGCTTGCCATGGGGCACGCCATTGGCCGTGTAGGTTGCTTTGCTGCCGGCTGCTGCTGGGGCAAGCCGACCCACCACTTCTGGGGCGTAACCTTCACCAATCCGCTGGCAGCCCAGCTCGTGGGCACGCCTTTGAATCAGGCACTAGAACCTACCCAGCTTTTCGAGTCCGCGGTCGAGCTGGGCATATTTTTTCTTCTCAGCTGGATGCTTGTGCGCAAGAAGTTCGACGGCCAGGTCTTTGGTGCCTACCTGTTTCTTTACGGGGTTGCGCGCTTCTTCCTCGAGTTCCTGCGCGACGACCCGGGGCGCGGCTCCGTGCTTGGAGGCGCCATGAGCGGCACTCAACTGATCGCCATTGCGCTGGTCGTAGCCGGGGGGCTGATCTGGTATATGCGTCCGTCGCCGAAGGTGGCGATCGCGGCGGTGGCGCGCTGACTTCATTCGCCTGAAATCTTGGCACCGGAACACCAGGAAACGTTTCAAGTAGGCTCGGAGCACGCGGGGGAGCGTCTCGACCACTTCCTCATGTCGCAGCTCGCCGACACCAGTCGCGCGCGCGTGCAGCAGCTCATCCGAGAGAAAAATATCCTGGTCAATGGAGCTCCGGCCAAAGCTTCCCGGCGCCTACGCGCGAGCGAAGCAGTATCGCTGTCGGGTAGCGTCCCCAGGCCGCCTTTACGTGCCATCGCTGAAGCTTTGCCACTTGAGGTCGTCTATGAAGACGACGATTTGGCGGTAATCGCGAAACCTGCGGGCATGATGGTGCATGCGGGGGCGGGGGACAGCGAGCAGGAGCGCAATCGCGGAACTTTGGTTAATGCTCTGCTTCATCGCTTTCGCGCACTGTCCTCGGTTGGCGGCGAATTGCGCCCCGGCATCGTGCACCGGCTCGACAAACAGACCAGCGGCCTCATCGTCGTAGCCAAAAACGACAGCGCACACCGCAAGCTGGCAAATGAGTTCTCCCGGCGGCAGGTAAGGAAAACCTACGTGGCTTTGGTGCATGGCTGGCTGAAGCAGGATCGCGGCATGGTTGCGGCAGCCATCAGCCGGGATCTCAGGCGGCGGATGAGAATGACTACTCGGCGGCAGGGCGGACGACAGGCAATCACGCACTATGAGGTCGAGCGCCGCCTCCATTCCGAGTTCGGGAAATTTACCCTGGTCAGGGTACGCATCGAGACCGGCCGTACGCACCAGATACGCGTGCACATGGCTTCACTGGGGCACCCGGTCGTCGGCGACACCCTCTATGGCGCACCGCGGGAGATAGCGGGAAATTCCCGTCCTTCACTCTCGCTGCCCCGCCATTTCCTTCATGCCGCGGAGCTCGAGTTTCGGCATCCGGCCACGGGAAACCTCCTCGGGTTTTCCTCTCCTATTCCCGGAGAGCTCGGGCAATTCTTGCGCTGGCTGGAGTGAAAGGCACGGCTAATGCCGCTATATAATTGAGCTCAATGAGATTGTCCGGAACACGTTCGGCGCCGCTGCTCTTGTTGGCGCTCGTCCTCGGTGAGGTCGTGGCGCTTGGTCAAAATGACGACGATCTTCCCTCGGCACCTTCGGCCGTGGTGCAGCCAGCACCGCCTTCGACGAAAACCCGCTCGCCCTCTCCCCGCCCCGAGCGCCTGCCTGGCGCACAGGCGCCGGAAGAAAGTTCCGCTTCTACCGCGACAGTTCCCAAAGATGACACCCAATCGCCACCCGCCAAGCCTGAAATTTATCAGCAGAGCGGAGCTACGATTTATTCGACCGTAAACGAGGTCAGCGTAGTATTCACCGTGACCGACAGACATAACCGCTATATCAAGGATCTCAGCCGGACCGATTTCCGCGTGCTCGACGATGACCGCGCGGTTGAAGACATTCGCAGCTTCCGCCGGGAGACTGACCTGCCTCTGCAGGTCGGGCTACTGATCGACGCCAGCAATTCGATCCGTGAGCGCTTTCGTTTCGAGCAGGAGTCGGCGATCGAGTTTCTCAACCAGACCATCAGGAGAAAATACGACAAAGCCTTTGTCGTCGGCTTCGACGAGAAAGCTGAACTGACCCAGGATTTCACCGACGAGACGGACGCGCTCGCACAAGGCGTGCGCATGCTGCACCCCGGTGGCGGAACGGCTCTTTACGATGCGCTTTTCTATGCCTGCCGGGACAAGCTGCTCAAGTCGCCGCAGTCCGTCGCCGTGCGGCGGGCCATCATCCTGGTAAGCGATGGCGAGGACAACAGCAGCCATGTGACCCGCGAGGAAGCTATTGAGATGGCGCTCCGAGCGAACGTCATTGTTTATACGATCAGCACCAATTTCCCCGGCGGAGGCAGCGGGGACAAGGTTCTCGAACGCATCGCCGAAGCCACCGGCGGACGGGCGTTTGAGCCCTTCCAGTTGTCTGATGTAGCCAACGCGTTCGCCCAGATACAGGACGATCTGCGCAGCCAGTACGAACTCTCGTACCGGCCGGCAAACTTCGTGCACGATGGCCGCTACCGTAAAATCGCCATTACCGCACTCCACAAAGGCCTGAAGGTGCGCAGCCGAAGCGGTTATTACGCACCCGTCCAGTAGACGCGCCGTCGATCGCCGCTTCAGGACAATTCCAGGAGAGTAGGACACGATGGAGATTGTTTGACGCTCTCTTGGGGCGCTCTTTACACTCAGGTGGAAAGATAAAAAGGTGAAATGTGAGCCCGGCTGACACTCAGGCCAACAGCAAACGTGAAATCGAAGTTGAGGTTCCTGCCGAGGAGGTCTCTCGCGAAACCGAGGCGCTGGTTCAGAAATATCGCAAGCTGGCGCGCATTCCGGGGTTCCGGCGCGGACACGTACCTGCCTCGATCATCCGCCAGCGGTTTGCCGACGACATTCGCAACGAGGTCATTGACACCCTCATCCCCAGGTATTTCCGCAAGGAGACCGAGCGGCTTGGCCTGTTGCCGATTTCCGAACCGAGTGTCAGCCGCATCCAGTCGAAAGCCGACGACACCCTGTCATTCAAGGCCAGCTTCGAGGTCATGCCCGAGATCAGAGTTGAAGGATATCGCGAGCTGCGTGCCGAGCATACCGAGATCTCCGTTAGCGACCAGGACGTCGAAGATGCCCTGCGGCACGTTCAGGAGGAGAAGGCCACCTTCTCGCCGCTCGAGGCACGACCGGTTCAGGACGGCGACTATGCCCAGGTGTCGTTCCGGGGTCTGCCCCGCCCCGAGGAAGCCGGGGCCAAGCCGGTCGAGATGGATGACGTGCTGGTTGAAATCGGGGGCGCTAACACCATGCCGGAGTTTACTGAAAACCTGCGCGGCTCAAGCGCCGGCGATGAGCGCAGCTTTGACGTCATCTACCCGCAGGATTTCTCCGATCAGCGGCTGCGGGGAAAGACCTTCCATTATCAGGTGAAAGTAAACGCCATCAAGCAGAAGAGCCTTCCGGAGCTGAACGATGACTTCGCCCGCGAACTGGGGGAGTTCTCGACGCTTGAAGATGTTCGTCAGCGGATTCGGGAGCGCATTGATGGGGAGCGCCGCGAGGCGGCTGAGCGCCAGGCCAAGGACAAGCTGCTTGCTGAACTCATCCGCCGCAACGACTTCGAAGTTCCTCGGGTGCTCATCGAGCGACAAATCAACCTGCGCCTCGAGCGAGGCCTTCGCGCCCTCGCCTCGCAGGGCATGAAGTCCGAGGACATCCGAAAATTGGATCTCGAACGGCTCCGGGCGGGGCAACAGGAGCAGGCTTTGCAGGAAGTAAAAGCAGGTTTGTTGCTGGACAAAATCGCTGAAGAGGAGAAAATCTTTGTCGCGGATGAAGAGATCGATCGCGAGATCGAGGCTCTGGCTAGACAGACGAATCAGCCGCCGGAGACCATCCGCGCTCGTTTGACACGGGATGGAGCGCTGGATAGAATCCGGAGTAGAATCCGCAGCGAAAAGGCCCTCGATTTTCTGTACCGTCAGTCCGCGTGAGCGGAAACGTTTTCAAATCCCCCTTCAGGAAACCCCGGCTTCACGGGGCAGGAGTGTGAGACGTGAATCAGAAAGACGCACGCATGATGCTGGTGCCCATGGTCATCGAGCAGACCGGGCGGGGCGAGCGGGCCTACGACATCTACTCC
>JAFAWX010000119.1 GCA_019241535.1 Acidobacteriota bacterium | reverse complement strand
TGAGCCGCGGCTCGTTCCTCAGCAGCATGGCTCACGAGCAGCAGTGGTTTTTTTATCTCCCAATTAGGCCTTAAGCGAGTCATTAGCCACTCTTCAAAGCGGAAAGCAGCGCCACCCCGTCGGGGCTCCCCAGGCCGGTGCAGGCATCCCATCCAGGTCCGGCTGAATAATCTCCATTTGTTCCGGATGTTATATCGTGAAACGTGCTCTCGACACCAGGAGAGTACAGCAGCACGTTGACATAGCCCACGTTTTTGCCCAGGGCCTGGTTGATGCGCGCGAGGAGTCCAGCCCAGAGAGGCGCAACCGCACTGGTGCCGCCAATTACTGAGCTCTGGCCGTCGACTACGACGCTATAGCCCGATTGCGGATCGGCGTCAGCGGCGACGTCGGGCACCCCTCGTCCGCGGAATCCGTTGGGTGCTGATGGCACATTGGCAGTTTGCTGGTAGTCAGGTAGGGCGAACAGCTCGCTTACGCCGCCTCCGGTCGCACCTTCATTCGCAGAAAGCTCGTTCCACGCCTGTTCACTGGCGATGGATGTTCCCGATAATGTTAGTTTCGTGCCCCCGCAGCCGATGACATAAGGACTTGCCGCAGGGAAATCCACCGTGGGAGTGTTGGTTCCATCTGTTGCCCCTTCATCGCCCGACGCTGCGAGGACGGTTACGCCCATCAGGGCCGCGTCCTGGCACGCTGCATTAAGAGCATTTCGCGCCTGCGCGGTCCAGGAACTTTCCGGGCCCCCCCAGCTAATTGAAATGATTGCCGGCTTCAGCTTTGCGTCGTGCACTGCGGCGCTGACGGCATCGATAAATCCTTGGTCGGTATTAGGGGCGAAGTAGACACCGATACTGGCGCCAGGCGCAATCGAGCCTGCGATCTCGATGTCGAGTTCCACTTCCCCGTCCGCACCGCTGGGATCTCCCGTAGGGGAGTTGCTTCCACCGTCTACCGATACCGCGATCACCTGAGGCGTTTTTAGCCCCAAACCACGAAAGAAGGAGTCAAGATCGGCGGCCTTGTAGCCGCCCCCCAGTTCGATGATGGCTATCCACTGGCCGCTGCCGTCGACATTTAGAGGAAAGTTGTAGGCCTGTGCTACCTGAACTGGAGAGTAGGAGGACGCAGTCTGACGTGGCGCCGGCTTGCGCAATCGAAAATGGGGCTTCGTTTGAGGACGGTTGTCGAGCCCGGTCACGGCTTCGACTACCCCGGCCAAATCCCGAGGCAGGCTGAGAGTACCGGTCCGGCAGCGATACATACCCGACGGATGCCGGTACTGGCGGAGCGTGACGCCGAACGCCTCGTTGAACGCGCGCACGGGACCGGCAAGCTTCACGAGTCGGGCCGCCCGATCCTCCTTCGTTACACGCAGGCCGTACTCGCGGGCGAAAACGCGGAGCTTTTCAACATCCTGAGGGTTCGCGCCGTAGGCTCGGGCAAATTCCTCCCGGGAAAGGTAGCTGCGGCGGGATATAGGAAGCGCGCCAGCCTGCTCCGCCGAGGGAAACTTGGCCGCTCCCCGGCGCAAATGCACCGTCACTTCAATCTGCTGGTCTAGATTGGCAATGCCAACATCCTGGCCGCCTGATAGGACTCCACGCGCGCTGCCCTCAAGTACGACACGATCCTGTGACTTCGGCATATGCTCCTCTCGGCAAGTATAGTGGCCCGTGCCAGTGTCGCGTTCGTAAGTTGGTCCCCTCGATCCCCTTTTTCACGGCTGCTAAGATGGAGGGGAACCCCGGCATTCTTGCCGCCCGAGGTCCTCGAATGTGCAGAAACATCAAAATCTTATTCAACTTCGATCCGCCGGTTACCGAAGAAGAGATTCGGGCGGCTTCCCTGCAGTTCGTAAGAAAAATCAGCGGCTTCAACAAGCCTTCGCAGGTCAACGAAAGCGCATTCCTGCTGGCCATCAATGAAGTCACCGCTGCTTCCCGGCGTCTGCTGCGCTCCCTGCAGACCACGGCACCGGCAAAAAACCGAGAAGAGCAGGCGCGCGCGGCTCGGGCGCGCGCGGCAGTAAGATTCCCTGACCGAAAAGCAGACGACGCACGTATCTGAGTCATGCGGCCGTTTAGCAGCGGAGGCTCTTCGCAGCCGGTCGGGAGGCGCAGGAAGGGCGTGCTGGCGCTCTCCTCCTTTCTCTCGCGAACTAATTGAGGGTACTGACTCAGGTGTCTCAGGTGGCCTGACCGGCCGAATCGTTCAGATCGGCGTCACGGTCCTGCGGGGTCATTTGTCACATCACAAGGTGAGGCTTCGGCATCTAAATCGCCTCGAGAGGTACTTCCCTATGATTAAATTTGCTTGCGACGGTTGTGGCCGGACGAAAAAGGCCGAAGAGTCGTGGATACTCGGGCTAGCGGCTGAGAGCATCGGGGTTCAATCGGCGCGCCGCGAGGTCAATATTCTCTCGAGCTGGGCGGAACCTGAAGCGGTACATCCGCTCGCGGTACATTTCTGCTCTGACCGCTGCAAAGAGAAATACATGCGAAAGTTGTTCAAAGGCGAGGCGGCTTAGGGGCGCGCAGGCAATGCGCCACCGGTGTGCGGGAGCAGCCGGGCACCACGTTTGACCCATGCGAGGCGAAGCTCTTACACTTTTATTCTGAGACCGGCAATTTCCGGCCGAGAAGAGGCCTCTGCTCGCGCTGCACTCGGAGGACTTCCCTGATTTCATTAGCTTTGAAAGTGAGGACCGCGTTCGGGCCGATTGCCGCCTTATTGCTGGCCGCACCGCTCCTTTTCGGCAACGACAATAATCCGGTCACATTAGATAAGAGCGAGACCCTGTTTGCCGTGCTTGCCGCGATCAATACCTGCGGCTACGACGCTGAACTCGGCTCCTCGGACCCGGTACGCCTGGCGATTCGGGGCGAGATTGCACGCAATTTGGAGAGCGCCGAGGCGGCTAAGAGTGTTTCCGAGTCGCTTTGCGCCTTTTACCGCGACCATCAGCAGGCCGATGCCGTGCGCACTTACTCGCAATACGTTTCGCTAGCGTTGTATCTTGGCGAACCCCCAATTTTTGCGCCCAAGGTCAAAGATGCCGATCTGCCGCCCGATGCCGCGGGCGTGCTCGGACTGGTGCCGCTGGTCGGAAAATTCTATGTCGCCGCCGGGCTGCACGATGTCTGGGAACGCCACGCGGCTGCATACGCTGAGCTCGAAAATCGCTACCGCGACGCCTTCGCCAAGATGGCTCAAGGCACGGAGCTTTACCTGCGGCTTCCGTCGGGGAGCTACCAGGGCCGCACCTTCAGCATTTATGTAGAACCTATGGGACCGCCGTCACAGATCAATGCCCGTAATTACGGCGCCGCCTATTTCGTGGTAGTCGCGCCCGGAACCGCTTCAGGTCTAAAAATGGAGCAGATCCGGCACGCTTACCTGCATTATCTTCTGGATCCCATGGTAGGAAAATACGCCGCCAATCTCAACCGCCTGGAGCCCGTTCTTGAGGCCGTCAAGCTGGCGCCGATGGATGAAGGCTTCAAAGCCGACCCTTCCCTGCTGGTAACCGAGTGCATGATCCGTTCGATTGAAGCCCGCACCATGGCAGGTGCCAAGGCGCCACTCGCTGAGCAGCAGCAGGCGGTCGATCAATCCATGGCCCAGGGCTTTGTCTTGACGCGATATTTCTACGAGCGCCTCCTTGATTTTGAGAAAGATAATGTGGGATTCAAAAACGCCATTCCCGTCATGCTGGCTCAGCTTGATGTGCGTAAGGAACAGCGGCGGGCAAGCCAGGTGCAGTTTGCGAGTGTCGCCGACACAGAACTCCTGCATCTCTCCCGTCCTAAAGAAGGGAAGCTGCTGACCACGGCCGAGGAACGTCTGTCGGCGGGCGACACGGACACGGCGGAGAAGCTTGCGCATGAAGCGCTGACGGAAAATAACGGGGATCCGGGGCGGGCGTTTTTCATCCTGGCGCAGATTTCGCTCAATCGCAATATAAACGGTGCCCGCGATTACTTTGAACGGGCACTCAAGGCCACCTCGGAGCCAAAGGTCGTAGCCTGGTCGCACATTTATCTGGCGCGCATTTTGGACCTCGAGGACGACCAGGAAAACGGGCCTCTTCGCTCTCAAGCTGTGGCTCACTATAAGGCTGCCGTCGGCATGAGCGACAGCCTGCCGCAGGCGAAAGCTGCCGCCGAGCAGGGCCTTCAGAAACCCTACGAAGCCCCGTCCCACGGCGGCGGAGACCCTCAAGCCGATGAACAGAAGCACTGAATAAATGGCCAAAGATAGGAGAAAGAAGATGCCCAGACGAGCAGCGCTGGCCGCGATGATCGTGCTCACGACGCTGGCCCGGGGGCAGACGCCGCCTCAGCAGACCACCCCTGCGCAGCAGCCCGCGACCGCGCA
This sequence comes from Acidobacteriota bacterium, assembly GCA_019241535.1. Lineage (GTDB taxonomy): Bacteria > Acidobacteriota > Terriglobia > Terriglobales > Acidobacteriaceae > Gp1-AA145. The sequence goes on along the minus strand of JAFAWX010000119.1, from coordinate 15,600 downwards.
GCCCACCCCGGGTGGCCGTGCGCCGGTTCGGGCCAAAACCCAGGAAGAATATCAGGCTTACCAGAGCGCGGTGAACTCCCCGACCGCCGATGCCATGGAGAAAGCGGCCAATGATTTCGCCACCAAGTTTGCCGACAGTGAGCTGCGCGTGCTCCTCTACCGGGCTGTGATGCGGAGTTATCAAAAGGAAGGGCAGGCGCAGAAAATGCTCGATGCCGGGCTGAAGGTCCTGAGCATTGACAAGGACGACCCCGAGGCGCTCATCGGAGTAGCCGAAGTACAGGAGGAGCACACCTCGCCCACCGATCTCGACCGGGCGCAGCGCATGGATCAGGCCGTGGCCAATGCCGAACATGCTCTTCAGACTATTGACAGTGACTTGACGGTTCCCGCCGGCGTGCCGCCTGACAAGGTGGAAGCCTACAAAAAATACCTGCGTGCGACGGCTTTTGCCATAGTCGGGACCATTCAGTACAAACGCGAACAGTATCCCGAGGCGGAGACGACCCTCCGCAAGGCCATTGATGCGGATACCAACAACCCCGATCCTGTCGTCATCCTGCGGCTGGCGCTCGCTCTCGACCAGGAAAAAAACTATGCCGACGCCTTGAAGCAGGCACAACGTGCTGTGGAGCTCACTCAGGAGGATAGTGAAGTGGGTAAGATGGCGCGTACGGAACGCGATCGATTGGTGATCCAAACTGGTGGAAGTAACTCGCCGGGCACGGCCACATCGCCGGCCAATGCCCCGCAAAACCCGGCTCCGCCGCCGCGCTGAGGAGTCGGCGAACTCAGGATGTCCCCTACAGTGAGCAGCCACGAAACCCAAGCGCCGTCCCTTGAGAGAAGGATCGGGCACAGCTTTAGCCATCGCGAATTGCTCGAGCGGGCGCTCACCCACAGCTCGCAGGCACGAGAGGCCGAGGCGGCAACCGCCGAACGCGTCGCCGACAACGAGCAGCTGGAGTTTTTGGGGGATGCCGTGCTGGGCTTGGTCACCACCGAGGAATTGTTCCGGCGATTCCCCCAATTCAGCGAGGGACAGCTCTCAAAATTACGCGCTCACTTCGTCAGCAAGAATCATCTGATCCTTGTGGCCGAGCAGCTCGAACTAGGGCGCTATCTGCGGCTCGGCCGGGGAGAGGAAAAGAGCGGGGGCAGAAACAAGGCAGCGCTCCTGGTCGACGCGCTGGAAGCGTTGGTCGGGGCGGTTTATCTCGACGCCGGCCTAGAGACGGCGCGCTTACTGATCCTAAGAACCATCGTGCAGCCGCAGCTTGAGGAGTTCGTCTCGCAAGGCATGGCCGGCAGGGTCACCGATTTTAAGTCTGCGCTGCAGGAGAGGCTTCAGGCAGAAGGGCGCACCCAGCCGGCGTACGTGTTAGTCAAGGAAACAGGTCCGGAACACCGTAAAACCTTCACCATTGAAGTACGTTTGCTTGCGGCGAAAGAAAATCGGCCCGAATTTACCGCTAGAGCTCATGCCTTAACCAAGAAGGCCGCCGAGCAGGATGCGGCCCGTCAGGTGCTCGAGTATTTGGCTTCTCAGGCATTGGTCGAACAGGCGGGCCAAGCGTGAACTTGGCAACCACACCCGGCAGTGACTCGACTTGGCCGGAGGCGTTCGCCTCGCTCCTCGCCACCATCATAATCGCGGTTTTTGTAGTGAGCTTCATCGTGCAGGCTTTTCAGATCCCGTCGGAGTCGATGGAGAATACGCTGCTGATCGGCGATTATCTGCTGGTAGACAAAGTGCACTTCAGCCGGGACAGCTTTTGGAAGAACGTGCTGCCATATAAGCGAGTCCAACGCGGTGACATCATCGTCTTTCACTATCCTGTGCATCCGGCGGAACACTTCGTCAAACGGGTGGTAGGGCTGCCGGGCGATCACATCCGGCTCATTAACCGGCGGGTATACGTTAATGGCGTTCAGGTCAGGGAGCCCTATGTGCACTATTTCCGGCCGCATGACCCGTTCCGCGACGAGTTTCCGCGCCTGGATGTCTCCTTTGTTCCCTCGCTAAGCGGCAAGTGGCTGCTCGAGATGAAAAAACTGGTCGCCGACAATCAGCTGGTGGTGCCGGAAGGAAACTACTTTGTTATGGGCGATAACCGTGACGACAGCCTGGATAGCCGTTACTGGGGATTTGTGCCCGAGGAAAACATCGTCGGTCGGCCACTTGTCATATATTGGTCGATGCGTAATCCCGACCCGGAGAACGGACCACTGAAACCGGGTGATAGACTTGAGCGATTCCTTTACACCATGAGCCACATCATCGAGATCACCCGCTGGGAACGCACGTTGCGATTAGTCCATTAAAATTTTTGCCAGAGGAAGACGAGTGGGAAAAAAGGAGAAGCCCAAGGACGAGAAGCCGCGCGAAACTACGGTTGAGTTTCTAGCCTCCCTGGCCGGGGTACTGGTCACCGGCCTGTTCATCATCACCTTTGTTATTCAGGCATTTGAAATTCCTTCTTCCTCGATGGAGAACACCCTGCTGATCGGCGATCACGTATTTGTGAACCGGGTGCAATTTTCGCCGCCCACCGGCTGGATCGGACCTATGTTGCCCTACCGCGACCTCAAGCGCGGCGACATTGTGGTGTTTCTATCGCCGGCCGAGCCGGATCTTTACGTGGTCAAGCGCATCATCGGCATCCCTGGGGACCGCATACATCTTCGCGACGGCGCCGTCTACCGCAACGGCCAGAAGCTCGATGAGCCTTACGTTTTGAACACCGGAGCGGACTCTTACAATCCTTACCGTGATAACTTCCCCGCCGTCCCGCCGCCGGAGTACAGCAATGTCACCGATCTCTGGAAGCTGACCATGCCCCAGCACATTGAGAATGGCGACATTCTGGTGCCGGCGCGCAGCTATTTCGCCATGGGCGATCACCGGGATGTGAGTTACGATAGCCGTTATTGGGGCTTCATTCCGAAGGACAACGTCATCGGCCGGCCGATGTTTATCTATTGGTCGTTTGAGACTCCGGAAAACCAGTATCAGCAGAAGGAAATCGCTCAACGCCTTTCTTTCCTGGCGCATGTAGTCATCCATTTCTTTGACGAAACCCGTTGGCGTCGCACCCTCAAGGTGGTCCGTTGAACAAGAAGACTCGCTTCCCGGGACGCACCTGGCTTATCGTCCTGCTTGTCCTCGGAACACTGTTTCTCGCGCGACCCCGGGCGGGGCGCCGGCTGCGCGGCCGGGTCTCAGAATCTCTCGGCCAGGCGCTCGGGCGCAACGTAGAAGTGGGTGCCCTGCACATCTGCTTTCTTCCCCGTCCCGGCTTTGCGCTCGACAATGTGGTGGTAGGCGACGACCCGCGGTTCGGAGCCGAGCCGCTGGTGCGGGCGCGCGAAGTCACGGCTTGGCTGCGGGTGAGTGCTCTTCTGCGCCGGAGACTTGAAATCTCGACTCTCAGCCTGGGCGACGCCAGCTTGAACCTGACCCGGGATCAGGACGGCAAATGGAATCTCGAGCAGCTGATTGACCGCGCGGCGCGCGGTTCTACGGCGCCGACATCATCAGGAAGAGCTGAACCTCGCCCGAAATTCCCCTACGTTGAGGCCTCTGAAGCACGCATCAACTTCAAAATCGGCACGGAAAAGACCCATTTCGCGTTTACCAGTGCCGAATTCGCGCTTTGGCAGCAATCGGAAAATTCCTGGGCGATGCGCGTCCGCGCCCGGCCGATGCGCACCGATGCCAATCTCACCGACACCGGGACAGTGGTCGTAAACGGCCTGTGGCAGCGTTCGCCGGTCGTGAGACAAACTCCGCTCGAGTTCTCGTTCCTATGGAAACAGGCGCAGATCGGGCAATTGTCCAAGCTGATTTACGGCAGCGATCAAGGGTGGAGAGGCGGTATCGAGCTGTCGGGAACGGCTCACGGGACTCCGGAAAGCCTCAAGCTAGCCGTTGATGGCACCCTGGACAACCTCGGCCGCCAGGAGGTGCTCGGAGGCGGAGACTTGCGCCTGGCAGCGCATTGCGCGGCGGTTTACAGCTCCGTGCAAAAGACCCTGGCCAATGTCGATTGTGTGGCGCCGGCGGGTGGCGGACTGCTCGAGCTCAAGGGGGGCGCTACGCCCAGCGCCTCATCGCGCCTGTTTTCGTCTTATCGCCTATGGCTTGTGGCCAGTAAGGTTGACGCGGAATCTGCGCTGCGTGTGGCGCGCCAGGCATTTGCCTTCTCCCCCGATGATCTTGTGGCGAGCGGCCGGCTGAACGCTACCATTCAGGCCAGCCGCGATGATTCAAGCCAGCGGACACTGGTACGGGGTCAGGGCACGGTTCAGCAACTCGAATTACGTTCAGAGGGTTCGCATTCGAGTATCGCTCTCGGTACCCTGCCATTCGAATTGCTTTTCCCCGCCTCTCTACCGGTTAAGACCAGTCAGACAGCTACCGGCAGACGCTACCCCCGAGGGAAGCTGCAGATGGGCAACGCCACTGTGGCGTTCGACGCCGAATCGCATCTTGAAGTCGGGCCCGCAACTTTCCACTTGGGAGGTTCGCTGCCGCTCGAGGCTCGGGCTTCGCTCTCCCGCTCCGGCTACGAAGTCTTTTTGCGAGGAGCCGCCGAACTAAAATCCCTGCTCGAGGCTGCACAGCTGCTTCGCATCAAGGGACCGGCGTTTGCCGCCAATGGTCCTCTGTCGGTCGATTTACGGATGGCCGGGACGTGGAAGGCTGCGACCTGGCCAAAGCTCTTAGGCACGGCACATTTGCGTGCAGTAGAGGCTCACGTCGGGGGCACGAATTGGCCGCTCGCGATCGTGAACGCTACCCTCTTACTCGGGGAAAACACGGTCAAGGTGCAGAATCTCAGCGCCGTTGCAGCCGAGACAACCTGGCAAGGGTCGATGGAATTCCCCCGCCCGTGCGCGGCCGCGAGTGCCTGCTCCTTCCGGTTCAATTTGCATACGCCGGAGCTCAACGCCAGGGTGTTGAACGACTTTCTGAATCCCAGGCTGGGGAAAAAGGACTGGTATCGATTTCTCTCTCTCGGCAAAGAACAGCCACCCTACCTACTTCAGGCCCGCGCCGCAGGAAAAATCGCGGTTGACAGGCTGATCCTGGGCGGGGCCGTGGGCACGCGTTTCAGCGCCGGATTGCGTCTTGAAGGCGGCGAAGTAAGCCTCGACAATGTGCGCGGGCAAATTCTAGGCGGCACGACCAGCGCCGACTGGAAGGCGAACTTCCTCCATAGCCCTCCCCTTTTTACCGGCAGCGGCCGCTTTGAAGGGGTAGCTCTCGCCGACGTCGCCGACCTCATACAGGATCGCTGGATCGAGGGCAATGGCGAGGCTGAGTATGGTTTCCAGGCGACGGGCGCAAGCCTCGATGAGGTCGTAAGTTCCGCCGCCCTGACGGCAAACTTCACGGTAAACGACGGTTTGTTTCCCCACATCGCGCTCACGCCCGACTCCGGTCCGCTGCGCGCACCGGCCTTCCACGGCAACCTTCGTTTCGAAGCCGGCGAATTTTCCTTCGAAGACGCGCGACTTGAGAGTCCCGATGGAGTTTACACGGTGAGCGGGACCGCGTTGCTCGATGGAACACTGGACCTGAAGATTGCAGGCCCGAAAAGCGGCGGATTCAACTTGACCGGTACCCTGGCAAAGACGCGGGTTTCGCCCATTCAAACTGCACAAGCGTCGCTCAAACCGTGAAATCGCGGCATTCTTTAGATCTGCTTGAACTCTGCCTGTTTTTGGGTGGGGCCCTGCTTTTTGCCTCCAGCCATAGCCAGAAGGTCTCAGCCGACCTTGCGAGTTTCGATCGCAAACTGGAGCACATCGAGCGCAACGGACGATCGGCGCATCCTGATCCGGCCCCTACACTTTTCACGGAAGCGGAGGTGAATGCCTATCTCGCTTCCGACGAAGTGGGATTCCCTGCCGGTGTCGAGTCGCTCAGGTTACAAGGGCAGGCCGAGACCGTTACCGGCACAGCCCGGGTCGATTTTGATCGCCTGCGGAGAGACGTCCGCGGTGCCAGTCCTCTGCTCGAGATTTTCACCGGAGTTCACGATGTGGTAGTGGTAACCCACGCCTCCGGCACCCGCGGGCAAGCGACCGTGCATGTCGACTCGGTCTCGCTTGATGGGGTCGAGGTGCCGCGCTTTGTGTTGCGCTTGTTTGTAGAAAAGTACATTCAGCCTGAATATCCGCAGATTGGGCTGGACTCGCGATTTTCACTCCCTGACCGCATTCAAACTGCCACTGTCGGCCGGCATACGTTGACCCTAACCCAGCACTGAGCGAAACCGCGCCCGTCCGGCATGACCCGGCTGCTCCACCAGGTTTTTCCCTTCACCCACTGTGCTATGGTTTTGACCACCATTATCGAGGTTACCGCGATGCCCAGATACGAGTACCGAAATCTCTCGCCGCAACCTGAAGCAGAGGAGTGCTTTCTACACTGGATCGAGCAGCTGGACTCGCAATTTTCAAACCCGGATGCCGGTCATCGCACGAGCGTGGTGCGTCAGGCGTTGCAGGAGATCTATGGCGGATACGGTTCGGCCAATCAAACTTCGCTTGCGAGCCGCTCGGTGGAATACCAACTCGATCCCCGCAATGTCACACTTGAACCGGAGTACTACGGCGATGTCGATCGCGCGAAGTACGCGCAGCGCAAGCCATTGATCTGGTTTTGGATGATGTATGACCGCTCTCCCCTGGGGCTGAATCACTGGCTCGGTTTCCGCATGCGGGCCATGCTGGCCCGACACGTCTTTAAGCATTGTGGCAAGAATGTGAAGATTTTTCACGGCGTGGAGGTCTCGTTTGGATACAACCTTACGGTCGAAGACAATTGCACGATTCATAAGTACGTTCTGCTCGACGATCGCGGCGAGCTCGTCATTCACGAAGGGAGCTCGGTCTCCGATTATGCCAACGTTTACTCCCATGCTCATGATCTAAACGACGGCATGATCATCACCAACCATAAGACCGAACTGGGGCCGCGGGCACGTATCACCTATCACGCCACGGTGCTGAGCGGCGTGCGGGTTGCCGAGCACGGTCTGGTGGGGGCCGTGGGCGTAGCTTCTAAGGATGTGCCTCCCTATCACATCGTAGGCGGTATTCCGGCGAGAACCATCAAGGTGAAGACCGTGGCGCCTGAAAAAGCCGGAGGACAGGCAGAATAGAGCGCGGACCGGAGCATGGTAGTATCGAAGCCGAAGCGGGAATGACCCTCCAATACGTCGAAATCCTGTTCCAGGTAATTGCGTTTTTGTTCGCTATCAGTGTTCACGAATCGGCGCACGCCTGGATGGCCAACCGGCGCGGCGATCCCACGGCTCGCATGCTGGGGCGGATTACGCTCAATCCCATAAAACATATTGATCCTATCGGTACCGTCCTGCTGCCTCTGATCGCCCTCTTTGCCCACATTCCCATGCTGGGGTGGGCGAAACCTACTCCGGTCAATCCCCGGAACTTTGCCAATCCCGTTCTCGACGATATTTTGACCTCGGTTGTCGGGCCCGTGAGTAATTTTGTGGTCGCCGCGGGTGCAACCATTGTGCTCCTCGCTATCAAGCTCACCTCTCCCGCGGGGCAGATGGTCATCGAAGGCCTGACCCGGGGGCGGCTGATTCACTCTGAGTCGCTCATGGTTCCCCTGTGCGTGCTCTTTCACGTGCTGGTCGAGATCAATGTCCTGCTTGCCGTCTTCAATCTGCTCCCGGTTCCGCCGCTTGATGGCAGTCACGTGGTCCGTCATCTGCTGCCCGATCCCATGCGCCGCGTGTATGACATGATGGGGTTTGCCGGGCTCATGCTGCTTGTGTATTTTGGCGGCGGATTGCTGAACGCGCTGCTTTCGCCGGTGCTCAGCGCTTTCGACTGGATCCTTCTGAACGCATGACCGAGCAAAGAAAAAGAGTGCTGAGCGGCATGCGCTCGACCGGCAAGCTGCACCTGGGTAATTTTGTTGGTGCGCTCGATAACTGGGTGCGCATGCAGGACCAGTACGACTGCTTCTTCTTTGTGGCCGACTGGCACGCGCTTACAACCGATTATGCCGACACTTCGCAAGTAAAGCGGAATTCGATGGATGTGTCGCTGGACTGGCTGGCCGCCGGTCTCGACCCCGACCGTTCGACACTTTTCATTCAGTCTCACGTGCCGCAGCATGCGGAACTGCACCTGCTGTTCTCGATGATTACTCCCCTGGGGTGGCTCGAACGGGTGCCGAGCTACAAGGAACAGCGAGAGAACATCACGGAAAAAGATCTCGGCACCTATGGGTTTTTGGGATACCCGGTGCTGCAGGCGGCCGACATTTTGATCTACAAAGGCGACCTGGTTCCAGTCGGCGAGGATCAGGTTCCCCACGTGGAGCTGACGCGCGAGATCGCACGTCGGTTCAACCAGTTTTACTCGCTTACATCACCGACCTCGGCGGTGGTCTTCCCCGAACCGCAGCCCTTGCTGACTCCGGCGGCGAAGCTGCCCGGAACCGATGGACGCAAGATGTCGAAATCCTACGGCAACACAATTCTGCTTACCGATCCCGAGCCGGTGGTCCGGCAGAAGCTCAAGACTATGATGACTGACCCGGCGCGGGTACGGCGAACCGACCGTGGCAATCCCGATGTGTGTCCGGTGGGCGATCTGCACAAGATCTTCAGCGACCGCGAGACCAATGCCCGTGTCGACAGCGGCTGCCGAACCGCCGGAATTGGTTGCATTGAATGCAAAAAGTGGGCGGCGGACTCACTGATGCGGATTCTCGATCCCATTCAGGCGCGGCGGAAAAAATATGAGGAAAATCCACGGCTCGCCTGGGATATTCTGGAGAGCGGGTCGGAAAAGGCAAAAAAGGTGGCCGCGCAAACCATGGCCGAGGTTCGGGACGCCATGGGAATGTCGCTAGCCTTCGAGGCGCCCGACAGGGCCGGGGGAGCAAAGTAGGATCCGATGGGGCAACCCGCCAAGGCGACGGTTGAGCAACAGGTTTCGGGGACCACGCCGGTTGAGGCGACCTCCGCCGCCCCGGCAAAGAAACAAGACAGCGATTTTCCTTTCGCGGTTGCGGTTGCCGATGTCTACGAAGGCCCGCTTGACCTGCTGCTTGACCTGATTCGCAAGCAGGACATCGATATCTACGATATCCCGATTCGAAAGATCACGGCACAATACCTGGCCTATGTGGAGAGGCTCCGCGATCTCGACGTCAACGTGGCCGCCGAATTCGTTTACATGGCAGCCACCCTGATTCACATCAAATCGAAGATGCTTCTGCCGCGCGAGCCCGACCCGGATTCAGGCGCCGAGGAGGACCCCCGGGCGGAACTGGTAAACCGGCTGATTGAGCACGAAAAGTTTAAAGCGGCAGCGCAGATGCTCCTGCAAAAGCAGCAGATTGAGGACGCGGTTCGCTCGAATCCCGCCATTCGCGAGTTCCTCGACGGCGAAGGCACGGAGCCGGAGATTGCGGCCGATCTCGTCGATGTGGTGAAAACTTTCCAGCAGGTGCTCGAGCGGGTGCGCTCCCGGCCCATCATTCAAGTCAACGAGGAGAGCGTAAGCGTCAGCCAGATGATTGCCTACCTGCGGCGCCGTTTGTCGCTCGAAGACCGTCCCCTGCGTTTGAAGCAGATCCTTGAAGGAGTCGACTCACGAGCGGCTCTGGTGTGCATGTTCCTGGCCCTGCTGGAGCTCGTGCGCCTGCACGCCATACAGCTTCGCCAGGACCGTTTGTTCGGCGAAATCCTGGTGCGGAAGCACCGCCGTTTCGAGGCACTCGAGAACGAGCAGGCCGAGGTCAGGGACGACTGGAAGTAGCGGCGGTGCGCGGCTCCGGTTGCCGACGGACATGAAAAGGTCATGAGCCTCAAAGCCAAAGTCGAAGCGATCATTTATGCTGCCGAAACTCCGGTCACCCTCGACCAGATCGTTGAGTTGTTGAAGGAGTCCGAGGCTCTAACCGACGCCGCCGCACTGCGCCTCAGCATACGGGCGGCGGTCGCCGAGCTGTCCGCAGAGTACGCGGGAGAGGGCCACGGCATCGAAGTTCGGGAAATCGCCGCCGGTTATCGCATGTCCACAAAGCCCGAGCAGCACGAGATTGTGCGTGAGTTCGCCCGCAGTTTGAAGCCCCCCATTCGGTTGTCCCTGCCGGCTCTCGAAACGCTTGCGGTAATCGCCTACAAGCAGCCGGTAACCGGCCCTGAAATCGGCGAGATCCGCGGCGTCGACTCAAGCGGGGTGATCGCCACGCTGCTCGACCGCAAGCTCATCACCACCGCCGGACGGAAGGACGTGATTGGACGGCCGATTCTCTACCGCACGACCAAGGAGTTTCTGCTTCGCTTTGGGCTGAAAGATTTGAGCGAGTTGCCGAGCATGGAGGAATTTGAAAAGCTCGTTGCAGACTCTTTTCAGATGGATCTGGTGCCGGCCGAAAAGCCATCAGGTGTGGCGGCGGAGGCGGTCGTTAATAGCGGGCCCTCAGCGCAGGAAAGCAGCGAATACCCCGCCCGCGAGCCCTCATAATCGATGCGTCGCCTCAAAATCCCTCCCCGCGTCGGCTCGCTACTGGGGCTGCCCTCTTTGGTAAGCTTTGATCCATGGCCGCCGAGCGTCTGCAGAAGATCATCGCCGCTGCCGGGATTGCATCCCGCCGCCAGGCGGAGGAGCTGATCACAGCCGGCCGGGTATCGCTCAATGGGCAGGTGGTCACCGAGCTGGGAACGAAAGCCGATCCTCAGCGCGACCATATCCGGGTGAATGGAAAACTACTGCACGGCTCAGAAGACCACATCTATCTGGCCCTGAATAAGCCAAAAGGGTTTGTAACCACGGTGCGTGACCCCGAGGGAAGACCCACGGTTATGGACCTGCTGGCCGGCGTTCGTGCCCGCGTCTACCCGGTCGGACGGCTCGATTATCGAAGCGAGGGTTTGCTTCTGCTGACCAATGATGGCGAGCTGGCGCATCGCCTCATGAGGGCTGCTTCCCATGTCCAAAAAACCTATGTGGTGAAGGTGGCCGGCATGCCGCGCCCGGAGGCAATTGAAAAGCTCCGCCGGGGGCTGCGAATTTCGGGCGAGGGAGGACGCGGGGTGAAGACCGCTCCGGCGAAAGTACGGCTGCTGCGGGAAGCAGAGAATCCCTGGTACGAATTGATCTTGACCGAGGGCAAGAACCGTCAGATACGTCGCATGTTCGAAGCCATTGGACATCATGTCGAGAAGATCAAGCGCGTAGGTTATGGCCCGCTGGCTTTAGACCTCGTTGAAGGACAATTCCGGCGCTTGCGCCCAGGGGAAGTAGACAAACTGAGGCGCGTGGCCGGTCTGTCGGCTTCGCCTGCGGGAAACCGGCGATGAACGGCTTCGAGCAGTTCCTGCCCGCGCACATACGCAAATTGGTCGAGAGCCATGAGGCACGCGTCTCGAAGCTGGGCGCGAGAGAAGACCGGGCAATTGCACTGCATTTGAACGAAAACCCCTTCGGACCGTCTCCGCTCGCCCTCCAGGCGATCGAGCACGGGCTGGCGGAACTGCACCGCTACCCCGAGGCGGAGGCGGCCGATCTTACGAGCAATATCGCGCGCTTCCATGGCGTCCCAGCGGGACAGGTGCTGGTCACTGCCGGGTTGACGGAACTGCTGGGCATGATCGCGAGGGCGCTGCTCGGGCCGGAGCTGAAGGCGATCACGAGTGCCCGCTCCTTTATGGTCTACAGGCTGGCAACAAAGGCCACGCCCGGCAGCCTAATCGAAGTTGAGACCCGCGACGACGGCTATGACCTCGAGGCAATAGAGAAAGCGGTAGACCAGAATACGCGTATTGTGTTTGTGGCCAATCCCAATAACCCCACCGGCAGCCTGATCGCTGCCGATGCACTCGCGCATTTCATCAATCGGCTGCCCCAGCATGTGCTCCTGGTGCTCGATGAGGCTTACGGCGATTATGCCGAGTATTTCGCGGATAAACGCGGCGTCGCGTATCCCCGCTCGCTCGAGTACCTGCGCGATGGGCGAAATATCATCCTGCTGAGGACGTTTTCAAAAGTGCACGGCCTGGCCGGCTTGCGCGTGGGTTACGGCATCGGACCGGAGGCGCTGATCACCGTCTTGCGGTTGCTGCGCACGATGTTTTCGGTTTCAGCGCTGGCCGAGGCTGCGGCCTCGGCAGCGCTTCACGATCGGGAGCACATCAGGACTGCCATTGAAAATAATGCAGAGCAGGCGGCGGTGGTTAGCGGAGGTTTAGAGCGACTGGGGCTCAAGGCCCTTCCGACCTGGGCAAATTTCATTTATTGCGAAACCGGGCAAAGTGCTGCGAGATTCGCCGATGAGCTGAACCAGCGCGGCATCCTGGTTCAACCGCTCGGCTCATGGGGAGCAGACACCGCTATACGGGTTTCAATCGGGACTCCGGAGGACAACGGCAGGTTTTTAGAGGCCCTTGCCAAGATCAGACGGGGCCACGGTTAAGATTGCTGCGCCGCCGCCAAGCTCAGCCTCAGAGTTGGCTCATCTTGGCCAGGAACTCGCCATTGGTTTGCGCCTTGGCGAGACGCTCGATGAGCAGTTCCATGGCTTCGACTGGGGAAAGTGGGTTCAAGACTTTGCGCAGCACCCAGATACGCGCCAGGTCGTCTTTGGGGATCAGCAACTCTTCCTTGCGGGTGCCGGAACGCTGAATGTCGATGGCGGGAAACGTGCGCTTGTCGACCAGCTTGCGGTCGAGAATGATTTCGCAATTCCCGGTGCCCTTGAATTCTTCGAAAATCACGTCGTCCATGCGCGATCCTGTATCGATCAGGGCGGTGGCGATAATCGTCAACGAGCCACCTTCTTCGATATTTCGTGCCGAGCCGAAGAACCGTTTGGGACGCTGCAGGGCGTTTGAATCGACGCCGCCCGAGAGCACCTTTCCGCTAGGGGGGACGATGGTGTTGTAGGCGCGCGCCAGACGGGTAATCGAGTCCAGAAGGATCACCACGTCGCGTTTGTGCTCGACCAGTCGCTTGGCTTTTTCAATCACCATCTCCGCCACCTGGACGTGACGTGCGGCCGGTTCGTCAAAGGTTGAAGAAATCACTTCCCCTTTGACCGAACGCTGCATATCGGTCACCTCTTCCGGCCGCTCATCGATCAGCAGAACGATCAGGACAACTTCCGGATGATTGGTGGTGATCGAATTGGCTACGTTCTGCAGCAGCATGGTTTTACCAGCACGCGGGGGAGAGACGATCAATCCGCGCTGCCCTTTGCCGAGCGGGGTAAGTAAATCCATTACCCGTGCGCTGATGTTTTCCCGGACCGTTTCCAGCTTGACGCGCTCCTGCGGATAAAGCGGGGTGAGATTGTCGAACAGGATCTTGTTGCGGGCTTCGTCAGGAGACTCGAAGTTGACGGCCTCGATCTTTACCAGGGCAAAGTATTTCTCGCCTTCGTGCGGCGGGCGTACTTGGCCACTAATGGTGTCGCCGGTCTTGAGGTCGAATTTGCGGATCTGGGATGGCGAGACATATATGTCGTCCGGGCCGGGCAGATAGTTGTAATCAGGCGAGCGCAAAAACCCATAACCGTCGGGGAGGATTTCGAGCACGCCTTCGGCAAAGATGTGCCCTTCTTTTTCGCTCTGCGCCTGCAGGATTTTGAAGATCAGATCCTGCTTGCGCATTCCGCTCGCACCCGGCAGATCGAGGGAGCGGGCGATCTTCGTGAGTTCGGTAATGTTTTTTTCTTTGAGTTCGGCAATAGTCATGAGCGCACCTGCGAAGGATTGGGATGAAGGCGGGTTTTAGTAATGGTTTAGGGGAATTTGGGTCAATTCAGGCAGGAAGGCGGGACCGTTTCAGGCTGCCCGCCGCTGTGCCTCAACAAAATGTTCCGGCTCGGACAAAACCGTCTGGCGCTCGGAGCTTGCAATCCGGTCCAAGACTTCGTTCATGGTTTCCTGGATTCTGGTGTTCGGCTTATGAAACTTCCGGGTAGCCTTGGAGGCAAGCTGGCAGAGCATATAACGGTTACGCAGAGTATGTAAAGCATCAAAAACACGATCTGAGCGCATATGTAATGTCCTTTCTAATCCCCGCACTGAACGGCTCAGCCCTTCTTCAGGAAACTTTCCCGGGCTCGCGCACAGCCCGAAAACCGTAAAACACTGAAAACAGATGAGTTCTAAAGGAATTAGACTCTAATTACTTGTATAGATGCGCTGAAGGTGCCGAAAGTTTCTCTTGTCTGCCCTAAGTCCTGTCGAGCGGAGGTTCGTCAGGAATCCGGTGTAATAAGGCCTTCAGAACGCTTTAACGTACAGGCTGACAGGGGTTGGCGTCAAGAGTTTTGTTGACGGATGGGTGCCGAACTCGGCGTCGGTCGGGGCTGCGGAAACCGCAGCCCACGCGGAACCTTTTTCTTTCTTTCTTGCGAAGGCCTTCGCGCTCAGAGACACCCAACTGCCGTGGCCTCGATGAAAACGGGCGATCGTCTTCCACGGAACCTACATCTTACGGTCGCTTTGCGGCCTCGCAGAACCGAAGCGGCCAAGGCCGCAACAAAGGGAGATAGGTGGAAAGCTATTTCGAGTGGGACTGATCCCAATCTCGGGAGTTTGTCATGAAGGAACTGGCTATCCGCTTCGTGATTGGCGGGTTGGCGGTCTGCGCGTTCTCGGCCATTTCGGACGTGTTCAAGCCAAAAACGTTTGCCGGCCTGTTCGGTGCCGCACCGTCGATTGCTCTGGCCTCCCTGGCGCTGACGATTCTTCTCGATAGCAAGGAAGTTGCGGCCGTCGAGGCCCGCTCCATGATCATTGGAGCTGCCGCCTTTTTCGTCTACGCCTCGGTCCTTAGTTATCTCTTGCTGCGGTTCAAACTTCCGGCTCTAAGCGTCGGCTTCTCTGCCCTGCTCCTTTGGCTGGGGATGGCATTGGGGCTATGGCGGGCATTACTGGCTTCTTAGCATGATTGTCAGCATCAGCACATCGGGTCTGAAGCAGTCGAAGTGGTACGAGTACCTGATTCGCTTTGCTCTAGGAGGGCTGGTTACGGCGGGGGCGGGGGCAATTGCCAAAAAGTTCGGCGCCGAGCTGGCAGGCCTGTTTCTTGCGTTCCCCGCGATTCTGGTGGCCAGCACGAGCCTGGTTGAAAAACATGAGCAGGAGCGCAAGCAGAAGAAGGGTCTGAACGGTTTTTACCGGGGCCGCCAGGCGGCAGGGGCGGACGCCGCTGGAGCAGCTATGGGCAGCTTGGGCCTGATGGCATTTGCCGCTCTGGCGTGGAAATTCCTCCCAGGGTACCGCCCGCTGCTGGTGATTCCAGGTGCCGGCTTGCTGTGGGCATTGGTTGCCGCTACCGCCTGGTGGTTGTGGAAACGAAACTTTCCGCGTCGACTGCGAGCCGCGGTATCCGGCCCCTTTATGCGAAGACGGTGAGGCGAATGGTTTCGCTCGCAGATCCGATTTACCGTGAATGAGGGGCTTGTTCCGCCCAGAAGTTTTCAAACCTTAACTGCATGCACCGAGAGTTCATATCACTTCAGATCCGGTGAGCTGGCCTTCAGATTTCTTTCCCCTGTGTGCTCGGACACGACCGGACTTCCTCATC
>JAFAWX010000130.1 GCA_019241535.1 Acidobacteriota bacterium | reverse complement strand
TGCATGCGCTTTTGCGCCTGTTCGCAGTGCGGGAGATTCGCGCAAGGCGAGGGCCACACCTTGGTTCAGAGTGGATCACGGGCAATCCGGTAGCTAAAACACCGAAGCGAGGCGGCAGAGTCCCAGCTTCGGGGACTAGAGACGTTTCATGAGACCTCGCCTCCTGAGTGGAACCACCACCCAGGCACTCTGGGGGGAAGGATGAGCCTGACCTGGTTTTTCGCCCCGCACTCACAACTCTTTCACATCAGGCAGTCTCACCCGATCACGCCAGCGGTGAATCAGGCGCCGGCAACCTAAGCGCGTTAATCACGTTCTTGGCAGCATGCGAGTGTCGCGCATAACGCCAGCGGATGTGCTGGCCTACATCCGTAAGCGCAAAGCGGAAAACATCGCGAACGCCACTATCAATCGGGAACTGGACATCATTCGGGGTGTGCTAAAAAAAGCGAAGCGTTGGCACCTGTTTTCAGATGAGATCAAGCCGCTGCCTGTACGTGAAAAGATTGGCAGAGCGCTCACGTTTGAGGAAAAGATGCGGCTGCTGGTCATGGCATCTAGCAGACCAGATTGGCTGGCGGCTTATTGTGCTGCTGTGCTGGCCTTCAATACTACGGCCCGTGGCTGCGAGTTAAAGGTAACGGTTAAAGGGGGTCCGCTGGCGCGATGTGAACCTGCTCGATTGGATCATGACGATACGGCAGAGCAAGACCGACGCAGGTGAGCGAGTCATTCCGCTCAATGCAGCGGCAAGAGAGGCTATGATTGCCCTCTACCAACGGGCAAAGAAAATTGGACCTGTGCATCCGAATCATTACATTTTCTTCGCGTGTGAGCACGGTCACGTTGATACCTCGAAACCCCAACGTAGCTGGCGCACCGCATGGCGCAACCTCACACGCGCAATCCGCTGCCCCCAGTGCGGCAAGCAACAGCCCCCAAGAGAGGTGTGCCGGAACGAGGAATGCAAGGCCGATCTTCGCAAGGTTAAAAGTCCTCTGGTCGGGCTGCGGTTCCACGATCTGAGACACCATGCAATCACTGAACTAGCCGAGTCGCAGACCAGTGATGCCACAATCATGGGAATCGCAGGCCACGTCTCAGCCAAGATGCTGCGTCACTACTCCCATGTGCGGCTTCAGGCGAAGCGGGTGGCGCTTGACGCGCTGACGGGCAGCACGGTCAAACAGAGCAATTCAGAGAGCAAAGAGGGTGGTTACGACACAAAGTACGACACAAAACGACAGAGCGAGCCGCAGCAGGTGCCACAAGTGCTTGAAAACATGGTGGAGCTAGTCGGGCTCGAACCGACGACCTCATCGTTGCGAACGATGCGCTCTCCCAGCTGAGCTATAGCCCCACGATCGTTGTCCTCGATTTTAGCACCCGCCGACTTCCCTCGGCCGATTGACGCCGCGAGGCCGGGGCCAATCGGATCCAAACTAGCGCATTGCGCCGCCGCGCTCGAAGTTTTACATTCAGCAAAGTGAGCCTCGAAACCCTCAATGACATCTTTTTTGCTATCGCAGGTCGTGAACAACCGGAACTTTTCCTGCGCCGACACGAGAGTGGATGGAAACCGCTTTCCTCGCAACAGTTCGTTCGACTGGTTTCGAGCCTGAGCAACGCTCTGGCTGCATTGGGCATTTCCCGAGGAGACCGGGTCGCCATTCTGAGCGAGAACCGGCACGAATGGGTTGTGGCCGACGTCGCATGTCTTTTGCGAGGAGCGGTTGTCGTGCCCATCTATACCACCCTCACAGCGGAACAAACTGCCTATCTTCTCCGCGATTCACTGGCGCGCGCCGTTTTTGTCTCCTCCCGCACGCACCTGGAAAAAGTGCTCTCGATCTGGACTTCGACCGCCCTGGAAAAGATCATTGTGATGGACCAGGTGGCTTTAGAACCCGCCATTCCCATTTCGAAACTGTTCGAATCGGCAGCCGAACCGCAGCTTGACGGCATAAAACCGGTCGAGCGAAACGAGCTGGCCACCATCATTTACACCTCCGGCACCACGGGAACTCCTAAAGGCGTGATGCTGACCCACGGCAACATGGCCGCGAACATCAAAGGCTTCCTTGAAAGTTTCGACTTCGGTCTCGGTATGGCGTCGGTTTCCTTTCTCCCGCTTTCCCATGTCACCGCGCGCTCGGTCGATCTTGGACTGCTCTACAGCGGAGTCACTCTGGCGCACCTGCCGCAGATTGAGAACCTTCCCCGGGCCCTCGGCGAAATCCGCCCGCATATCTTGCTAAGCGTCCCCCGCGTTTACGAAAAGATCTACGCCCAGGTCGAACTCGAAGCCGGCAGGTTCCCCAAAAGACAGATCTACCAGTGGGCTCTTCGCGTCGGCCGCGCGCACCGCGACGAGACTCTGGCCGGCGAAACACCGCGAACTCTTCCCTGGAACCTTGCCGATCGCCTCGTGTACTCGAAGATCCGGCAGCGCATAGGCGGGCGGGTGCGGATTTTCATCTCCGGCGGGGCGCCGCTCGGACGCGCCCTGGCGGAGTGGTACGCTGATATCGGCATTCGTATTCATGAGGGCTACGGACTTACCGAGACTTCTCCGGTAGTGGCCGTCAATAATCCGCATAACCACCGCATTGGAAGCGTAGGCAAGCCGCTGACCAATGTCGAAGTCCGGATTGCCGAGGATCAAGAAATCCTGGTGCGTGGACCCTCGGTTTTTCAAGGCTATTGGAACAAGCTGGATGAAACGCAGGCAGCATTCATCGACGGCTGGTTTAAGACCGGAGACATTGGAAGAATCGACGAAGCGGGATTTTTATACGTAACCGACAGGAAAAAGGACCTGCTCAAAACCTCCGGAGGAAAGTTCATCGCTCCGCAGCCGATCGAAAATAATCTGAAGCATTTTCCACTGGTTGCCGAAGCCGTGGTAGTGGGGGAGAGGCGCAGATTCCCGGCCGTGCTGATTTTCCCCAACTTCGCCGCCCTGGAAATGGGGGCCCGGGAAAAGAACCTGCCTTTTTCCTCCCGTGAGGAACTGCTCAGGCTCGGCGAGGTTCGGCGACAGTATGCCGACATTGTCTCCAAAGTAAATGACGATCTCGCGCAGTTTGAAAAATTAAAAGCTTTCCGCCTCATCAGCGACGAGCTTTCCGCGGCAAACGGAACTTTGACGGCGAGCTTGAAACTGAGGCGACGGGCTATTGAAGAGCTTTTCAAGCCACAGATTGAGGAGATGTACAGCGAAGGGCGACCCTGAGGGATTTACAATAGAAGCAAATGTCAGATTCTCTCATCATCGCCGACCGGGAATTTCGCTCCCGGCTTATCGTCGGCACAGGAAAATACAAATCCTTTGCCGAGACCGCTCGCGCTCTCGAAACCAGTGGCGCCGAGGTGGTCACGGTGGCCGTGCGGCGGGTAAACCTCGACCGCAGCCGGGAATCGCTGCTCGACTACATCGATTCCCGAAAATATTTCCTGCTGCCAAATACCGCCGGCTGTTATACGGCGGAGGAAGCGATTCGGACGGCCCGCCTGGGGCGTGAAGTTGGTATTTCCGATTGGGTAAAGCTCGAAGTCATCGGCGATCAGGCTACGCTCTCTCCCGACGTGCAGGCAACGCTTGAGGCCACACGGGTGCTGGTAAAGGAAGGCTTTACCGTTCTGCCTTACACCTCTGATGACGTGGTCTTTGCACGCCGACTGCTCGATGCCGGGGCGGCCACGATCATGCCGCTTGGCGCTCCCATCGGCAGCGGGATGGGCATTCAGAACCGGGCAAATCTTCAGATCCTGCGAGAGCTGATTACGGGCGTGCCCCTGATCGTGGACGCCGGGGTGGGCACGGCATCGGATGCCACCATCGCCATGGAACTCGGTGCCGACGCGGTGCTTATGAATACCGGAATCGCCGGCGCGCAGGATCCTGTCCTGATGGCCGAGGCCATGAAGCACGCCGTAGTTGCCGGGAGGCAGGCTTATCTTGCCGGCCGCATGCCTAAGAAGCTGTACGCGACCGCTAGTTCACCCCTTGAAGGTGTTCTGCGATAAGGTGCGCGACCGCCAGTGTCCGGGCATTGACCACTGAGGCCATCGGGGGGTTCGGCGTCTCGTTTGATCGCCGTAACCGATCTAAGAGTGCCAAAGCAGAGTGGGCAGCTTCGCGCTGCCCGTTTCTGCAGGCTTTACAGCATCTTGACGCTGTCAACGTGAATCGAGTCGCCGGCCACCTCGCCGGTCACGGCCACGTGATGTCCTTCATGGCCCGTCAGGGCATCGGGATTTTCAACCGTAAGCACCTTTTTGTCGCTGTCGGTCACGACTACCATTTTGGCGCCTGCCTGGATGCACTTCTTGGTACATTCAGCAGCCTTCGCATTGGCACCCTTAGCGCCGCACTTCGAATCGGAGACAATGCCGTTGACGGTGGTTGCATCGGCGGCAAAGGATACACCAACGTACAAGGACAGCACGGAAAGGACCAGAGCGACGAGCAGAAGTTTTCTCATAATTAGACGATCTCCTTTTATGGCCCCGCGGCGGTACCGCGCGAAATATACCATAACCGGAGTTGGGGGTTGTAACGAGGTCGTCGTTCACTTGGCAACGGAACGGTTTTTTGGCGGGGCTGCCGCAGGAGCCTCGGGGGCGACATAGATCAGCTCTCCCGGACGCGCATAGTGGAACTGCTCCCGGGCTTCCCGCTCGATTCTCCTGGGATCGGTTTTCAGCTGGTTCACCTGCCGGGAGCCGTCCTCGTTCTCGTTCTTCAGTTGGTCGATTTCTCTCTCGAGCCTTTGGTACTCGGCGCGCTTCGAGCGGTAAACGACCATGCCATTGGCCCCAAACACGACATGGACGAACAGCCAGACCGCCACAAGCGCTACCCCGACGGTGGCCAGCCGCGTGCGAAGCCGAAACAACTGTCGAAAAAAGGGCTCAATGCGTCGCCAGATTCGGTTGGTGCGAGCCTCGACGTGCTCAGCGTGCCGGGCCAGCAACTGCAGCTTTACGGTGGTGGTCGAGCGAACGCGGATTTTGGGGAATACTACTCGAAAATCCATTGCTTGGCATCCGCGCTCAGCGCCTCAAGCTGCGTCTGGCTGGGCGCTTCCGAATAGACCCTGACCACCGGCTCAGTCCCGGAAAGCCGGTAACAAACCCAGGAACCATCGTCCAGTAGCAGCTTCAAGCCGTCTTTGCGAACCACTTCGCTGACCCGACGTCCGGCAAAGCTTTCCGGATCGACGCGTAACTTCTCAGTAAACTTCTCCTTCACCTCTGCCGTCAATCGGAAGTTCTCCCGCAGCGGGTAAAAGGAACCAACTTTGTCAAACAATTCCTCGAGCTGGCGCCCCAGGGACTTGCCCCGGCGGGCGACCATTTCACAGCAAAGCAGGCCGGCCAGGATGCCATCTTTTTCGGGCACGTGGTAGCGGATGGAGAGACCGGCGCTCTCTTCGCCCCCAATCGCGATCTTATCCTCCTTAATTAGCTCGCCTATGTATTTGAATCCGACCGGAGTCTCGTGCAGCTCGATCTCATGGTATTTGGCGAGCGCATTAATCATGTTGGTGGTCGCCACGGATTTACCGACACCATTGTTCCAGCCACGGCTTTCGACCAGGTAATCGAACAGGAGCGCGATGATGTAGTTTGGTTGCAGAAAACGGCCGTCCTGGTCGACGATTCCAAAACGGTCGGCATCTCCGTCGGTCGCGATTCCCAGGTGTGCATCCCTTTCCCGCATCTTTGCCCGCAGCGGCTCGAGCAGATGGTCGTCAGGTTCCGGTGCATGGCCGCCAAAAAGCACGTCGCGATAATCGTGAACGGTCGACACATCGACGCCCGCTTCCTGCAAAAGAGCGTCGGGGTATCCGCGAGCCGCGCCCCACAGGGGATCAAAGACCACGCGCAAAGCGGCCCGCTTTATCGCGGCGAGGTCGATAATCTCGCGCAGACGTTCGAGGTATGCCGGCTTGACGTCCAGCAATTGGGCCGAAACTCTCTCGGCGCCGGGCACTCCATCAGGCGAGGCAATTGCCCGCTCGATTTCACCGGTAACCTCGGGCAGGGCGGGGGCGCCGTCTGGGGTGGAAAACTTGATACCGTTGTATTCGGGAGGATTATGAGAAGCGGTGAAATTGATCGCTCCGTCGGTTTTTTCCTGGATAACACCATAGGCAATGGCAGGGGTGGGAGCAGCCTCCTCGACGACGAGAGCGGTAATGCCGTGGGCGGACAGAATGTCGGCAGCAAGCGAACAGAAACTCTCTCCCAAAAAACGCGGGTCCCGCCCCACGATGACCCGCGCTCCTTTGGGCTTCTGGGAACTTACGTAACGCGCGATCCCGCTGATAGCAAGGCGCACGTTGGCAAACGTAAACTCCTCGGCCATGACCGCACGCCATCCCGAGGTGCCGAACCTGATCTCGCTAGCCATTTGAGTTCTCGCCGGAAGTTTACAATGAGACCCCGAAGACTGTTTTCGCCAGACAATCTCCAAAGTTAAGATCGGGGTTGATTCTACATGAGCGACAAGTTGCTGATCTTAACGACCACCGGATCCGAGGAGGAGGCGACGAAGATTGCCCAGGCTCTGGTCGAGCGGCGTGCGGCAGCGTGCGTGAATATCATCCCGCACGTTCACTCCGTGTACCGCTGGCAGGGAACCGTGGAAAAGGCAGAGGAGTGCCTACTGCTAATCAAGACCTCGAAATCGCATGAAGAACAGGTGCGGTCGACACTCGGGGAACTGCATTCTTATGAGCTGCCGGAGTACCTAATTGTTGCTGTGGCTGACGGCAGTGCCGAATATCTCCGCTGGATTGACGCGTCTCTCGGCTGATGGGATGAGCTGAGAAGGATGGCGGCGGTGGCGCCCGCCGCCTGCTTCACTGCTGGCTATCTCTGGTCGCGGCGGAAATCGTGCCGGATGTCGCGCCGGTCGGACCGTAAATCGGAACGATCGTTTCGCAGATCGCCGCGGTCGTTGCGGATCTCCGCGCGATCCCGTCGCGCATCCTCGTAATCGCCATGGCGCAGATCATTGCGCAAGTCATGGCCATCGCGAGCAAGATCACGTCGGTCATGGCGAATATCGCCTCGGTCCTGCGAGCGGTCCACGCGGTCATACCGCAGGTCGCGCCGGTCCTGGCGCAGATCGCGATGGCCGCCCTCGCCGAACGCCAAGGCCGACCCCAACAGCGCAAAACATGTGAGAGAAAACATTCGTCGCCGCATATTGCCTCTCCCCTTCGGCCCTATCGGCCTCTGCAGGAGATAAACCCATTTGCTGGAGTAAAGTTTCGGCTGCCGATTCAGGGGCTTGCGGTTAAACGCGAGCCGCGTTTTCTTGTGGAAATATCAGCAGCTTCTCCGATCGGGTTCAACGAAGCAAGTCACGCTAGCATCGGACGGGCATTGCGCCTGACAGATGAAGCGCTCATCTGAAGCGCTCATCGTAACTCACGCACGCTGCGGCCGCTCGCCGGGTCGGGCGGCACGCTCATCCGAGCGCCTGGTCAAGGTCGGCAAGAATGTCATCCACGCTTTCGATACCAACCGAAATGCGAATCATTCCGTCCGTGATGCCGATTCTTTCCCTGGCTTCGTTCCCTAAGGCAGCATGCGTCATGGTGGCGGGATGAGAAATCAGGGTTTCCACTCCCCCAAGAGATTCGCCGAGCGAGCAGACCCGCACGGCTTTCAGCATGCTAGCAGCATTTTCGAGCGAGCCAGTTTCAAATGTAATCATGGCCCCGAAACCGGCCATCTGCCGCGTGGCCAGTTCATGCTGGGGATGGTCCTTCAGGCCCGGATAAAAGACCTTCTTCACCCTCCTGTGCCCGCGCAAAAACTCGGCTACCCGCCCCCCGTTCAGATCATGCTGAGCCATGCGCACCGCTAGGGTTTTGGTGCCGCGCAAGACCAGCCAGCACTCGAAGGGTGAAAGGATAGCGCCCGCCGCCTTCTGCACGAAGGCGAGTTCTTCGTCCTGTTCCTTGCGAGTGCAGACGACCACCCCGCCCAACCCGTCGCTGTGGCCATTGAGGAACTTGGTTGTCGAG